>NZ_JBJHAL010000019.1:0-93482 GCF_054050995.1 Blastococcus sp. SYSU DS1021 | reverse complement strand
CCCCCCCCCCCCCCCCCCCCCCCCCCCCCCCCCCCCCCCCCCCCCCCCCCCCCCCCCCCCCCCCCCCCCCCCCCCCCCCCCCCCCCCCCCCCCCCCCCCCCCCCCCCCCCCCCCCCCCCCCCCCCCGGACGGGCTAGGCGAGGTCGAGGTCGGCGAGGGTGAAGGCGGCCCGGTATTCGAAACCGGCCTCCTCCACCGCCGCGCGCCCACCGCGGTCGACGATCACCGCGATCGCGACCACCTCCGCGCCGGCCTCCTGCAACGCCTGCGCCGCGGTCAGCGGGCTGCCGCCGGTGGTGGAGACGTCCTCGACGACCAGGACGGCGCGGCCGGCGACGTCCGGCCCCTCGATCCGGCGCTGCAGGCCGTGGGCCTTGCCCGCCTTGCGGACGACGCAGGCGTCGAGGAAGCCCTCGCCCGCCGCGGCGGCGTGCAGCATCGCCGTGGCGACCGGGTCGGCGCCGAGGGTGAGCCCGCCGACGACGTCGTAGCGCAGGTCGCCGGTGAGCTGCCGCATCACGCGCCCGACCAGCGGCGCGCCCTCGTGGTGCAGCGTGAGCCGGCGCATGTCGATGTACCAGTCGGCCTCCTGCCCGGAGGAGAGCGTGACCTTCCCGTGCACCACGGCGAGGTCGAGGATCAGCTGCAGCAGCCGGTCGCGGTCGGGCAGCGAGGCCTCGCTCCAGGGGCCCGCGCCGAGGGACGAGGTGTGGGGGGGAACGAGGTCCTTCTCCATGGCACGGACCCTACTGAGCGCCTCGCCCGGCGGAGTCCGGGCGACGCACCGGCCCTCACAGGCCGGCGGGCTGGAGCACCTGGTCGATGATGTAGACGGTCGCGTTCGCCGTCTGCACGTTGCCGCACACCACCGTCGCCTCCTCGCCGACGATGGTCGCCTCGGCGCCGATGGTGAAGTTCTCGCCGGAGCGCTCGATGGTCACCTCGTCGTTGCTCAGCGTGGCGTGCGTGCCGGCCAGCTCGTCCGGGGCCAGGCGGCCCGGGATGAGGTGGTGGGTGAGCACCGCGGTCAACGCCGGGGTGTCGGCGAGCAGCCCGTTCAGCGCGTCCGGGGGGAGGGCTTCGAACGCCGGGTTCGACGGTGCCAGGACGGTGATGTCCTCCGTGGTGTTCAGGGTCTCGACCAGGTTCGCGGCCTGCACGGCCTGCACGAGGGTCGACAGCGCCGGGGTGTTGCCGGCCGCGGTGGCCACCGGATCGGCGCTCATGCCCTCGAAGCCGCCCGGGCCCTCGGCGGGCACCGCTGCGCAGCCCTCGCCGAACGGCCCGTCGAAGGCCGGCGCCGCCGCACTCGTCTCCGGCGCGGAGCTGGTGGTGACGGGGGTGGTGCCGGCGGTGCTGCCGGCAGGGGCGTCGGAGCCGCAGGCGCTCAGCGTGATCGCCAGGCTGGAGACAGCGATGAGCAGAACGCCGCGGGTCGGGGTGCGCGTCATGGTGGTGATCCTGTCTGTTCCCGTGCGACGGCGGGGTCACGATCGCGCGTGCGCCGGCCGCGGGCGCGGTGCTGCGGCCCGGCCGTCTGCCAGGCTGGACGCGTGCCGCGCGAACCCCGCCCCCGCCCCGCCGACGGAGACCCGACCCGGCAGGCACCGCCGTCGGCGAGGGTCGCCATCGCCCTGCTGGCGACCCTCGCCGCCCTGCTCGTGCTCTACGTGACGATCACCTGGCTCGGGCGTGAGGGCGTCGTCGAGGTACTGACCGAGGGCGGGCTCACCCGGGACGAGGCGCAGCAGTTCCTGCTGGTCAACACCACCGTCCCGCTCGTCCTCGGGGTCGGCTACGGCGTCTCGGCCTGGGCGCTGGCGGGCCGCCGCCGGTGGGGCCGGTGGACCGGGCTGGTCGCGACGATCGTGCTGGCGGTGGTGCTGCTGTCCACGATGTTCACCGCGGGTGGCACCACCGTCGTCGCGCTCCTCCTGCTGGTGCTGTCGGTCGCGGCGGCGACCAGCCTGGCGGCGCGCACGACGCGGGACTGGGTGAACGCCGGTCCCGGCTGAGGGCCGCCCCGGCTCAGCCCTGCCCGGTGGCGCGCTGCCACTTGCGGAAGCGGTACCAGTCGTTGGACGGCTTCGCCGCCAGCAGCACGACCCCGGCGGCGGTGAGGGCGAGCTGGAACCACGTGAGCGTGTTGACGAACGGCAGCGGCCCGCTGGCAACGGCGTTGAACGGGCCGGTGAGCAGCGTGAGGCCACCGAGGACCCACAGCACGATCCGCGCCCAGTTGCGGCCCTGCCAGGCGAACCACAGGAACAGCAACTGCAGCGCGAGCATCAGGACCGTGATGCCGATCGTGATCTGGCCGATGATCTCGGCGAACGCCTCGGGGTCGAGGCCCTCGAACTCGGGCCCTTCCAGGTCGGTGCCCGACTCGTCCAGCGTCCAGGCCACGAACTCGTCCCAGTTGAGCAGCGTGGCGACGGCGGCGACGGCGCTGAGCACCAGTGCGGCGAGGAAGGCGCCGATCCCGGCGCGCACCGTGACCGGGCGGTCCAGGGGTGCCGGCGCGCCGGGCCCTCCGCCCGTGGGGGCCGAGGGCGCGGGGGCGTAGCCGTACGGGTTCTGGCCGTACGGGTTCTGGCCGTACGGGTTCTGCGGTCCCTGGCCGTAGGGCGGCTGCCCTCCGTACGGCGGCTGACCTCCGTACGGGGGCTGACCTCCGTACGGGGGCTGACCCCCGTACGGGGGCTGACCCCCGTAGGGCGGCTGGCCGTGGGGCGGCTGGCCGTGGGGCGGCTGGCCCGAGGGCTGACCCCACCCCGGCTGCGGCCGGTCGCCCTGCCCCTCGGGCTGCCCCTGCTGCTGGCCGTGCTGGTCGTCCTGCCCCGCCGTCATCGTGCCTCCGCCTCCCCGGTCCCCGTCGTCGCCGCGATCATCGACGACGACGCGGGCGGGGACCAGCAGGGCACGCGGTCCCACCCGATCGGACGGCGCGCCCGCCGGACCGCAGGGGGCCCGGCGGGCGCGGCGACGGGGGCCAGGCCCGCCCGCGGGCGGTTACGCGCCGCGGGTGACGCGCAGCCCCTCGACGTCACCACCCGGCCAGTCGACGACGACCTCGTCGCCGTCCCGGATCTCCCCGGCCAGCAGCGCCTTGGCCAGCTGGTCGCCGATCGCCGACTGCACCAGCCGGCGCAGCGGCCGGGCCCCGTAGACCGGGTCGAAGCCGTTGAGCGCCAGCCAGTCGCGCGCGGCATCGGTGACCGTCAGGGTCAGCCGGCGGGCGGCCAGCCGGCGGGCCAGGACGCCGACCTGGATGTCGACGATCCCGGTCAGCTCCTCGCTGCCCAGCGCCCGGAACACCACGACGTCGTCGAGGCGGTTGAGGAACTCCGGCTTGAAGTGCGACCGCACGACGCCCAGCACGGCGTCGCGGCGCCGCTCCTCGGGCACCGACTGGTCGGCGATGATCTGCGATCCGAGGTTCGACGTCAGGATCAGGATCGTGTTGCGGAAGTCCACGGTCCGGCCCTGGCCGTCGGTCAGCCGCCCGTCGTCGAGCACCTGCAGCAGGACGTCGAAGACGTCGGGGTGCGCCTTCTCCACCTCGTCGAGCAGGACGACGGTGTACGGACGGCGGCGCACCGCCTCGGTGAGCTGACCGCCGGCCTCGTAGCCGACGTAGCCGGGAGGGGCCCCCACGAGCCGGGCCACCGAGTGCTTCTCGGAGTACTCGCTCATGTCGACGCGGACCATGGCCCGCTCGTCGTCGAACAGGAAGCCCGCCAGCGCCTTCGCCAGCTCGGTCTTGCCGACGCCGGTGGGGCCGAGGAACAGGAACGAGCCGGTCGGCCGGTCGGGGTCTGCGACGCCGGAGCGCGCCCGCCGGACGGCGTCGGAGACCGCCCGCACCGCATCCGGCTGCCCGACGACCCGCCCACCGAGCTCCTCCTCCATGCGCAGCAGCTTCTGGGTCTCGCCCTCCAGCAGCCGGCCGGCGGGGATGCCGGTCCAGGCCTGGACGACCTCGGCGATGTCGTCGGGGCCGACCTCCTCCTTCAGCATGGAGGCCTGCTCCTCGACCGACGCCTCGGCCTCGGTCAGCGCCTTCTCCAGCTGCGGCAGGCGCCCGTAGCGCAGCTCGGCGACCCGGGCGAGCTCACCCTCGCGCTCCGCGCGCTCGGCCTCCAGCCGCAGCCGCTCCAGCTCCTCCTTGATCTGCTGGATGCGGGTGATGGCGCTCTTGTCCTGCTGCCAGCGCGCGGTCAGCTCGGCCAGCTCCTCGCGCTTGTCGGCGAGGTCCTCGCGCAGCGCGGCCAGCCGCTCGAGGGACGACGGGTCGTCCTCCTTGGCCAGCGCCATCTCCTCGATCTCCAGCCGCCGGACGGCGCGCTCGACCTCGTCGACCTCCACCGGCCGGCTGTCGATCTCCATGCGCAGCCGGCTGGCGGCCTCGTCCACCAGGTCGATCGCCTTGTCGGGCAGGAACCGGGACGTGACGTACCGGTCCGACAGCGTGGCGGCGGCGACGATCGCGCCGTCGGTGATGCGCACGCCGTGGTGCACCTCGTAGCGCTCCTTGAGGCCGCGCAGGATGCCGATGGTGTCCTCGACGCTGGGCTCGCCGACGAAGACCTGCTGGAAGCGCCGCTCCAGCGCCGGATCCTTCTCGATGTGCTCGCGGTACTCGTCGAGCGTGGTGGCGCCGACCATGCGGAGCTCGCCGCGGGCGAGCATCGGCTTGATCATGTTGCCGGCGTCCATGGCGCCGTCGCCGGTCGCGCCGGCACCGACGATGGTGTGCAGCTCGTCGATGAAGGTGATGATCTCGCCCTCGGCCTCGGTGATCTCCTGCAGGACGGCCTTCAGCCGCTCCTCGAACTCACCGCGGTACTTCGCGCCGGCGACCATGGACGCCAGGTCCAGCGCCATGAGCCGCTTGCCCTTGAGGCTCTCCGGGACGTCACCGGCGACGATCCGCTGGGCCAGGCCCTCGACGATGGCCGTCTTGCCGACACCCGGCTCGCCGATGAGGACGGGGTTGTTCTTGGTCCGGCGGGAGAGCACCTGCACCACGCGGCGGATCTCGGTGTCGCGGCCGATGACCGGGTCGATCTTGCCGTCACGGGCGCGCTCGGTCAGGTCGACGGCGAACTTCTCGAGCGCCTGGTAGGTGGCCTCGGGGTCGGCGCTGGTCACCTTGCGGTTGCCGCGCACAGTGCGGAAGGCCGCCAGCAGCGCGTCACGGGTGGCACCGGCGCTGGTGAGCACGGCCCCGGCCTCGCCCTCCGAGCCGGCCAGCCCGACCAGCAGGTGCTCCGTGGAGACGTACTCGTCGCCGAGGGCCCCGGCCTGCTCCGACGCGGCGTTGATCACCCGGAGGAACTCGCGCGAGGGTGCGGGCGCGGAGACCGTCGCGCCGCTGACGCTCGGCATGCGGCGCAGCGCGGCGTCGGCCTTGCTGCGCACGTCGGCCGGGTCGGCACCGACCGCGGTCAGCAGTGGACCGGCGATGCCGTCGGCCTGCTCCAGCAGGGCGACCAACAGGTGCAGCGGCTCCAGGGCCGCCTGACCCCGGCCGACGGCGAGACGCTGAGCGCCGGCGACGGCCTCCTGCGAGCGGGTCGTGAGCTTGCTCTCCATGCTCGGACGCACGTCCTTTCGTGTGGCTGGGGGACGCCGTCCGTCCGTGGGCGGCGCCATCGACTCCTGCAACGAACCATGGGTTGAGTCTGTTCCGCTCAACTCTGCCCGTTCGACCGTCCCCGCGGGTCCCCACCGGCCGTTAGGTCGCCCATCCGGGGAGGCGCAAGGGCGGAAAGTCCCGAGTCCGCTGACGCCAGCCCCTAGACTGGCGACATGACCGCCCTGCCAGCCCCGAGCGTCGCACTCGACGATCAGCTGTGCTTCGCGCTGTACGCCGCGTCCCGGGCGGTGACCGCGCGGTACCGCCCCATGCTCGACGCGATCGGTCTGACCTACCCCCAGTACCTGGTGATGCTGCTCCTCTGGGAGTCCGACAACCAGACGGTCGGCCAGCTCGGCTCCCGCCTGGCCCTGGACAGCGGCACGCTGTCGCCGCTGCTCAAGCGCCTGACGGCCGCGGGGCTGGTCACCCGCCACCGGCGGGTCGAGGACGAGCGGTCGGTCTCGATCGCGCTCACCGACGCGGGCCGGGCGCTGCAGGACAAGGCCATGGCCATCTCCGAGGAGATGATCGGCGCGATCGGGTTCGACGCCAGCGAGTTCGACGACCTGAAGGCCCGGCTCCGGTTGCTCACCGACCGGGTCAACGGCGCGGCCGCGGAGCAGGCCGAGTCCGGACGGTAGGGCTCCGCCCGAGCGGGTAGGAGGGCAGCCACGGTGCCGCCCGAGCCAGGGGCGGCCACGGCCCGAAGGGACGACATGCCCACTCGTACCGCCCGCACCGCCTGGAACGGGACCCTCCAGGAGGGCTCGGGACAGGTGGAGCTCTCCAGCTCCAAGATCGGCACCTACGAGGTGTCGTTCCCCAAGCGCACCGCCGACGAGGCAGCCGGTGCCACCAGCCCCGAGGAGCTGATCGCGGCGGCGCACTCCGCCTGCTTCGCCATGGCGCTCTCCAGTGAGATCGGCAAGGCCGGCGGCACCCCGCAGTCGCTCGAGGTCTCGGCCGACGTCACGCTCGGCCAGCAGGACGGAGCCCCGGCGATCACCGGGGTCAAGCTCACCGTGCGCGGCGAGGTCGACGGCCTGGACGCCGCCGGCTTCGACAAGGCCGCGCAGGCGGCCAAGGCCGGCTGCCCGGTGAGCAAGGCGCTGGCCGGTACCGAGATCACGCTGGACGCCTCGCTGGAGGGGTGACCTCCGGCTGAACGGCGACGGCCCGCCTCCCCGAGGGAGACGGGCCGTCGGACGGTCAGGTCAGCGGGTGGCGGCCCCGGATCCGGCGTGCGCCACCTCGTCGGTGCGCTCGCCCCCGGCGTCCCGACCCTCGATGGCGTCGGTGTCGATGCGCACGGCGTCGGAACGCTCGGCCGCCTCGCGCTCGTCACCGGTCTCGGTGCGCAGCGCCACCTCGCGGATGAACAGCACCGCGAGGACGGCGACGACCGCCACGACGGCGGAGATCAGGAAGACCCGGCCGGTCGCGTCGCCGTAGGAGATGCGGATGAGCTCCTGGATCGGCGCCGGCGCATCCGCGAGATCGGCCAGGCCGATGTCCCCGCCACCTGCCGCGGCGGCCTCGGCCGCACCGGGGATGTCGGCCAGGCCGCCCCGGATCAGGTTCCCGACGTGGTTGCTCAGCACCGCACCGAGCACCGAGACGCCGATCGTGCCGCCGAGGCTGCGGAAGAAGGCGACCGCGGAGCTCGCCGCCCCCAGATCGGTCGCCGCCACGGTGTTCTGCACGGCGAGGACGAGGTTCTGCATGCTCATCCCGATCCCGACGCCGAGCACGAACAGGAAGAAGCTCAGCAGGACCATGTCGGTCTCGTGATCGATCGTCGCGAGCAGCGCGAAGCCGGCGACGACCAGGACCGAACCGGCCGTCAGGTAGGACTTCCACCGGCCGAACCGGGTGATGAGCAGACCGGAGACCGTGGAGGAGATCAGCAGGCCGCCGACCATCGGGATGGTGAGCAGCCCGGCCTCAGTGGGCGAGTACCCGCGGGAGATCTGCAGGTACTGGCCCAGGAACACCGTGGAGCCGAACATCGCCATGCCGACGGCGACGCTGGCGATGATGGCGAGCGTGGTGGTGCGGTCCCGGAACAGCCGCAGCGGCACGATCGGCTCCGCGGCCCGCAGCTCGGTCACGAGGAACGCCACCACTGCCAGCGCCGCCCCGCCGAGGAACAGCGCCGTCTCGACCGAGGCCCACGCGAAGCTGCTGCCGGCCAGGGTGACCCAGATGAGCAGGGCCGAGACCGCAGCGGCGAGGAGGGCGGCACCGAGGTAGTCGATCGTCACGGCTCGCTTCGTCACCGGCAGGTGCAGGGTGCGCTGCAGCAGCACCAGCGCGACGGCGGCGAACGGGACGCCGACGTAGAAGCACCAGCGCCAGCCGAGCCAGCTGGTGTCGACCAGCAGGCCGCCCAGCAGCGGACCGCCGACCGTGGCGACCGCCATGACGGCACCCAGCAGACCGGAGTAGCGACCGCGCTCGCGCGGGCTGATCATCGCGGCCATCGCGATCTGCACCAGCGCCTGCAGGCCGCCGAGGCCCAGGCCCTGCAGGACGCGCCACGCGATGAGCGTGTCCACCGACTGCGCGAGGCCGGCCAGCATCGAGCCGACGATGAAGATGACGATCGACAGCTGGATCAGCAGCTTCTTGCTGAACAGGTCGGCGAGCTTGCCCCAGATCGGCGTGGACGCCGTCGAGGCCAGCAGGGTCGCCGTGATCACCCAGGTGTACTGGTTCTGCGTGCCCCGCAGCTCGGTGATGATCGTCGGCAGCGCGTTGGAGACGACGGTCGAGGACAGGAACGCCACGAACATCGCCAGCAACATGCCGGAGAGGGCCTCCAGCACCTGACGGTGCGTCATCCTCCCCTGCTGCTCGACGGGCGCCTCGGGCGCGGAGGTCTGGACGGTGCTCACGGGACTCCTGGACGGAACTGGCGCAGAACGGGGCGGGAGCGAGGGCCGGGCGGTCATCGGGCCGCCGCCACGGGATCGATGCGCGGCTGCCCGCCGACGACGTCGATGTCGGCCACCAGCCGATCGAGCAGATCGGCGAGCCGCCGGGCGTCCGCCTCGTCCCAGCCGGCCAGGGCGGTCAGCGCCCACTCCGCACGCAGCGCCCGCGAGGTGGCGAGCGCCCGGGCTCCCTGGTCGGTGAGCCGGAAGAGCGCGGCCCGGCCGTCGCGGGGATCGGGGCGGCGGTGGACGTAGCCTGCCCGCTCCAGGGCGGCCAGCTGCCGGCTGGCGACGGAGCCGTCGACCCCGGCGAGGGCGGCGAGCGCGCTGCAGCGGAGGTCGTCCTGCCGCTCGAGCGGGGCGAGCAGGGGCCAGCCGAACGACGGCAAGTCGCCGTGCAGTTGCACGGCCGCGCGGGAGCTCAGGTGCCGTCCGGCGCGGATCAGCTGGGCGACGCCGGCGGTGAGGCGGTCACGTGTGTCGGGGTGCATGGGCATGGGACGTCCTCAGGACGGAGAAAACGCTTGTAGACCGCAACCATACGATCATATGGTTGCGGTCTGCAACGAAGCTTCCTGTGTCGTCGGCCACGCCCGGCCCGGGCGGGTCAGCGCTCCGTGGACTCTGCCTCGCGCGCCTCGCCGATCCGGTTCAGTCGCTCGAGGAGGATGGCGAGCGTCGCGACGTCCTCGGCCGGCCAGTCGGCGAGGTCGCTCTCCCAGCGGGCCCGGCGGGCCGTCCGGATGCCGGCCAGCCGCGCGGCCCCCTCGGCGGACGGCCTCAGCACCTGCGCCCGGCCGTCGTCGGGGTCCGCCGCCCGGTCGACCAGTCCCAGCTCCACGAGGCTGGACAACTGGCGGCTGACGGTGCTCTTGTCCAGCCCCAGCCGCGCGACCAGGTCACTGGCCCGCAGCGGCCCGGCGTCCTGCAACAGCGCCAGCAGCCCGTACGCGGCGCCGTCCAGATCGGGGTGCAGCTCGCGCGCCAGCCGGGTCGAGATGGCCCGGGACCGCCGGAGCAGCAGACCGATCTCCCGCTCCAGCGAGACGAAGGCCTCGTGGGCGTCGGCGTCCGGCCCGCTCACCGGGCACCTCCCGGGCGCCAGACGACGAGGGCCGAGCTCTGCCGCCGGTGCGGCACCAGATCGGCCCGGTAGGCCGCCGGGATCGCCGCCTCCGCGGCCATCCGCCGGTTCTCGGAGTGCTGCAGCTCCTCGAGCAGCTCGTGCACCCGGGCCTGCAGCGCCTCGACCTGGGACTCCAGCTCGATGATCCGCTTGATGCCGGCCAGGTTGACCCCGTCCTCCTGCGACAGCCGCTGCACCTCGCGCAGCAGTGCGACGTCGCGGGGGCTGTACCGCCGCCCTCCGCCGGAGGTCCGGCCGGGGCTGACCAGCCCCAGCCGGTCGTACTGCCGCAGCGTCTGCGCGTGCATCCCGGCCAGCTGGGCCGCCACGGAGATCACGAACACCGGGGCGTCGTCGGCGACGGCCGGGCCCGCCTCACCGAGCGGGCCACCCGACGGCCTGGTCATCCCTCACCTCCACGCCGCACCGCGGCGGTGATCTGCGGGCGCGGGTCCTCGTCCATCTCCTCGGCCAGGGCCTCGACCGCCTTGCGCTGCGCCGGGGTCAGCCGCGCGGGGACGGCGATCTCGACGGTCACGAGCAGGTCGCCGGTGCGGCCCTTGGTGGGCACCCCCCGTCCGCGGACCCGCAGCGTGCGGCCGCTCGCGGTGCCGGCGGGGACCTTGAGGGACACGGTGCCGTCCAGGGTCGGCACCGTCAGCGTGGTGCCCAGCGCCGCCTCGGCGAAGGTGATCGGCACGGTCAAGGTGAGGTCCTCGCCCTTGCGCCCGAACAGCTGGTGCTCCGCGACGTGGACGACGACGAACAGGTCGCCGGCCGGGCCACCGCGCCGCCCGGGTGCTCCCTTGCCGGGCAGCCGGATCCGCTGACCGTCCTTGACCCCCGCCGGGATCCGCACGGTGATGGTGCGGGTCTGGCTGGTGACCCCGCTCCCGGCGCAGGTGGGGCACGGGTCCTCGACGACCTGGCCGCTGCCGCGGCAGTTGCGGCACGGCTCGGAGAAGGCGAAGGCGCCCTGGCTCCGACTGGTCACACCAGCGCCCTGGCACACCGGGCAGGTGTGCGGGGAGGTGCCGGGGCGGGCGCCGCTGCCGGCGCAGGTCGGGCAGCTGCCCGGGCTCTGCATCCGCAGCGGCACGGTGACGCCGAGCACGGCCTCCTCGAAGGAGAGCGTCGCCTCGGTCTCGACGTCCTGACCCCGCGCGGGCCCGGACGCGGCCTGGCTGCGCGCACGCGCGCCACCGGCCCCACCGAACAGCCCGCCCAGGATGTCGCCCAGGCCACCGGCCCCCCGGGCGCCCGCCCCGGCGCCGGCTGCGCCGAACAGGTCGCCGAGGTCGAAGGGCTGCCCGCCGGGCCCGGCGCCCGGGAAGCCGCCGGGGAACCCGGCACGGGCACCGGCTCCCCCGGCGCCGAACAGGCGTCGCGCGTCGTCGTACTCACCGCGCCGCTTGGGATCGGAGAGCACGTCGTAGGCCTCGGAGACCTCCTTGAACCGCGCCTCGGCCTCGGTGTTGCCCGGGTTCTTGTCCGGGTGCAGCTCCGTGGCCAGCTTGCGGTAGGCCTTCTTGATCGCGGCCGCGTCGGCGTCCTGGGGAACGCCGAGCGCGCCGTAGTAGTCCTTCTCGATGAAGTCACGGGTGCTCATCGGACGCCCCCTCTCGCGCTCGGTCGGACGCCGCTCAGCCGGCGGCCTGGTCGGTGGGCTCGGCGGCCTCCCCGGACTCGGCGGACGCCGCGGACTCGGCGCGCGCAGGCGCCTCCGGCTCGGTGACGGCGACCATGGCGGTCCGCAGCACCCGCTCGCCCCGGCGGAAGCCCTGCCGCAGCACGGTGGTGGCCGTCGGGACGCTCACCTCGGCGGAGGTCTCGTGCATGACGGCCTCGTGCAGCGACGGGTCGAACTCGTCGCCGGCCTTGCCGAACGCCTCGACCCCGAGGCCGTCGAGCAACCCGAGGATGCGGTCGGCGACCAGCTTGAAGGCGCCGGTGAGGTCGCCGTGGTCACGGGCCCGCTCGATGTCGTCGACGATCGGGAACAGCTGGGTCGCGAACCGCTCCGCGGCCTGGTCGACGACGAGCGACCGGTCACGGTCCACCCGCCGCCGGTAGTTGGCGTACTCGGCGGTGACCCGCTGCAGATCCTCGGTGCGCTCGGTCAGCTGCTGCGCCAGGTCGCCGTCCGCCGCCGACTGCGGCGCGGCACCCCCCTGCGGCTCGGTCCCCTGCTGCGCCGCCGGGTCCTGCTGCGGCCCCGTGCCCTGCTGCGCGCCCGCGGCCTCATCGGCGGCCGGCATGTCGTGCTCGCTCATCTGCTCCCCTGGGAGGTCGGTACCGGGCCGGACGCCGGCCGGCTGCTCGCCGGCCGGCGTCCGCACTGCGCCAGTGATGGGGTCGATGCGCCGCCTGTCGCGGATCACGACCCGCGGCCGCTCTTCCCTGTCCGTCATCGGCGGTCGGTGTCCTCGTCGACGATCTCGGCGTCGACGACGTCGTCGTCACCCGTGGCCTGGCCACCCGCCGCACCGGCACCCGCCTCGGCACCGGCCTCGGCGCCGGGCGCTCCGCCGGCCGCCTCGGCCTGCTGGGCGTAGAGCGCCCCGCCGACCTCCTGGGACACCCGGGCCACCTTCTCCTGGGCGGACTTGATGGCGTCGATGTCCGAGCCGCCGAGGGCCGAGCGCAGCTCGGTGAGCGCCTCGCCGAGCTCGTCCTTCTTCTCGGCCGGGATCTTGTCGCCGTTCTCGGCCAGGAACTTCTCGGTCTGGTACTGCAGCGACTCGGCGAGGTTGCGGGTCTCGGCCTCCTCGCGGCGGCGCTTGTCCTCCTCGGCGTGCGCCTCGGCGTCCTTCATCATCCGCTCGATGTCCTCCTTGGGGAGGGCCGAGCCGCCGGTGATGGTCATCGACTGCTCCTTGCCGGTGCCCAGGTCCTTGGCGTGGACGTGGACGATGCCGTTGGCGTCGATGTCGAAGGCGACCTCGATCTGCGGGACGCCGCGCGGCGCCGGGGGCAGCCCGGTCAGCTCGAACATGCCGAGCTTCTTGTTGTACATCGCCATCTCGCGCTCGCCCTGGAACACCTGGATCTGCACGGAGGGCTGGTTGTCGTCGGCCGTCGTGAAGATCTCCGAGCGCTTGGTCGGGATCGTGGTGTTCCGCTCGATGAGCTTGGTCATGATCCCGCCCTTGGTCTCGATGCCCAGGGACAGCGGGGTGACGTCGAGCAGCAGGACGTCCTTGACCTCGCCGCGGAGGACACCGGCCTGGAGCGCGGCGCCGATGGCCACGACCTCGTCGGGGTTGACGCCCTTGTTGGGCTCCTTGCCGCCGGTCAGCTCGCGCACCAGCTCGGTGACGGCCGGCATGCGGGTCGAGCCACCCACCAGGACCACGTGGTCGATGTCGCCGACGGAGATGCCGGCGTCGCGGATCGCCTGGTTGAACGGCGCCCGGGTGCGGTCGAGCAGGTCCTGGGTCAGCCGCTGGAACTCGGCGCGGGTCATCGTGACGTCCAGGTGCAGCGGGCCCTCGGCGCCGGCGGTGATGTAGGGCAGGTTGACGTTCGTCGACTGCGCGCCCGACAGCTCGATCTTGGCCTTCTCGGCCGCCTCGCGCAGCCGCTGCATGGCCAGCTTGTCCTTGGACAGGTCGATGCCGTTGGAGGCGTTGAACGTCTGCACCAGGTGCTTGACCACGCGCTCGTCCCAGTCGTCACCACCGAGGTGGTTGTCACCGGCGGTGGCCTTCACCTCGATGACGCCGTCGCCGATCTCGAGCAGCGAGACGTCGAAGGTGCCGCCACCGAGGTCGAACACGAGGATCGTCTGCTCGGTCTCGCCCTTGTCCAGGCCGTAGGCCAGCGCGGCCGCGGTCGGCTCGTTGACGATGCGCAGGACGTTGAGCCCGGCGATCTCACCGGCCTCCTTCGTGGCCTGGCGCTGGGCGTCCTCGAAGTAGGCGGGGACGGTGATGACCGCGTCGGTGACCGGCTCGCCCAGGTAGGTCTCGGCGTCGCGCTTGAGCTTCTGCAGGATGCGCGCGGAGATCTCCTGCGGCGTGTACTTCTTGCCGTCGATCTCGTCGGTCTTCCAGTCGGTACCCATGTGG
Organism: Blastococcus sp. SYSU DS1021; assembly: GCF_054050995.1. Taxonomy (NCBI): domain Bacteria; kingdom Bacillati; phylum Actinomycetota; class Actinomycetes; order Geodermatophilales; family Geodermatophilaceae; genus Blastococcus; species Blastococcus sp. SYSU DS1021. The sequence goes on along the minus strand of NZ_JBJHAL010000019.1, from coordinate 79,706 downwards.
CGCTTGACCGACCGGATGGTGCGGTCGACGTTGGTGACCGCCTGGTTCTTCGCCGACTGCCCGACGAGGACCTCGCCGTTCTTGGCGAAGGCCACGACCGAGGGGGTGGTGCGCGAACCCTCGGAGTTGGCGATGACCGTCGGCTCACCGCCCTCGAGGACGGTGACGACGGAGTTGGTGGTGCCGAGGTCGATACCGACCGCTCGAGCCATGGGAGATGGCCTCTCTTCCGTGTGCTGGGGGTGGTACTGGTCCGTGCGAGGAGCCGAGCGCGACCGCATTGCGCGTGGTGCGCTCAACTTTCCTGTCCACCGTAACGGCAAGCTGCGCGGCGGTGTTCCCAGGCCCCGCGTCACACGTTCCCTCGCCGCGTCACCCCAGCCTCGTGGCCGCGCCCTCAGCGGCACGACGCTGGGGTGGCACCCACAAGCCCGTGGCGGTCCGCGCAGTGATCCACAGATCCGCCGCCCACCCACCGCGACCGCCGCGCACGCTCGGCACTGCACCGGTGCACCCGCTCCTCCGCGCCGCCGCCGAGCGCCAGCTGGGCCTGTTCACCGCGCGGGACGCCCGCCGCGCCGGCTACGACCACCCCGAGATCCGCCGCCTCCTCTCGTCGGGCACCTGGGTCCGCCTCCGTCGCGGCGTCCACGCCACCGCCGAAGCCGTCCGCTCGGCGACGACAGACGGCACCCGCCACCGGCTGGAGTGCCTCGCCGTCCTGCTGGAGCTCGACCGCCCGACCGTGGCGCTGAGCCACGAGACGGCCGCACACCTCTGGGAGCTGCCGGTCCCGAGGCGCTCCACCGCGGGTCCGATCCGCCTGACCGACCCCGGGCTGTCCCGGCAGGGACGGGGCTACCGCATCACCCAGGCGCCGCTCGGGCCGGACGACGTCACCTCCGAGGGGCCGCTCCGCGTGACCACCACCGCTCGCACCCTGCTCGACGTGGTGCGCCGGTGGCCGCTCGACGATGCGGTGGTCGCACTGGACGCCGCACTGCTCCGGAAGCGCATCACTGTGCAGCAGCTCACCCAGGGAGCGGCGGCGCTCCAGAGGTGGCCGGGCGCCCGCCGCGCCGCCCGCGCGGTGGCCCTCGCCGACGGGCGCGCCGAATCGCCGTTGGAGACGCGGGGCCGCCTGCGCATCCTCGGGGCGGCATTCCCGGCGCCGGAGCTCCAGGTGGAGATCCGGACGGAGGGGCGCCTCGTCGGCGTGGTCGACGCCTGGTTCGGAGCGGCCGCCGTCGCGGTCGAGTTCGACGGGAAGGTGAAGTACACGGACCCGTGGCGCGGTCGGACACCGGCGCAGGTGCTCTGGGAGGAGAAGCGGCGGGAAGACGAACTCCGGGCGCTGGGCGTCCGCGTGATCCGGGTGGCCGACGAGGACGTCGACCGCGACTGGCCCCGCGTCGAAGCACGGCTGCGCGAACTCCTGGCAGCACCGGCGCCCACGGGACGCCGCTTCACCGCCACCCCCCGTGCGCGAGGTCGGGTGCGCGCGGGCTGAGCAGCCCAAGCCCGTAGCCGCGAGCCCAGGCGTACAACGCTCAGGCGGCGGGCGCGGGCCGGAGGTGGCGACACCCACCCCCGCGGCACGGGCCTGAGCTGACAGCCGCGGGCCCGGGTCGGCGAACCCAGGTGGCGGGGAGGGACGCTGCAGTCACGTCGCACATCGGTGGACGACGACGGGACGTGTCACGGGTCACCCCTGGGCGGAGCGCCTCGGCCGGGCTCGCCGATCCGCGGCGCCGCGCCCAGGGTTACCGGCGAGTAGCCTCTGAGCGCGCCCGCTATCGTGCCCTGGAGTGCGGGCTGCGCCTGCCCGCATGCGTTCCGGGCGCCGGCCCACCGGCCGGTGCACCGGGGCGCGCACCACACACAGCCCCGTCGCCCGCGTGGCCGGCGGGAGACGACCGACGCCGCCAGGCGTACGGGAGGGGAAAACATGACGGGCCCGCTGCAGATCGTCCTGGGGACTATCAGCGTCCTGTTCCTGATCGTGGCGTCCGTGATGGCCTACCGGGCCGTCCGGGCGATGGTGCGGATCATCCGCACCGGCCAGCCCGACGGCACCCGCTTCGGCCCGGTCAAGAGCCGGCTGAAGACGCTGGTGGTCGAGTCGATCGGCCACACCCGGATGCTGAAGTGGTCGACCATCGGCGTTGCCCACTGGTTCGTCTTCGTCGGCTTCTACGGCCTGTTCCTGACGCTGGTCGAGGCGTTCGGCGAGGTGTGGAACCCGGCCTTCCACCTGCCGCTCATCGGCGAGTGGGCGATCTGGAGCCTCTTCGTCGACCTGATCGGCGCCGGCACAATCCTCGGGATCATCTACCTGATCGTCCGGCGCCAGCTCGACCACCCGCGCCGGCAGGGCCGCAGGAGCCGCTTCGCCGGGTCCAACGAGGGCCGGGGCTACTTCGTCGAGGCCGTCGTCCTGATCGTCGGCATCAGCATCCTCAGCATCCGCGCGGCCAAGGTCGCCTCCGGCCTGGACGACGCCCCGACCTGGTCGCACCCGTTCGCGAGCCTGGCGTCGAACCTCTTCCCGGACAACCCCGACGTCGTCTCGATCGTCGCCTTCATCAAGATCGTGGTGTCGCTGACCTGGCTGGTGGTCATCAGCCGCATCCTCAACATGGGTGTCGCCTGGCACCGGTTCAGCGCCTTCTTCAACATCTACTTCAAGCGCGAGGCCGACGGCGCCCCGGCGCTCGGCCCGCTGCCCGCCATGACCTCCGGCGGCAAGCCGATCGACTTCGAGGACCCGGGCGAGGACGACGTCTTCGGCCGCGGCAAGATCGAGGACTTCACCTGGAAGGGGATGCTGGACTTCACCACCTGCACCGAGTGCGGGCGGTGCCAGAGCCAGTGCCCGGCCTGGAACACCGGCAAGCCCCTGTCGCCGAAGATGGTGATCATGGACCTGCGGGACCACCTGTACGCCAAGGCCCCGTACCTGCTCGGTGAGAAGACGGCGTCGGAGTCCGCGCCCGACTACGACCTCCTCAAGCCCAGCGACGAGCAGGTCTGGGCGTCGGGCTACGCCCGGATCGAGGGCACCAACGACGCCCAGGCGCACCGCCCGCTGGTCGGCACCCTCGAGGAGGGCGGGGTCATCGACCCCGACGTCCTGTGGAGCTGCACCAACTGCGGCGCCTGCGTCGAGCAGTGCCCGGTGGACATCGAGCACGTCGACCACATCCAGGACATGCGCCGCTACCAGGTGCTGATCGAGTCCAACTTCCCGTCCGAGGCCGGGGTCATGATGACCAACCTCGAGAAGCGCGGGAACCCGTGGGGCATGGGCGGCAACGTCCGCGAGGACTGGATCAAGGAGATGGACTTCGAGGTTCGCGTCGCCGACGGCCCGCTCCCCCACGAGGTCGAGTACCTGTTCTGGGTCGGCTGCGCCGGCGCCGTCGACGACCGCGCCAAGAAGGTCACCAAGGCGGTCGCCGAGCTGCTGCACACCGCGGGCGTCGAGTTCGCCGTGCTCGGCAACGGCGAGACCTGCTCGGGCGACCCGGCCCGCCGCATGGGCAACGAGTTCCTCTTCCAGCAGCTGGCCATGGAGAACGTCGAGACCCTCAACGGCGTCTTCGAGGGCCGGGTGCCGGGCACCCGCAAGATCGTCGCCACCTGCCCGCACTGCTTCAACTCGCTGGGGCGGGAGTACCCGCAGGTCGGCGGCGAGTACGAGGTCGTGCACCACACCCAGCTGCTCGGCAAGCTGGTGGAGGAGGGCCGGCTGACCCCGGTCACCCCGGTCGACCGCAAGGTCACCTACCACGACCCGTGCTTCCTGGGCCGGCACAACAAGGTCTACACGCCCCCGCGGGAGATCCTCGACTCCGTCCAGGGCCTGTCCACGCAGGAGATGCACCGCTGCAAGGACCGCGGCTTCTGCTGCGGTGCCGGCGGTGCCCGCATGTGGATGGAGGAGAAGATCGGCAAGCGGATCAACATGGAGCGCACCGAGGAGGCCCTCGAGCTCGATCCCGACGTCATCTCCACCGCGTGCCCGTTCTGCATCACGATGCTCAGCGACGCGCTGACCAGCAAGAAGCAGAACGGCGAGGCCGGCGAGCACGTCGAGGTGCTCGACGTCAGCCAGATCCTGCTGCGCTCGATGCAGCCGGTCGCCGTCGGCGCGCAGGGTGCCGAGCAGGGCGCCGACGTCGGCACGAAGGACGACGACGTCGTGGGCCTCGACTCCGCCGCGACGGATCACGACCCGAAGTAGCAGAAGGACCCCGTCCTCCTCACCCCTCGCACGCTCGGGGCGAGCCTCCGGACGGGGCCGTGCGACGGCGCGCATCCCGCGGGGTGCGCGCCGTCGCCGTTCCGGAGCCGTGCACCCCGCGGTGGTTGCGCCGCGCACCCACCCGGGGGCGGTGTGCACCCGGTCACGGAGGACGCTTTCCGGGTGACCCGCACCGCCCCCGCACGCAACACCGCCGGCACCGACCGTCGTCGCGGTCTCGGGCTGATGGCCGTGGCCATCGTGCTCACGGCGCTCAACCTGCGCACGGCGGTCACCAGCGTCGGCCCGGTGCTGGAAGAGCTCGAGCGGGGCCTGGACATCTCCAGCGGCCTGGCCGGGGTCATCACCACGATGCCGGTGCTCTGCTTCGCGCTCATCGGGTTCACCGGCCCCGCGCTGTCGGCGCGCTACCGCGACGCGCACGTCCTCGCCGGCGCCCTGGTGGCGATGACCGTCGGGCTGGGGCTGCGCAGCCTGGCCGAGGCGTTCCCGGTCTTCCTCGCCGGCACGGCGCTGGCCATGGCCGGCGGGGCGCTGGGCAACGTCATGCTCCCGGGGCTCGTCAAGCGCCACTTCCCGGGGCGGACGGGCCCGCTGATCGGCGCCTACAGCACCGCGATGGGGCTGGGCGCGACCCTCGCGGCGGTGACCTCGCAGCCGATCGCCGACGTCGCCGAGGGGGAGGGCTGGCGCTGGGCACTCGTCGTCTGGGCGCTGCCGGCGCTCGTCGCGGCGGGGGTGTGGCTGGCTCTGCCGGCCGCGCCCGACGTGTCGCGCGAGGGCCACACCGCCGTCCGGATGCGGGCCCTCGTGCACAGCCCTACGGCGATGGCGATCACCGCCTTCTTCGGCGTGCAGGCGCTCCAGGCCTACGTCGTCATCGGCTGGTCGGCGCAGTACCTGCGTGATTCGGGGCTGAGCGCGGCGACCGCCGGTCTCCTCCTGGGCCTGAACTCCGTCGTCGGGCTGCCGCTGAGCGCCGTCATCCCGTCGCTGACCGTCCGGCCGCGTCTGCAGCGCCCGCTGCTGCTGCTCTTCATCGCCTGCTACGTGACCGGCTGGGTGGGCCTCTGGACGGCGCCGACCGTCGCCCCGTGGCTGTGGATGGTCCTCATCGCCGTCGGCATGGGCACCTTCTCGATGGTGCTCACCCTCATCGGCCTGCGCGCGCGCACGCCCGAGACCGTCTCCGCGCTCTCCACCGTCAGCCAGAGCATCGGCTACGTGATCGCCGGGGCCGGCCCGCTGCTCGTGGGCGTGCTCCGCGGGGTGACCGGCAGCTACGACGGCATGTTCGTCATCGCCCTCACCGGCGTCGCCGTGCTCGCCGTCGCCGGGTGGATCGCCACGCGGCAGGTGTTCGTCGACGACGAGGTGGAGCGCACCGTCCCCGGCTGGTCACCCGCGGGCCGCTCCACCGAGGTGCTGGAGAGCGCCGGCGTCGAGGTCCCGGCAGCGGCCGACGTCGACGACGCCCCGCCCGCCGAGGCTAGGGACGCCGGGTCTCCGCGCGGGTGAAGTTGCGGAACGAGCGCGACGGCGTGGGCCCCCGCTGGTCCTGGTACCGGGAGCCGTAGACCGCCGAGCCGTAGGGGTGCTCGGCCGCGCTGGTCAGCCGGAACAGGCACAGCTGGCCGATCTTCATGCCCGGCCACAGCGTGATCGGCAGGTTCGCGACGTTCGACAGCTCCAGGGTGATGTGCCCGGAGAACCCCGGGTCGACGAAGCCCGCCGTCGAGTGGGTGAGCAGGCCCAGCCGGCCCAGCGAGGACTTGCCCTCCAGCCGGGCGGCGAGGTCGTCGGGGATGCGGACGACCTCCAGCGTGGAGCCCAGCACGAACTCACCCGGGTGGAGCACGAACGGCTCGTCGCCCTCGGGCTCCACCAGCGACGTGAGGTCGTCCTGCTGCTCCGCCGGGTCGATGTGGGTGTAGCGGGCGTTGTTGAACACCCGGAAGTACCGGTCCAGCCGGACGTCGATGCTGGACGGCTGCACCAGCCCCGGGTCGTAGGGCTCGATGCCGAGGCGTCCCCCGGCGATCGCGGCCGTGATGTCGCGGTCGCTCAGCAGCATGGCGCGGAGTCTAGGGAACCGCGTCCGCGCGCCGTGCGGGCGAACGGCGCCGGCTGCCCGCGGCGCGCTGTCGCCTCCCCACGTCCCGTTGGACCTCCCGACTGCCGATGAACGGGACGCAATCGAACGAAACCGAGGGGAACCTGCGTGCTCGACACCCGGCCGGCCACCGCCGCGCCTCGCGGCGCCCGTGACGCCGTGCGCCCCACCGGCCGCGAGCGGAGCTTCTCCGCCGACGAGCTGATCGTCTCCAAGACCGACCTGCGCGGCGTGATCACGTACGCCAACGACGTCTTCCTGCGGGTGAGCGGCTACGACCGCGACGACGTGATCGGCCAGCCGCACAACCTGATCCGCCACCCGGAGATGCCGCGGGCGGTGTTCAAGCTGCTGTGGGACACCCTGGGCGCCGGCCAGGAGGTGTTCGCCTACATCAACAACCTCGCCACCGACGGGGGCCACTACTGGGTGCTGGCGCACGTGACGCCCTCCAAGGACGCGCACTGCAGGGTCGTCGGCTACCACTCCAACCGCCGGCGGCCCTCCCGGGGCGCCGTCCGGCGGGTGCTGCCCCTCTACCAGCGGCTGCTGGCCGAGGAGCGCCGGCACCCGAACGCGCGCAGCGCGGTCGCGGCCTCCTCCAGGCTCCTCGACGAGGTGCTCGCCGAGCAGGGGCAGAGCTACGAGGAGTTCGTCTGGTCGATCATCAACCGCGAGGAGAGCTGACATGGGCGTGCGCACCACGCGCGGCGAGCACGGCCGGCGGTCGGACGCCGCGGAGCTGGCGCTCTACCGCGGCTTCGTCCGGCAGCTGACGGCGGCGTGCGAGGCGGCCTCGCGCGGTGACCTCGAGGCCCGCAGCCGCATCGACGCCGACACCGAGCAGGTGCCCGAACTGGTCTCCCTCCACCACGCGCTCAACCGGGTGCTCGACGTCTCCGACGCGTTCGTCCGCGAGTCGTCGGCCGCGCTGAGCTCCGCAGCCGAGGGCCGGTTCCACCGCCGCCTGCTCACCACCGGCCTGCTCGGCTCCTTCCGCCGCACCGCCAGCGACATCAACGACGCCCGCACCGCGATGCAGGCGACCGCCGGGCGCGTCACCGACGCGCAGACCAGCCGGCTGCGGCTGGCCGACGACTTCGAGTCGGTGGTGCTCTCGATGTCCGAGCAGGTGGCGACGGCCGCCACCGAGCTCAGCGCATCGGCGTCCGGGCTCACCGCCGCCGCGACCGCGGCGAGCGCCGAGGTGGGCACCGCGCAGGACACGATCAGCTCGCTCACCCGCTCGTCGGCCGAGATCAAGGAGATCATCGCGCTGATCGACTCGGTGGCCGCCCAGACCCGCCTCCTCGCGCTCAACGCCACGATCGAGGCCGCCCGCGCGGGCGAGGCCGGCAAGGGGTTCGCCGTCGTCGCCTCCGAGGTAAAGGACCTCGCCGACCAGACCGGCCGCGCGACCGAGCGGGTCACCGCCCAGGTGGAGCAGATCCGCCAGGCGTCGGAGGGTGTCGCCGCCGGCATGAGCAGCGTCAGCTCCACCGTCGACGAGATGAACGGCCTGGTCGGCGGCATCGCCGCCGCGGTGGACGGCTCGGCGTCGCTGAACACCGGCCACGAGGACGTCACCGGGCTGTCGCAGATGGCGGAGAAGCTGCGGTCGGAGGCGACCGGCTTCCTCGCGGAGATGCGCCGCTGACCGGAGGTGGCTGTCGCGGCGGGGAGGCGACCAGGTAGGATCGTCGCTGTTCGCGGGTGTAGTTCAATGGTAGAACATCAGCTTCCCAAGCTGACAGTGCGAGTTCGATTCTCGTCACCCGCTCCACGAGCTCCCGAGGCCCCGGTCGCACCGACCGGGGCCTCGGCGCGTTCCGGCGCAGGCCGGGGAACACGGAACGGGACCGGGCCTTTCGTCCCTGGGGCGGGACGCGACCGTGCCCCACGATGGGCCAAGCGCTTCCCCTGCCCCCGTCGGCGCTCCTACGGTCAGGCCGTGCCCCCGCCCGACCACCGGTGCGCTCGATGAGCGACGACGCCGCGGCCCTCACCGCCGCGGTGCTGGCGGCGGCCTCGGGTGGCCGGCTCGAGGCGACCCTGCACGAGATCGTCGCGGTCGCGGCCCGGCACGTCGACGCCCGCTACGGCGCGCTGGGCGTGCTCACGCCCGACGGGCGCGGGCTGGACCGGTTCGTCACGGTCGGCCTGGATCCCGGGGCCCAGGAGCGGATCGGCCGCACGCCCGAGGGCGCCGGCATCCTCGGCCTGCTCCTGGAGGACCCGACCCCGCTGCGGCTGGCCGACCTGCGCACCCACCCCGCCTCGGTCGGCGTCCCCCCGGGGCACCCCGCGATGCGGTCGTTCCTGGGCCTCCCGGTCCGCGCCCGCGACTCCGTCTTCGGGCACCTGTACCTCACCGAGAAGCGCGGCGGGGGCGCGTTCACCGCGGCCGACCTGGAGCTCTCCGAGGGCATGGCGGCGGTGGCGGGCCTGGCCATCGAGAACGCCCGGCTGCTGGAGCAGGCCGAGCAGCGCCGGGCCTGGTCGCAGGCCGGCACCGACATCGCGACGGCGCTGCTGTCGGGGCGCCCCGCCGACGAGGTCCTCCGCACCGCGGCCGCCCGCATCGCCGAGCTCTCCGGCGCCGACACCGTCGGCATCCTGGCGCCGGTGCCCGGTGACGAGGGCACCCTGGTCGTGACCGCCGCCGTGGGCCCCGAGGCCACCCGGACCGAGGGCGCGCGCATCCCCCTCGCCGGCACCCGGCTGGGCGACGCCCACCGCTCGGGCACGCCGCTGCTGGTGGACGACGTCGCCACGCCGGTGCCGGGCACGACCCGCGCCCCACTGGTCGGTGAGCTCGCCGGCCGGTACGGACCGGCGCTCCACCTCCCGCTGGGTGGACCGTCTCCGCCGACCACCCTGGTCGCCATGCGGCTGCGGGAGCGGCCACCGTTCGACCCCGCGGTGCTCGAGCCGGCGTCGGCGTTCGTCACCCAGGCGGCGGTGGCGATGCGGCTGGTCCGCAGCCAGCAGCGCGAGCAGCGGCTGCAGGTGCAGGCCGACCGGGACCGGATCGCCCGGGACCTGCACGACCACGTGGTGCAGCGGATCTTCGCGACCGCCCTGGCGCTGGACCGGCTCGGCCGCTCGCTGGAGGGCTCCGCGCCGCTGGTCGCCAGCCGGATCGCGCGGCACGTGGACGAGCTCGACGGCACCATCGCCCGGATCCGGGAGTCGATCTTCGAGCTGCACGGGGCCGAGGACTCCTCGTCCGCGGCCGTGCGGCGACGGCTCGCCGACGTGGTGCGGTCGGTGACCGACGGGCACGGGGTGCGCCCGGACCTGCGGGTGCGCAGCGAGATCGAGGACCTGCCTCCCGGCCTGGCCGGCGACGTGGTCGCCGTCGTCCGCGAGCTGGTCACCAACGTGGTCCGCCACGCCCGCGCCACCCGCGTGACGGTGACCGTGGCCCTGGCCGACGAGGTGCGCGTCGTGGTCACCGACGACGGGCACGGGCTGCCGGCGGTCACCGTGCGCAGCGGGCTGGCCAACCTGGCCGACCGCGCGGAACGCCGGGGTGGCCGGCTGGCGACCGCCACCGGGGCCTCGGGGACGGAGGTCCGCTGGGTCGTGCCACTCCCCGTCTGACCCGCACCGGCGCAGGCTCAGCTCCGGCGGTCGCGCAGCTCGGTGGCCAGGATGGCGGCCTGGGTCCGGCGCTCGAGGCCCAGCTTGGCCAGCACGTGACTGGTGTAGTTCTTGACCGTCTTCTCGGCCAGCCCCATGCGCTCGCCGATCTGGCGGTTGGTGAGCCCCTCGCCGATCAGCCCCAGGACGGCGCGCTCCTGGTCGGTCAGCGTCGCCAGCCGGTCACCGCCGGACCGCGCCGGTGGCGGCGGTCCGGGTTCGGTCAGGACGCCGCCCGCCGCCACTGTGCGCACCGCCGACACCAGCGCCGAGCCGCGCACCTGCTTGAGCAGGAACCCGGCCGCGCCGGCGCGCACCGCCTCGTCGCGCGCCGCCCGGTCCGCGTAGCTGGTGAGCACCAGGCACCGCAGGCCGGGCAGCCTCGCGCGCAGCTCCCGGCAGAGGGTGGCGCCGTCCCCGTCGGGCAACCGCATGTCGAGGACGGCGACGTCGGGACGGACGGCGGGAGCCCGGGCCAGCGCCTCGGCGCGCGAGCCGGCCTCCCCCACGACGGTGATGGCGGGGTCGTCCTCGAGGACCTCGGCCACGCCGCGGCGGACCACCTCGTGGTCGTCGACGAGGAACACCCGCACGCCCGGCGGCGACGCGCCCACGGCCGCCTCCCTCCCACGGTTCCGGGGAGGGCAGCGTAGGACCGCCGCCGCTCCGCGACCAGGGGTCACGCGGGCAGCAACAGCACCGCGTAGAGGGTCAGGCCCGGCCCGAACGCCATGGCCACGACCGGCCCGTCGACGTCGGCCAGCTCCTGCAGCACCAGCAGGACGGTGGCCGAGGAGCAGTTGCCGTGCTCGGCCAGCACCCGGCGCGAGGCCGCGACCTGCTCCTCGCGCAGGCCCAGCTCGTCGCGGACGACGTCGATGATGCGGGGTCCCCCGGGATGCACGGCCCAGCCCGCGACGTCCTCGGGGCGCAGACCCGCTCCGGCGAGCAGCTCGTCGACGACGTTCCCCACGTGCCGCGCCAGCACGTCCGGCACCCGCGGGGAGAGCCCCATGCGGAACCCGAGGTCGGTGACGTCCCACGTCATGTGGTCGGCGGTCGAGGCGTCGGTGCGCGCGACGACCCCGGCGATCCGGCGCCCGCGCCCGGCGCCGGGTTCGACGACCACGGCCGCCGCGGCATCGGAGAACAGCGCGTGCGCGACGACCTGCTCGAGATCGGCCTGGGCCGGCTGCACGTGCAGGCTGGTCAGCTCGCAGCACAGCAGCACCGCCGGCCGGGACCGCGCGGTGACGAAGTCGCCGACGGCCGCGAGGCCCGGGATCGCCGCGTAGCAGCCCATGTGGCCGACCAGCAGCCGCTGCAGCCCGGCCGGCATGCCGAGGTCGCTGGCCAGGCGGATGTCCAGCCCCGGCGTCGCGTAGCCGGTGCAGGTGGCGACGGTGAACAGCCCCACGTCCCCGGGCGCCAGCCCGGCGGAGTCCAGCGCCCCGGCGACGGCCTGCTTGCCCAGCGGGAGGGCCTCCTGGACGTACCGCGCCATCCGCGCCCCGGTGCTCCAGCCGCTGAGGTCCTCGTCCACGGGGTTGGCCACCGCGTGCCGGCGGCGCACGCCGGCCCCGAGGAAGATCCGGCGGGCGGCGCGCACCCCCTCGTAGTGGGTGCCGAAGAACCCGTCCCAGGCGGCCTCCTGGTCCAGGGTGGTGGGCAGCGCGCTGCCCGCCCCGGTGAGGACGGCGGCGGTCACGATCGCGGCCCCACGGCTGACCTGCTCGGGATCATGGTTTCGACGGTACGTGCGCCGCCGTCGCGTCGCCCGCTCACCGCTTCCGGCCGTACCCGGCGAAGACGACGGCCGTGGAACGGATCGGTTTCATGCGCACCGAGCCCCGGCGCCCCAGCCGCCAGGCGATCGCGTCGCGCAGCGACGGCCGCAGGCCGACCAGGCGCAGCTCGAGACCCAGCCGGTCGGCCGCGGCGAGCAGCCGCGCGCGATCGACGAAGAGCGCCGGGTCGTGGATGCCGGGCGGCGGGCCACCGGGGAGCCGCTCGGCCACCGTCACCATGAGGAAGCGGCCGATCCGCGTGGCGGCCAGCGCGTCGACGACCAGGACGCCCCCGGGCCGCAGCAGGCGGGCGCACTCGGCCAGCACCGCGACGTCGTCCTCGACGTGCTCGAGGATCTCGCCGGCGACGACGACGTCCGCGCAGCCGTCGGCCAGGGGGACGGCGAGCACCGAGCCGCGCACCGGCAGCACCCCGTGCGCCCGCGCGGTCCGCAGCCCCTCCAGCCCGAGGTCCACCCCCACGTGCCGGTACCCGAGCCGGGCGGCGTGCGGGGCCATCAGCCCCCCACCGCAGGCGAGGTCGACCAGCAGCGCCCCCGGGCCGCTCGCCGGTGGGATGTGCTCGGCCCGGGAGGCAGCGAGCCAGTGCAGGGCGGCGAAGCCTCCGGAGGGCTGCCACCACTGGTCGGCGAGCTCGTCGTACTGGGCGGGGTCGTTGCGGGTCAGCGGGGTGGATCGCACGGAGGGCTAGCCCTTCTTGAGCGGGTCGTGGCCCCAGTTCATCAGCGAGTACCGCCACTTCGACGTCTCGACGTCCTCCTTCGCCGGCTCCTGGGCCAGGTGCCGCTGCACGTAGCCGTGGACCTTCCGCATGTGGGCGAGGTCGTCGTCGGTCAGGTCGTCCTTCTTCGTGCGCAGCAGGTCCACGATGCGCCGGCCCGAGGCGTGGCCGGTGGACTCGCCGTCGCCGTCCTTCTGCCCCACGGCCTGCGACTCCTCGCTCGCCAGCCACCGCTCCAGCTCGGCCGCGGTCATGTTCACCGCCTCGCCGAACTCCCGCCGGATCGTGTCGGGGTCGTCGCTCGCCATGGTTCCTCCGCTCGTCGTCCTCCCGGTACCGTCGCGCCGGCCGCGGGAAACGGCCGTCCGGTACCCCTCGCACAGTCCTCCGGAGGTCCTGCGTGTCCGTCACCGTCGTCGGCAGCCTGAACGAGGACGTGCTGGTCTCCGTCGACCGGCTGCCGCGCCGCGGCGAGACGGTCGTCGCCCGGGCCGCCGCGCTCGCCCCGGGCGGGAAGGGCGCCAACCAGGCCGCGGCGGCGGGGATCCTCGGCGGCGGCGTGCACATGGTGGGCCGGGTGGGCGACGACCCGGCCGGCGACCGGCAGCTGGCCGCGCTCGCCTCCTCCCGGGTCAACGTGAGCCGGGTGCTGCGCACGATCGGCACGCCCACCGGCACCGCGACCATCCCGGTGGAGCAGGGCAGCGGAGAGAACCTGATCGTGGTCGTGCCCGGGGCCAACGCCGAGCTGAGCCCCGCCGACGTCGACGTGCCGTCGGTGCGGTCGGCCCGCGTGGTGCTCCTGCAGCTGGAGGTGCCGCTGCCGGCGGTCGAGGCGGCGGCCCGGACGGCGACCGGCACCGTCGTGCTGACCCCGGCTCCCCCGGTGCCGCTGCCGGCCGCCCTGCTGGAGCGGGTCGACGTGCTCGTCCCGAACGAGCACGAGCTGGTGCAGCTGGCCGGTGCCGAACCCGGTGAGCGCTCGCCCGCCGAGCTCGCGGGGCTGGCCCGCCGGGTGACGGCGGGCGCCGTCGTGGTCACCCTCGGCGCGCGTGGCGCCCTCGTCGTGCCCGCGGAGGGGCCGGCGCTGCTGCAGGCGCCGCCCCCGGTGACACCGGTCGACACGACCGGTGCCGGTGACTGCTTCTGCGGCGCCCTCGGGCAGGCGCTGGCCGACGGCGCCGGCCTCCCCGACGCCGTCCGGCACGCCGTCGCGGCGGCCGCGTCCTCCACCACCGGTCCCGGCGCGCGCGGCGCCCTCCCCGACCACGACGCCGTGCGCGAGCTGCTGCTCCGCGTGCCCCCGGCCACCCCGGTCGGCGGGCCCGCGGTTTCCCCGCCGGCGGACCGGGCACACCGCTCCCCGACCCGATCCGAGGAGGACCCGCGATGAGCGAATCCCAGCGCACGCCGCACAGCGCCGAGCGCGCCGAGGGCGACCCGGCCGGCGAGCAGGCGGGCAGCGGCCGGACGCCGCACCCCGAGGAGCCGGCCGAGGGCCGCAGCGACGCCGCGAGCGGGGGCGCCGACACCCCCGACACCTGACCGGCGCTCTGACCGGTCCACGGGGTGAGCGACGTCTCACCCCGGTGGGCCGCGTGCCGGTTTCCCGCAACGAGGGCACGGGCACGCAACGCCGCATGGAGGACAACGTGCTGCACACCCGGACCACCGACGAGTCGGCCGACCGATCGCGGACCGACTCTGCCGAGTCCTCGGCGCGGGCCGTCGCCCGGCTGCTGGCCAACCCGCGTCGCACCCGCCGGAACTGAGCCGCCGCGCTCACGCTCGGTGACGCTACTGCGTCACACCGGCACCACCGCTCCCCGGTGCCACGGGAAACCCGGGCGCCCCTCGTCACCCAGAGCGATCAGGGTCGGCGTGCCGCGAACTGCTCCGTCACGTCCTGGGGCACCATCGCAGACGTGACCGCCGCCCTGCCCCTCACCGCCGCCGACGACGCCTCGGCACCGGTTCGCCGCAGCCGCGCCGAGCGGCAGGCGATCGTGCTGGACACCGCCGAGCGCCTCTTCGCCGGCCGCAGCTCCCGCAGCGTGGGCATGGACGAGCTGGTCCGCGAGACGGGCCTGGGCAAGATGACGGTCTACCGGCTCTTCAAGAGCAAGGACGACCTCGTCGGGGCCTACCTCAGCCGCAAGGCAGCCACCGTGCTGGCCTTCATCGACGCCGAGCTGGACCGGCTGGAGGGCGATCCCCGCGCGGCGCTGCTCTCGGTCGTCGACGCCGTCGAGCGCGACGTCACCCGCACCGGGTTCCGCGGCTGCCCGTTCACCAACGTCAGCAGCGAGTACGACGACCCGCAGCACCCCGCCCGCAGCGCGGCGGCCGACTACAAGTTCGAGCTGCACGCCCGCCTGGAGCGGCTGGCCGACGAGATCGTGCCGGGCGACGGGGAGGATCTCGCCGCGCAGATCCACCTGATCATCGACGGCATGTACCTCTCCGGCGGTCTCCTGGGGCCCGACGGCCCCGCCGCCCACGGCCGGCAGCTGGCCGAGCGGCTGATCGAGATCGCGGTCGCCCGCGCCTGACCGCAGGATGGGCGGGTGAGCACCGACCGCACCCGGCCCGACCTCGACGACACGACGGTGGAGGCGCTCGGCAAGCTGTCCGAGGCCCTGGAGACCGTCGACCAGGCACGCGGCTTCCTGTACGCGTTCCACCAGCTGACCGGCAAGGCCGACCGGCTGCTGCAGGAGTCCGTCGAGCTGTTCGGCAGGGCCGGCGCGACCCGCCTCGCCGAGGACCTCGACCGCGACCTCGTCGGCCGCAACGTCATCGCCGACCGGTGGACCTTCCAGATCGTCGAGGACTTCGACGAGAACTACTGGGGCGCCTTCCGCGCGTTCGACGCTCGCGCCCGGGAGGAGCTCGCCGGAGGTGACCGGCACGTGTTCGAGGCCCGGATGAAGCAGCGCGAGCGCACCGCCGGCCACCCCGCCCACGAGGCGGGTCCCGCGCTGGCGGACTGAACGGGCACCCGTGCCGCGCACGCGCGGGCGGGGCAGTGGCGAGTGGTTTCCACCCGCCCACTCAGGGGCAGAACCGGCCCATGACCATGCCGGATGCGAACAACGCGGGTGCCGACCGCGAGGCCGAGCCGCTCGGCGCGGAGAAGGCGCCCGGCGAGGACCGCGATTCCCTGGGCGCCACCGAAGGGCCGGCGGACGGCATCGCCGGACCGGCCTACCCGCCCGCCGACACCGAACCGGACGCCCGGTGACCGGCCCCGGGCGGGAGCCGGCCGACGCGCGAGACCCGCTCAGCGTCGGCCTGGGCTCCCCCGCCGCCGGCGACCGCGCGGCCGGACCCGCAGAGCCCGCCGGCCGGGCCGAACCGACGCCGACGCCGACGCGGGAGCGGCACACCGGGCGCACCATCGGGCGGGGGTTGGCGCTCGCGCTGCTGATCTTCGTCACCGTGGTGCTGGTGCTGTTCGTCATCTTCAACGGCCAGTCGGTGCAGATCAGCCTCGTCTTCACCGACGTCGAGGGCCCCCTGGTGGTGGCCCTGCTCGTCGCGGCGGCGCTGGGCGGCCTGCTGGTGTGGCTGGCCGGCGCGGTGCTCCGCGCCCGGCGCCGCAAGCGCTGACCCTTCCGGGTCAGACGCGGTGCCCGGAACGTGTCCGGGCACCTGGTGCTTGCCGTTGCTACTCGCGAGTAATAGCGTTTGTTACTCGTGAGTAGCACGACGCCGTACGCCGGCCGGAGCACGGGAGCCTGAGCGCCATGACGCACTACACCGCCAACCTGCGGGACCTCGAGTTCAACCTGTTCGAGTTCCTGGACACCAAGGACCGCTTCGGCACCGGCCCGTTCGAGCAGATGGACGCCGACACCGCCCGCGGGATCCTCGGCGAGGTGCGCCGGCTGGCGGAGGGACCCGTGGCGGCCTCCTTCGTCGACGCCGACCGCAACCCGCCGGTGTTCGACCCCGCCACGAACTCGGTGGCGCTGCCCGAGTCGTTCAAGAAGTCGGTCCAGGCCGTCGAGGACGGCGAGTGGTACCGCCTCGACCTGCCCGAGCACCTCGGCGGCTTCGGCGCTCCGCACGTCCTCACCTGGGCCGCCTTCGAGATGATCCTCGGCGCCAACCCGGCGGTCTTCATGTACGGCTCGGGCGCCGCGTTCGCCGCGATCCTCGACGAGCTGGGCACGCCGGACCAGAAGCGCCTGGCCGAGCTCATGCTCGAGCACAAGTGGGGCGCCACCATGGTGCTCACCGAGCCCGACGCGGGCTCCGACGTCGGCGCCGGCACGACGAAGGCCGTGCAGCAGCCCGACGGCTCGTGGCACATCCACGGCGTGAAGCGGTTCATCACGTCGGCCGAGCACGACCTGTCCGACAACATCATCCACCTGGTCCTGGCTCGCCCCGAGGGCGCGAGGGCCGGCACCAAGGGGCTGTCGCTGTTCGTCGTCCCCAAGTTCCACGTCGATCTCGAGACCGGGGCGCTCGGCGAGCGCAACGGCGCCTACGTCACCAACGTCGAGAAGAAGATGGGGCTCAAGGTCTCCACCACCTGCGAGCTCACCTTCGGCGACGGACCGGTCCCGGCGCAGGGCTGGCTGGTCGGCGAGGTGCACGACGGCATCGCGCAGATGTTCAAGGTCATCGAGCACGCCCGCATGTTCGTGGGCGCCAAGGCCATCGCCACCCTCTCGGCCGGCTACCAGGTGGCGCTGGACTACGCGAAGACCCGGGTCCAGGGCGCGGACCTCACCGCCACGTCCAAGGACGCCCCGCGGGTCACGATCACCCACCACCCGGACGTGCGCCGCTCCCTGATGCTGCAGAAGTCCTACGCCGAGGGCATGCGGGCCCTGTACCTGTACGCGGCGAGCTTCCGCGACCAGGTCACCGAGGCCGCGGCGGCGGGCGAGGCCGCCAGCGAGCAGGCGAAGCTGGCGGAGCGGGTCAACGACCTGCTGCTGCCGATCGTGAAGGGCTTCGGCTCCGAGCGCGCCACCCAGCTGCTGACCCAGGAGTCGCTGCAGATCCTCGGCGGCTCCGGCTACCTGCAGGACTACCCGATCGAGCAGTACATCCGCGACTCCAAGATCGACACCCTCTACGAGGGCACCACGGCGATCCAGGGCCAGGACTTCTTCTTCCGCAAGATCGTCAAGGACGGCGGGGTCGCGCTGACCTGGCTCGCCGGGCAGATCCAGGCGACGGTGGACGGCGAGGTCGGCAACGGCCGGCTCAAGGAGGAGCGGGCGCTGCTGGGCACCGCGCTCTCCGACGTCCAGGGCATGCTCACCGCGATGTTCGGCCACCTGACCGCCGCGCAGGAGGACATGGCCTCCCTGTACAAGGTCGCGCAGAACACCTCCCGGCTGCTGCTGGCCACGGGCGACCTGGTCACCGCGTGGCTGCTGATCCGCCAGTCCGAGGTGGCGCTCGCCGCCCTGGCCGGCGAGGTCAGCGAGAAGGACCGCCACTTCTACGAGGGCAAGCTGGCCGCCACCCGGTTCTTCGCCGGCCAGGTGCTGCCGAAGCTGACCGCCGAGCGGGCCATCGTCGAGAACACCGACAACGCCCTCATGGAGGTCGACGAGAACTGCTTCTGAGCACTCTGCCGTCCTCCGGACGGCACCGCGGCCAGGAGCCGTTCCCGTCTACGTGGAGCCGTTGCCCATGTCCCGGTCGGGGACCCTCTGGGCCCACGACCGGTCCACACCGGCTCCGCACCGCAGCCGAGGCCGCCTCCCCCACCGGGAGGCGGCCTCGGCCGTTTCGCGGGGGCGATGCCGGGCATGGGCGGGAGGACAGCCGATGGACAGGAGGCCGGCATGACCGATCCCCAGGGCAGCGACCGCATCCAGCAGGACGTACCGACCGCGTCGGGCACCGGCGCCAACAGCGACCTGACGTCCTCGGTCGACGACGTCCCCCTCACGCGCGAGCAGGCCCTGGAGCGGGACGCCGCCCAGGGTGACGACCTGCCGGCCCGCGCGGACGGCGACGTCGCCCGCGCCACCCGGGCCGGCGCCTCCGGCGAGGTCACCGGCCCCACCGAACGATCAGGAGACGACGGCCGATGAGCGAATCCCAGCCGACCGGGTACCGGGAGTCCCCCGACACCGCCGACGACGCCTCCACGCCCGCCCGGCAGGACGACGACGTGCAGCTGACCACGGACGAGGACGCGCAGCGCGACGACTCGGTCGCCCGCCCGGGCAACGAGTCGGACTGAGGAAGTCTCCAGCCGGGTCGCGAACCCTGCCGCGAGTGTGCCCTCGCACCACCAGGTGGGCGCCTGCTGTGTGCGCCACAACCGTGGGGCATGTCGCACCGTGGGCCTAGCGTTCCCACCATGGCGGTCAACGGTCCCCTGGTCGGGCGGCGGGCACTCATCACCGGCGGCGCATCGGGGATCGGCCGGGCCTGCGCCGTCCGGCTGGCCGCCGACGGCGCCGACGTCGTGGTCGTCGACCGCGACGCCGAGGGCGCCCGGGCCGTGGCCGGAGACGTGGGCGGCACGGCGGTCACGGCCGACCTGTCCGACCTCGCTGCCGTGGACCGCCTCGACCTGGCCGTGGACATCCTGGTCAACAACGCCGGTCTGCAGCACATCGCACCGGTCCACGAGTTCCCGGTCGACCGGTTCTCCCACATCCTGCGGCTCATGCTGGAGGCGCCCTTCCGGCTCGTCCGCGGTGCCCTCCCGCACATGTACGACCGCGGCTGGGGCCGCGTCGTCAACATCAGCTCGGTCCACGGGTTGCGCGCCTCCCCCTACAAGGCCGCCTACGTGACGGCGAAGCACGGCCTCGAGGGGCTGTCCAAGGTCATCGCGCTGGAGGGCGCCGCCCGGGGCATCACGTCGAACTGCGTGAACCCCGCCTACGTGCGGACCCCGCTGGTGGAGGGGCAGATCGCCGCGCAGGCGCAGGCGCACGGCCTGTCCGAGGACCAGGTCGTGGAGCAGGTGATGCTGGCACCGGCCGCGGTGAAGCGGCTCATCGAGCCCGCGGAAGTGGCCGACGCGGTCGCCTGGCTGTGCTCGCCCGCCGCGGCCTCGGTCACCGGCACCTCCCTCGTGATGGACGGCGGGTGGAGCGCGCGGTGAGCGCCCGACCGGCCAGAATGCCGGTCGTGTCCCAGCCTGCGGCCCCGCCTCCCACCGGTGGCGCCCCGCGTCCGGCCGCGGGGTGGGCCGCCGAGTACTTCGAGCTGCTGCTCGGCGATGCCGCGGCGATCGAGTACGAACGCCCCCTGGTCCGGGCACGGGCGGCTGGGGCGGACGCCGACGAGCTGGCCGGGCTGGAGCGGCTCAAGCTGCTGGCGCTCGAGGTGCGCGAGGCCTTCGCCGCCCGGCGCCGCCGGGAGTCCGAACTCACCGCCCTCTTCGACACCGCGAACGACCTCGCGGCGCTGCGCGGCGTCGACTCCGTGCTGACCGCCATCGTCCGGCGCGCCCGGCAGCTGCTGGGCAGCGACGTCTCCTACCTGACCCTGAACGACCCCCTGCGTGGGGACACCTACATGCGGGTCACCGACGGCTCGGTCTCGGCCCGGTTCCAGGGCCTGCGGTTGCCCATGGGGGTCGGGCTGGGTGGGCTCGTCGCCCAGACCGCCGCGCCGTACGCGACGTCGAGCTACTTCACCGACCCGCGGTTCCGGCACACCACCGAGATCAACGACGGCGTCCACGACGAGGGGCTCGTCGCGATCCTCGGGGTGCCCCTCGTCCGCGGCGCCCAGGTCGTCGGCGTCCTGTTCGCCGCCGACCGCGCCGAGCGCACCTTCGACCGGTCGCAGGTGTCCCTCCTGGGGTCGCTGGCCGCCCACGCCGCGATCGCCCTGGACAACGCCCGGCTCCTCGAGGAGACCAGGGCGGCGCTGGACGAGCTGTCCGCGGCCACCCGGCGGCTGCGCGCCCACACAGCGTCGGTGGAGCGGGCGGCCGGCGCCCACGACCGCTTCATCGACGTGGTCCTGCGCGGCGGCGGGGTGGAGGACGTCGCCGCGGCGGTGACGGAGGCCCTCGGGGGCAGCATCACCGTGCTCGACGAGGAAGGCCGGGCCGCCTCGCCCGGTGCCGATTCGGCGACCGCGCTGCCGCCCGACCCCGCCGGAGCGCTCACCCTGGCCCGCGCCACCGGACGGACGGTGCAGGACGGCACCTGGTGGACCGCAGCCGTGACGGTGGACAGCGAGCTGCTGGGCGGGCTGGTGCTGCACCGCGAGGAGGAGCTGGCCGACTCCGACCAGCGCATCCTGGAGCGCGCCGCGCTCGTGACCGCCCTGCTGCTGCTCATCCGCCGGACGGCGGGCGAGGCGGAGAACCGGGTGCGCGGGGAGCTGCTCGAGGAGCTCCTGAACCCCGGTCTCCGTGATCCCGACGGGCTGCGGGAGCGCGCCCGCAGGCTGGGTGCGGATCTGGACCGCGCGCACGCCGTCGTCGTCGCCCGGGTCGAGGCGCGGTGCCGGCCGCGGGCCCTGGCCACCGCGGCCCACCTGGCGGCGACCCGGGGCGGGCTCGCCGGCCTGCACGGTGGCTGCGTCGTCCTCTGCCTGCCCGGCCAGGATCCCGGCCCCGCGGCCGCCGTCGTCCATCGGGAGCTCGGGGCCGCCGGTGCCGGCGCGGTCACCGTCGGCGCCGCCGGACCGGCCGTCGGCCCTGGTGCCGTGGCCGCGGCGCACGCGGAGGCGGCGCGCTGCGCGGCGACCCTGGTGGCGCTCGGCCGCGCGGGGGGCTCCGCGAGCGCGGACGAGCTGGGCTTCTTCGGCCTGCTGGTCGGTGAGGGGCGCGACGTGCCCGCCTTCGTGCGGGCGACGCTGGCCCCCGTGCTCGAGTACGACGCGAAGCGCGGCACGGACCTGGAAGGAACCCTGGAGGCGTTCTTCGCGGCGGGCGGCTCACCAGCACGGGCGGCGGAGAGCCTGCAGGTGCACGTCAACACCGTCACCCAGCGCCTGGACCGGATCGGCCGGCTGCTCGGTCGCGAGTGGTCCTCCCCGGCCCGCGCTCTGGAGGTCCAGCTGGCCCTCCGCCTGCACCGGCTGACCCACGTCGGCCCCGGCTGACCGAGCCCTACCCTGGGCAGGTGCAGCCGACCCTCGCCCAGCTGCCGGTCCTGCCGGTCGAGGAGTGGCAGGCGCGGGCCGCTTCGCACGAGGAACGCGTGGACCGGTGGGCTGTCCCCCACCGCGACCGCCGCCTCCGGGGCGAGACCCACCCCGTGCTGGACTTCCTGTTCACCTACTACTCCGAGACGCCCGGCCGGCTCCGCCGCTGGCACCCCGGCCCGGACGTCGCGCTCGCCGCCCCCGCGCCGCACGGGGGTCGGCGCTGGTACGTGACCGACGGCGCGACCGTGCGGCTCGATGTCGCTGCTTTCCTGGCCGACCGCGGCGACACCGTGCGCTTCGTCCGGCGGCTGCTCGTGGCGACCGCCGCCCGCCCGGCGTTCACCGGGTGCTTCGGCCTGCACGAGTGGGCGATGGTCTACCGGGACAGCGGGACCCGGCACCCGATCCCCCTCCGCCTCGGCCAGGAGGGCACCGACGCCGTCGTCGAGGCGCACCCGGTGCGGTGCAGCCACTACGACGCCTTCCGGTTCTTCACCCCACCGGCCGTGCCGCGCAACCGGCTGCAGCCCACCCGCGAGAACCAGCCGCAGCTCGAGCAACCGGGCTGCCTGCACGCCGGCATGGATCTCTACAAGTGGGCCTACAAGCTCAGCCCCGCCACCCCGGGCGAGCTGGTCGTCGACTGCTTCGAGCTGGCCGTTGCGATCCGGGAGCTGGACATGCGGGCCTCGCCGTACGACCTGCGCGACCACGGCTATCCGCCCGTCCCGATCGAGACGCCGGAGGGGAAGGCCGAGTACGTGGCCGGGCAGCGCGGGTTCGCCGCCCGGGGAGCCGTCCTGCGGCAGCGGCTGATCGACGTCTGCGACCGGTTGCTGGCGTAGCGGAGCACCCGCCCGTCGGGCAGGGGGTTCCTGGTCCGAGGCGTCGGGAGAGTCGGTCCTCAGTCAGACCCCGTCGTGGGGTCGGCTCCCGCCGACCCCGGCACCGATCTCGTCCCGCAGCCGCTCCACCGCCCGGCCGGGCGGCGGGTCCTCGGCCTCGCGGCGGCGGCCGCGGCGTCGCGCGCCCAGCCGGTCCACCAGCCCGGCGATGCCGCCGGGCACGAAGAGGACGACGAGGACGAAGAGGGTCCCGAGGATGAACAGGGGTTCGGACAACGGCACCCGCAGCCAGGCGGGGAGGTCCTGGACCGCCGGGGAGGCGGCCAGGGCAGTCAGCCGGCTGTCCAAGTAGGTGTAGAGCACGCCGCCGAGCACCGCGCCCCACCGGCTGCCGGCGCCGCCGAGCACCACCATGACCAGCAGACCGATGGTGAAGTCGGCGGTGGTCACCCGGGGCGTGGAACCGCCCAGCAGCAGCAGGTGCACGATGCCGCCGAGAGTGGCCAGCAGCCCGGCCAGCACGAACACCAGCAGCTTGAAGCGGTACGGCCGCAGGCCCAGCACCTCCACTCGGCGCTCGTTCTCCCTGATCGCCTGCCAGACCCGCCCGGCCCGGGATCGGGTCACCCAGGTGACCACCGCGTACACCAGCACCAGGTAGGCCAGCGCCAGCCAGTACTTGTTCACGGTGTTGAAGACGCCGACGAACGCGTCGGGGATCGGGGTGCGGTCGACCGCTAGCCCCTCCTCGCCGCCGGTGAGCCCACCCGGGTCCTGCAGCACGATGATCGACCCGACCTGGGCGGTCGCCAGGGTGACCATGGAGAAGGCGATGCCGGAGACCCGCAGCGCCACGCTGCCGATCACCAGCGGGAGCACGATGCCGAGCACGGTCGTCGCCGCGACCGCCGCACCCAGCCCCCAGCCGAGCTCGGTCAGCAGCAGGTTGGCCCCGTACGTGCCGGCCGCGAAGTAGAGGGCGTGCCCGAACGAGAGCAGCCCGGTGAAGCCGAAGAGCAGGTCGAACGAGAGCGCGACCCCGCCGAACACCAGGCACAGCGCCAGCAGCTGCAGCGTGCCGGGGCTGTTGAGGACCCCGTCGAAGATCCCCGGCAGGTCCAGGGTCGAGTAGGGCAGCAGCGCCAGGACTACCAGCACCACCAGCGGCGCGAGCCGCCGCGCGTTCTTCCGGTTCACGGCCCCGTCCTTCACGCCAACCTCGCCGTCAGGCCGCTGGGACGGGCCAGGAGGACCACCGCCAGCAGCAGCACCACCGACAGGTCACCCACCCCGCTCGCGGCGTAGTAGTTCGCGAACTGCTGCACCAGGCCGACCAGCACCGCGGCGGCGGCCGTGCCGGTGATCGAGCTCATGCCGCCGATGACCACCACGATGAAGGCGAAGATCAGCAGGGAGGTGCCCTGCCCGGGGGAGATGGACCCCAGGTAGATGCCGCCGAGCGCCCCGGCGAGGGCCGCGAAGGCCCCTCCGATCGCGAAGACGAGGGTGAACGCCTTGCGGACGTCGATGCCCAGCGCCGTCACCATGGTCCGGTTCTCCACCCCGGCCCGGATGATCAGACCGACGCGGGTGAAGCGGAGGAACGCGAGCACGGACACCAGGACCACCACCGCGCTGGCGATGAGCAGGAACCGGTCGTTGGGCACGTTGGCGCCCAGGACCGATGTGGTGCCCTGCGCCCACTCCGGGCGCGGGAACGGCCGGGGGTCGGAGCCCCAGACCGCCCGCACGAGGGCCACCAGCGCGAGGCTGAGACCCACGGTGACGAGGACCTGCTCGATGTGGCGCTGGTACAGCGGCCGGATGAGCAGCAGCTCGATCAGGGCCGCGACCAGGGTGCCGACCCCGACCCCGAAGACCACGGCGAGGACGAAACCCCAGCCCGTGGAGCCGGCACCGGGCAGGTTGCCGGCCGCCCACCACGTCCCGTAGGCGCCGATCGTGAGGAACGCGCCGTGGGCGAAGTTCAGCACGTCCATGAGGCCGAAGATCAGCGAGAGCCCGGAGGCGACCAGGAAGTAGAGCGCTGCCAGGCCCAGCCCCGTGATGGCCAGCAGGACGAAGGTGGTCACCGGTGCCCTCCCCCGCTGGCGGCCACGCCGAGCAGCTCGCGGGTCCGGTCGGCATCGCCCAGCAGGTCGGCGGCCGGCCCCGACCAGGCCACCCGCCCCTGGTCGACGACGACGGCGTCGCGCGCCATCCGCTGGACGACGGTCAGGTTCTGCTCGACGAGCAGGATCGTCACCTCCTCGGCCGCGCGGGCCAGCACGTCGGCGACCTCGGCCACCAGCAACGGCGCCAGTCCCTTGGTCGGCTCGTCGATGAGCAGCAGCTGGTTGTCGTTGAGCAGCAGACGCGCGATGGCGACCATCTGCTGCTGACCGCCGGAGAGCGTCCCGGCGAGCTGCCGGCTGCGCTTCCGGAGCTCGGGGAAGAGCTCGTAGACCCGGTCGTGGTGGTGGTCGGAGTCGCGTCGCTCGGCCAGCGTCAGGTTCTCCGCCACCGTCAGGCCGGCGAAGACCTCCCGGTCCTCGGGGGCGTAACCGATCCCGCGGCGGACGATCTCGTGCGTCCGCCGCCCGTCGATCCGCTCGGTCCGGCCGTTCCCGCCGGTGAACTCGATGGTCCCCGAGGACGGGACCAGCCCGAGCACCGCTTTCACCGTCGTTGTCTTGCCCGCACCGTTGCGCCCGAGCAGGGCCGTCACCCCGCCGCGGCGGACGGTGAGGTCCACACCCTGCAGGATGTGGCTGCCCGACAGCCGGACGTGGACGCCGGACATACGGAGCAGCGGCGGCGCCTGCCCGCTCACAGCGACTCGCCCAGGTAGGCCTGCTGCACGGCCGGGTCGCTGGTCACGCGCTCCGGGGTGTCCAGCGCCAGGAGCTTGCCGTGGTGCATGACCGCGACCCTGTCGGCCAGGCCCAGCAGCACGTCCATGTGGTGCTCGACCATCAGCACCGTCTTGCCCTCCTCCCGGTGCACCGAGGCGATCACCTCGGTCAGCCCGGCGACGTCCTCGATGCTCACCCCGGCCATCGGCTCGTCGAGCAGGACGACAGCGGGGTCGGTGGCCAGCAGGATGGCCAGCTCGAGCTTGCGCTTGTCCCCGTGGGAGAGGGCTCCGGCGAGGTCCTCGCCGCGGCCGCCCAGCCCGACCCGCGCCAGCGAGCGCGTGGCGATCTCCTGCGCCGCATCGCCCGGCCGCACCAGCTGCCAGGGGCGCATGCTCCCGCCCAACCGGGCCTGCGCGGCCAGCCGGACGTTCTCGCGCACGCTCAGCCCGGCGAAGACCGATGACGCCTGGAACGTCCGCCCCAGACCCCGCCGGGCCCGGGCCGAGGGCGAGGCGCCGGTGATGTCCGCCCCCGAGAGGGTCACGGTGCCGCCGGTCACGGGGAGCAGCCCGGAGAGCAAGTTGAAGAGCGACGTCTTGCCCGCGCCGTTCGGGCCGATGACGGCGACGAACTCACCGGGGGCGACGTCGAAGGTGACGTCGTCGACGATCACCGCCCCGCCGATGGCGCAGCTGAGCCCGCGCACCTGCAGCACCGGCGCGCCCCCGGCGGGGTGGGCGGCCGGTGCCGCCGTGGCACTGGTGGACACCGGGTCCCCTCGCCGCGTCAGGAGGTGGCGACCGGAGGAGCGGTGTCCTCCGGAGCCAGCGTGTCGACCAGCACCGGGACGAACTCGCCGCCCTGCTGCTCGAGACGGGCCTGGAACATCGGCTGCACGAGGGCGTGGTCCTCCGCGCGGATGGTCGTCTCACCCTTGACCCCGTCGAAGCTCCAGCCCTCGAGGGCGGAGATCATCCCGGCGACGTCGTCGGGGCTCTCCTCGACCGCGCGCACGATCATCTGGGCGGCGTTGCAGCCGTCGGGGGTGAAGATGTCCACTTCCCCACCGGCCGCCTCGACGCGCTCGGCCACGGCCTGGCTCATCTCGTTGTCGACCGCCTCGGCGAAGAAGTGCGACAGGAAGTTGAGGTCCGTGGCCTGCTCGCCGTAGGTGGGGTAGGAGGCGCGCAGGTCCAGGCCGGTGACGACGTTCGTCGCGTCGAACACACCCTGCTGGCCCATGGCCTGCCACATCGCGGGCGCGGTCTCCCCGGCCCAGGCGACGAAGGTCAGGTCGGCGCCGGCATCCCGGGCCTGCGCGGCGAAGGGGGTGAGGTCGGTCGCGCTGGCCGGGACGAGCAGCGGCGTCACGGTGGCGCCGGCCTCGTCGCCCAGGACGGCGGTCACCGCGGCGACGTTCGCCTGGCCGAAGGCGCTGTCCTGGGCGAAGACGAGCACCTCCTTGCCGGCCGCCTCGCCGATGAAGGACTGCGCCGTGCGCACGTCCTGGTAGGTCTGCCGGCCGGACCGGAAGGTGTTGTCGTTGACCCCGGTCACGGCGTCGGTCGCCGCCGGGCCGGAGATGAACAGGACGTCGTTCTGCTCCGCCAGCGGCGCGACCTGGACCGCGACGCCGGAGGACGCCGAACCGGCCAGGATCTGCACCCCCTGGCCGATCAGGTCGGTGGCCTCGGCGACGGCCTTGGCCGGGTCTCCGGCATCGTCGCGCTGGATCACCTCCACCGGCCGGCCGCCCACCTCACCGGTGCCGTCGGTCAGGTGGTCCAGGCACGCCTCGAAGCCCTGGAGGTACTGCGCGCCGTACGAGGCGAGCGGCCCGGACGTCGACGTGATCACGCCCACCTGGACCGGGGCCCCGTCCTCGCCGGCGCCGCCTCCGCTGCCCGCCCCGCCACCAGGGGCACCGGGGCTGCCGCACGCGGCCGTGAGCGCGAGGACACCTGCGGCCGCCGCGGTGCAAGCGGTCCGGGAACGGGTGCGGGACATGGCGATCTCCTCGGTGTGCGGGTGCACGAGTGGTCTGCACCACACCGTAGGGACGAGCTGATCACGTGCCCATGTGGACCGGACCCATACCGCCGGGTTGCATTGTGGGGCAGCGCACCACCCTTGCGGGGTCCGGTGCCCAGAGGCCACCGGCCGGGCTCAGGACGTACCGTCCCAGGCGTGACCTCCACGAACACCGACCGCTGGATCCGGCTCGACGGCACCACCAACATGCGGGACCTCGGGGGCCTGCCCACCACCGACGGCGGGCGAACGGCGGCCGGGCGGATCCTGCGCAGCGACAACCTGCAGACCCTCAGCGACGCCGACGTCCGGCGGTTGGTGCACGAGATCGGCCTGCGCCAGGTGATCGACCTGCGGACCACCGCGGAGATCGTGCTCGAGGGGCGCGGCCCGCTGCGCGGCGTCCCCGAGGTCACCCACCGGCACTTCACCCTGCTGCCGGAGCGCGGGCACTACACCGACGTCTTCGCGGTGGAGGAGGAGGAGCCGCAGCTGGAGCTCGGGGCCGGGTGGGCCGAGTCGCTGCTGCCCCGGCAGGTCGCGGCCCACGACGAGGTGGAGCCGCCGGCGGTGCGGTCCTACCTGGGCTACCTCGGCCAGCGGTCGGAGAACGTCGTCGGGGCGCTGCGCGCGCTCACCTCCGCCCCGGACGGCGCGTCGGTGGTGCACTGCGCAGCCGGCAAGGACCGCACCGGCGTGGTCTGCGCCCTCGCGCTGGCGGTCGCCGGGGTGCCGCACGAGGAGATCGTGGCCGACTACGCGCTGACCGCGGAGGTCATCGACGCGCTGGTGGCGAAGCTGGCCACCTCGCCCACGTACGCCGAGGACATGGTCACGCGCGACGTGGCCAGCCACACGCCGCGGGCCGAGACGATGGACCGGCTGCTGACCCTGCTCGACGAACGGTTCGACGGTCCGGCGGGATGGCTGGACGCCCACGGGTTCGGTGCCGACGAGCAGGCGGCGCTGCGCGCCCGGCTGCGCGACTGACGGTCAGCGGACGGCGCGGGCCGACCGGCTCCGCCGCTCCTTCTCCCGGTACATCGCCGCGTCCGCCTCGCGGAGCAGGGCGTCGGCGGTGCGCGCCCGCTCCGCGCCGAGCACGGCGACCCCGACGCTGGTACCCACCCGCACCGGGGTGCCGTCGAGGCGGAACGGTTCCTCGAAGCAGGCCGTGATGCGGTCGGCGAGGGTCCGCGCCTGGTCGGCGTCAGCCAGGGCCGGCAGCACGATGGCGAACTCGTCGCCGCTGAGTCGACCCACCGTGTCGCCGGGGCGGACGGCGGCGCGCAGCCGTGCCGACACCTGCCGCAAGAGCTCGTCCCCGGCCGCGTGACCGAGCGAGTCGTTGACGTCCTTGAACCGGTCGAGGTCGCAGAAGAGCACCCCGAGCTGGCCGTCGGGGCCCGTCCCGACGAGCGTCGCCTCCAACCGCTCCAGGAAGAGCACGCGGTTGGGCAGCCCGGTCAGCGCGTCGTGCGTGGCCTGGTGGCGCACGGTCTCCAGCAGCCGGGCCTTCTGCAGCGCGGTGGCCGCCTGGTCACCGACACCCCGCAGCCGGGCGAGCACGTCGCCACCGAGCTCCTCGGGCGCCGTCCCGGACTCCCAGCTCGCCGTCGCGACGCCGAGGAAGGTGGCGCCGGCCAGGAGCGGCACCGCGACGACGTCGGAGACGCCGATGTCGGTCATGAACCGGCGCAGCACCGGGCTGCTGGTGGCGAGGCTGAGGATCCGGGGTTCGCGGTCGGTGAGCATGCCGACCAGCTCCGGGGTGTCCTCCGGCCGCAGCGGCGTCCTCAGGAAGTGCTCCCGCCGGAGCGGCTGGCTCCGGGCGGAGCTGCGGCCCTGCAGCTGCCCCGTCGCCGGGTCCCAGAGCATCACCGAGGCACTGCTGCAGCCGATGACGCGCGGCAGGGCCTCCGCGACGACCTGGCTGACCGCCGTCGCGTCGCCGGCGCCGGCCAGCTCGTGGGCCAGCGCCAGCAGGGCGCCCGCCCGGTCGGCCTCCCGGCGCGCGTCCTCCAGGGCGATGAGCAGGTCCAGCGCCGCCGCCGCGTGCCCGGCGTAGGCGGCGAGCATCGCGTGCTCGTCGGCCATCTCGCCGTCACCGGAGGGGTAGATCGCGGCGAGCCGGCCGTGCCGGCGGCGGGCGGAGGCGACGTCGACGACCACGGCGGTGCGGCCCAGGTCGTCCCCGGACAGGATCCGCGCGGCCAGCTCCGGCAACTGGTCGTCGGGGATGCCGGCGCCGTGGACCAGGGGCGGACCGCCGTCCGGGTTGCCGACGACCAGCAGGTGCGCCGGGGCCAGCACGGCCTCACCGGCCCGCGCCACGATGCGGTGGAGGACGGTGTCGAGGTCGTCGCTGGCGACGAGGTCACCGGCCGCGGACTGCAGCGTGCGCAACTGCCCCCGCAGCGCCGTCAGCTCGGGGTCGGCCGCGGCCCCGTCGGGCCGCCGGCGGCGGAATCGCGACCGCCGCTCCCAGGTGAGGCGGTAGACGCAGGTGCCGGTGCCGTCGACGCAGCACTCGGTGTGCGTGAGGACGCCGGGAGGCAGACCGAAGATGGCCGGGATCATCACCGCCAGCCCGCGGGCGTACGCGCAGTCCAGCGCCGAGTGGGCGTAGCCGTCGGCCAGGTGCAGGGCGACCGTCGCTGACGTCGCGGTGGTCTCGCGGACCTCCATGCGGGAGACGGTGGTGAACTTGGCCGCCGCCCGCGGCAGCTGGCGGAACACCTGGCGGGGCGTGCCCAGGGCGCGCAGGACCAGGAGCAGGGAGTGTCCCAGGCCGCTGCGCATCGCGGCCGTGCCCACGTGGAACATCGTGTCGGGGTCGCCCAGCACATCCGTCGCCGCGGCGAACAGCCGGATCCGGGTGGCGTAGCTCCACCAGCGGGCCTGGTCGGCGACCTGGTCGGCGACCTCGCCGAGCCCGGCCCGGTCGAGCACCGCGGCGACGGCGTCGTCCCCACCCGCGCGGCGGACGTAGGCGAGCACCCCGGCCATCGTGATGCCCGGGGTCTCCCGCGCCTCGGCCGGCGGCACAGCGGTCGCGCCGCCGCTGCCAGGTGATCCTGTGCCCACGGTCCGGTGATCGGCGCGCCACCACCCCCGCTTGAGCGGAACCGACCGGATCGGGTGAGGAGCCCGCAGGTCGGACCGCGCCCTGCGGGACGAGCCCCCGGACGCACGCGACCCCGGTCTCGAGGGAGACCGGGGTCGGGGTGTTCCGGGGCCGCGCGCGCCGCGCGGCCAGGGCTCAGCGGCCGAGGAAGTGGCTGCCGTTCGCCATCGTCAGGAGCTCGTCGCGCATCGCCGGGCTGCTGCTGCGGGCCAGCGCCTTGTTCAGCGCCCGCCGGGTACGCGCCACCTGCCGACGCTGCCGCCAGCTGGTCGTCACGCTGCTCATCGTTACTGCCTCTTTCGTCGGAGTGATCTGCCTGCAGCCGTAGTAACGCAGGCGTGCACCATATTAATCCGACGAAACGTCGGCGAACGTGAGACATGGCCGAAGGTTCCTCATCCTTTCGGGTGAGTCGCGCCACGTCGGAGCCCGAACGCACGACGGCGCCCACCCCGAGGGGGGTGGGCGCCGTCGTCGTAGCGGGGCGGGGGCTCAGCTCGGGCGCTGCACGTCACCCCGCCAGGCACCGGTCTCGGTGCCGCGGCTCTCGATGAACTCCTTGAACTTCTTCGCGTCGGCCTTGATCTGCCGGTCGTCGAAGCCGAGGACGGCACCGGCCTTCTCGACCAGCCCCTCGGGCTCCCAGTCGATCTGGATCATCACCCGGGTCTTGGCGTCGTCCAACCGGTGGAAGGTCACCACACCGGCGTGCTTGGCCTCACCGCTGGTGCTGGTCCAGGCCACGCGCTCCTCGGGGTGCTGCTCGGTGATCTCCGCATCGAACTCGCGCTTCACGCCGTCGATGTTGGTGACCCAGTGGGTGTGGGTGTCGTCGATCTGCGTGATCTTCTCGACGCCGCCCATGAACTGCGGAAACGTCTCGAACTGCGTCCACTGGTCGTAGGCGATGCGGATCGGGACGTCGACGTCGACGAACTCCTGCACGCTGGCCACGTTCTCAGCTCCTCGTGTCGCTTGTTCGGTCGTGCGCCACCTACCCCGGGGGCGCCGGACCGACACGTGGAAGGAGCAGGTCAGCGCAGCGCGGCCGCGATGCTGCCGCGCACCGGCCGGTCCGTCACCAGCAGCATCTGCGCCAGGTGGTAGGCGTCGGGCTGCCCGGCCCAGGTGCCCTCGGCGAGCTCCCCCGACGGCGTGAGCTCGTGGTGCCAGCTGCCGGTGCTGGGGTCGGCGAACCGCTCCTCACCGTGCGCACGCCAGCGGTCGGCCAGCGCCCGGTAGGCCGGCTCCCCGGTCACGCGGGCGAGCACCGCCGCCGCCGCCACCGCCTCGCACAGCACCCAGTGCATACGCGCACCGACCACGGGCCGGTCGTCCCAGTCGAGGGTGTACGGGAAGCCGTCCGCGCCGTCGGCCGCCCACCCGCGGGTCGCCGCGGCGTCGAACAGCGCGACGGCGTCGTCGAGCAGCCAGCGCGGCGGGTCGGGGAGGGCGGCGCGCAGGTGCACCGCGAGCCGCGCCCACTCGAACTGGTGCCCGATCGTGACCCCGTAGGGGCGGAACGGGTCGGCCGGGTGCGCCGCGTTGTGCTCGGGCAGCGGCTCCCAGTGGGACGTGAAGTGCTCGGGCAGCCGCCAGCCGCGCTCGCGGGCGAAACCGTGCACCACGCGCTCGACACTGCGCAGCGCCTGCCCGCGCAGCCTGGCGGCCAGGGCCGCGTCGTCGACCGCGTCGGCGGCGGCGAGCACCGCCTCGACGCCGTGCATGTTGGCGTTGGCACCGCGGTAGTCGTCCAGCCGCGACCAGGTGCGGTCCCACTCCTCCACCGCCAGGCCCGCGTCCTCGTCCCAGAACCGGTCCTGCCACACGTCGAGGGCGTCGTCCAGCAGCGCGCGCCCGCCCTCGATCCCGGCCGCGGTCGCCGTGGCACCGGCCAGGAGGACGAAGGCGTGCACGTAGGCGGCCTTCGTGCCGTCGGCGGCCGTCGCGCACCAGCCCCCGTGCACCGGGTCGTGGAGGGGCCCGCTGCGCAGCGCCTCGACGCCGTGCCCGGCCAGCTCGACCGCCCCTGGCCGCCCCAGCAGGGCGGCCAGCCCGAAGACGTGGGTCATCCGCGCGACGATCCAGCCCTCCTGCGGCCGGTCCGCGAGCAGGTCACCGTCCGGGCCCAGGTACCCGAAGCCGTCCGGCAGCCGGGATCGGGCGGCGAAGTCCAGCAGCCGGTCGAGATCGATCACCCGGTCACGCTAGTGCGCGGCCCGCCGGTCGCCCACCACGGCGACGGCCAACCGGGCCGTCGCCACCCCGAGGACCGCGAGGCAGAGCACCCGGACGAACCCCGCGCCGATGTTCGCCCCGGCGTCACCCGTGGTCATCGCGTCGACGAGCACCATGACCACCGTCGCGGCGAGCACGACGAACCCGAGCCGCCGGCCGGCCGGGACTCCGGCCGCCAGGAGGACCCCGCCGGCGATCGCGCACACGTACCCGAGCACCTGGAGCAGCCACGGGGCCGTGCCCTGGTCCAGGTGCGGCCGCGAGCCGCCGATCCCGATCGAGGCGCCGGTGAGCGCGACGAACAGCAGCAGGGCGACCAGCGCCTGGGCACGGCGGTCCACGACGGGCTCCCTCTCGAGCGACGAACCGGGCGGCTCGCCGTCAGTAGGCCAGCGCGCTCCCCGGATCGTGCAGCAACGCGCCGACGTCGGCCAAGAACCGTGACCCGAGTTCGCCGTCGATGATCCGGTGGTCGAAGGAGAGCGCCAGCTGGGTGACCAGGCGGGGCTTCACCTTCCCCTTGTGCACCCACGGCATCTCCCGGACGGCGCCGAAGGCCAGGATCGCCGACTCCCCCGGGTTGAGGATCGGGGTACCGGTGTCCACGCCGAACACGCCGACGTTGGTGATCGTCATCGTCCCGCCGGTCATGTCCGCCGGTGCCGTGCGCCCGGCCCGGGCGGTCTCGGTGAGCTCGCCGAGGGCCGCGGCCAGCGCGGGCAGGGACAGCCGCCCGGCGTCCTTGATGTTGGGCACGATCAGCCCGCGCGGGGTCGCGGCGGCGATGCCGAGGTTCACCTGCCCGTGGACGACGATCTCCTGCGCCGCCTCGTCCCACGAGCTGTTGACCATCGGGTGCCGCCGCGCCGCGAGCAGCAGCGCCTTGGCCACGAACAGCAGCGGGCTCACCTTGACCTCGGCGAATTCTGGCCGTGCGGCCAGCCTGCTGCGCAGCTTCATCATCCGGGTGACGTCGACGGTGAGGAACTCGGTGACGTGCGGCGCGGTGAAGGCGCTGGCCACCATCGCGGCCGCGGTGGCCTTGCGGACCCCCTTGACCGGGATGCGCTGCTCCCCGCCGGTGGTCGCCACGGACGCCGGGGCCCCGCCGCCGTCGGAGCGCGCGGCGACGGCGCCGTCGGAGCGCGCGGCGACGGCGGCGTCGACGTCGGCCCGGGTGATGCAGCCACCCGCGCCGGAGCCGGAGATGGTCGCGAGGTCCACGCCGAGGTCCTTGGCGTACTTGCGCACCGGCGGCTTGGCCAGCGGGCGGGGCCCCCGCCGGCCGGGCGCGGAGCCCTGGGCCGGGGCGGCGTCCTCGCGTCGCGCCGCGGCCTCGGCCTGCCGGCCGACCTCCAGCCCGCCGTGGCGCACCGGCTTGCTGCGCATGTCGGGGGCGGTGGCCAGCAGCGGCGGGCCGTCGTCGGAGGGCAGCGGGGGACGGTCGGCCCCGCCGGAGCCGTAGTCCGCGCCGGGCAGCCCGGTCGCCCGGGCGGCGGCCGGGGCGCCTGACCGGCGCGGGCGGCGGCGCGCCTCGGTGGTGCGGGGCCCGTAGCCGACCAGGACGGCGGTCCGCCCACCGGGGGCCGCCCCGCCGATCAGCCCGGCGGCCGGCTCCTCGCCGGCCGCCGATCCCTCGTCGGCGGGCGCCGCCGCCGGGGCGCTCCCGGCGGCGTCTCCCCCACCCACCCCGCCGACGTCGATGGTGATGATCGGCGCACCGACGTCGACCATCGTGCCGGCCTCGTGGAGCAGCTCGACGACGGTGCCGGCCCACGGCGAGGGCAGCTCGACGGCGGCCTTCGCCGTCTCCACCTCGCACAACGGCTGGTTGACCGTGATGGTGTCGCCGACCTGCACCAGCCACTGCAGGATCTCGCCCTCGGTGAGCCCCTCACCGACGTCGGGGAGCTTGAACTGACGCTGCGCCATCTCAGAACTCCATCGCGCGGTCGACGGCGTCCAGCACCCGGTCGAGGTCGGGGAGGTACTCCTCCTCGAGCTTCGACGGCGGGTAGGGGGTGTCGAAGCCCCCGACCCGCAGCACCGGCGCCTCCAGGGAGTGGAAGCAGGCCTCGGTCACCCGCGCGGCGATCTCCGCGCCGAGACCGAGGGTGACCGGCGCCTCGTGCACGACGACGCAGCGACCGGTCCGCCGCACGCTCTCGAACACCGGCTCCAGGTCCAGCGGCGACACCGTGCGCAGGTCGACGACCTCCAGCGACCGCCCCTCCTCCTCGACGGCCTTCGCCGCCTGCAGCGCCGTCTTCACCATCGGGCCGTAGGCCAGCACGGTGGCGTCGTCGCCGCCACGGACGACGCGGGAGGCGAACAGCGGGTCCGGGGTGGCGTCGGTGTCGACCTCCGCCTTCTCCCAGTACCGCCGCTTGGGCTCGAGGAAGACGATCGGGTCGGGATGGGCGATCGCCTGCTGGATGCCCCAGTAGGCGTCGACCGGGTTGCTGACCGCGACCACCTTGAGCCCCGCGGTGTGCGCGAAGTAGGCCTCGGGGCTCTCGCTGTGGTGCTCGACCGCCCCGATGCCGCCACCGAAGGGGATGCGGATGACGATCGGCATCGGCAGCCGGCCCTTCGAGCGGGCGTGCATCTTGGCGACCTGGGTGACGATCTGGTTGTAGGCGGGGAAGACGAAGCCGTCGAACTGGATCTCGCAGACCGGCCGGTAGCCGCGCATGGCCAGGCCGACCGCGGTGCCGAGGATCCCGGCCTCGGCGAGCGGCGTGTCGACGACGCGGGCCTCGCCGAAGTCCTTCTGCAGGCCGTCGGTGATGCGGAAGACCCCGCCGAGCTTGCCGATGTCCTCGCCCATGAGCACGACCTTGGCGTCGTCCTCCATGGCGCGGCGCAGGCCGAGGTTGAGCGCCTTGCCGATCGTGAGCGTCTCGGTGGCCATCAGTGCTCGCTCCCCTCGAAGCTCGCCTGGTACGCGACGAACTCCTCGCGCTGGGTGGCCAGCCACGGGGTCTGCTCGGCGTAGACGGAGTCGAACATCGCCGTCGGCTCGGGATCGGGCATGTCGACGGTGCCGCTGCGGATCCGCTCGGCCAGCTCGTCGGCCTCGCGCTCGACGGAGTCGAAGAACGCCGCGTCGGCCTTCTCCGAGCGGGACAGGTGCGCCTTCAGCCGCGCGATCGGGTCGCGCAGCTTCCACTCCTCCAGCTCGCTGGCCAGCCGGTAGCGGGTGGGGTCGTCGGAGGTGGTGTGCGCGCCCATGCGGTAGGTGAACGCCTCGATGAAGGTCGGGCCCTGCCCTTCGCGGGCGGCCTGCAGCGCCTGCCGGGTCACGGCCAGGACGGCGAGGACGTCGTTGCCGTCGACCCGGACGCCGGGGAAGCCGAAACCGGCCGCGCGCTGGTACAGCGGCACCCGCGACTGCCGCTCCAGCGGGACGCTGATGGCGTACTGGTTGTTCTGGCAGAAGAAGACGACGGGGGCGGAGAAGCTGGCCGCCCAGATCATCGCCTCGTTGACCTCCCCCTGGCTGGTGGCGCCGTCACCGAGGAAGGCCAGCGCCGCGCTCTCGGCACCGTCGCGCTGCAGGCCCATGGCGTAGCCGGTGGCGTGCAGGGTCTGCGCGCCGATGACCACGGTGTAGAGGTTGAAGCCGGTGGCCACGGGGTCCCAGCCGCCGTTGTCGACGCCCCGGAACAGGCTGATGACGTGCAGCGGGTCGACACCGCGGGTCCAGGCGACGCCGTGCTCGCGGTAGGTCGGGAACGCCATGTCGGTGGCGGCCAGTGCGCGGCCGGCGCCGATCTGCGCGGCCTCCTGACCGAGCAGCGAGGCCCAGATGCCGAGCTCGCCCTGCCGCTGCAGCGCGGTGGCCTCGACGTCCCACCGGCGCACCAGGGCGAGATCGCGGTAGAGGTCCCGCAGCTCCTCGTCGGTGATCTCCAGGGAGTAGCCGGGGTGCTCGACCCGGTCGCCCTCCGGTGTGAGCAGCTGGACCAGCTCGGACCGCTG
Source organism: Blastococcus sp. SYSU DS1021 (assembly GCF_054050995.1). Classification (NCBI taxonomy): domain Bacteria; kingdom Bacillati; phylum Actinomycetota; class Actinomycetes; order Geodermatophilales; family Geodermatophilaceae; genus Blastococcus; species Blastococcus sp. SYSU DS1021. The sequence goes on along the minus strand of NZ_JBJHAL010000019.1, from coordinate 42,967 downwards.
CGGCAGGTGGGGCGCGGCGGCCCCCGGGACGGGGTCGACCATCTCCGTGGTCTCTGGCAACGCTGTCACCGGTCGCACTCCTCGCCGTCGGCCACCGCCGCCGGGGTCACCGGCGACGCGGTGGTGCTGGACGTTCCGGCCGCCGGATGTGGCGGCCCTCACACATCCTGGCACGACCTGCCCGCCGATGACCAGCCCTGATGCGCATCGATCTGCGCAGGCGCATTGAAGTAGATTGCGCAGAAAGCTCGCCCAGGGTGGCGTCCAGCTGTCAGACTGCGCAGCGTGCCCGAGATCGATGCCACCGATGCTCGGCTGCTGCTCGCGCTCACCGAGGACCCGCGGGCGAGCGTCATGGCGTTGTCGCAACGGCTGGGCCTGGCCCGGAACACGGTGCAGGCCCGGCTGGCCCGGCTGGAGAGCAACGGGGTACTCGGCCCGCTGGACCAGCGGGTCCGCCCGGAGGCGCTGGGCCACCGGCTGGCCGCCTACATGTCGGTGCAGGTGGCGCAGCGCGGGCTGGCCGAGGTCAGCGACGCACTGGCCGCCCTGCCGGAGGTCCTCGAGGTGACCGGCCTGTCGGGCGCCACGGACCTGCTGGTGCACGTGGTGGCGACCGACGCCGACCACTTGTGGCGGATCACCGAGGCGGTCCTGGCCATCCCCGGCGTCCAGCGGGTGGACACCGCGCTCGCCATGCGCCGGTTCCTGGAGCGGCGCGTGGGCCCGCTGCTGCGCCGCGCCGCCGGCCCCCCGCCCGGCTGATCCGCCGGTACCGGCGGCCCGCCGGTGTGCCGCCCTGACGTGCGGGTACCGGGCGCCACATGACGAAGAAGACCCCGTTCGGCGTGGCGGGCAAGGGCAAGCGCGGCATCAGCACGCTGGGCTGGGCGCTGCGGGGAGCGGCCGCCGGCGCGGCAGGCACCACCGCGCTGAACGCCGTCACGTACCTGGACATGGTGGTGCGCGGCCGCGGCAGCAGCTCCACCCCCGAGCAGACCGTCGAGAAGCTCGCGGAGACGGCGCACGTGCCCATCCCCGGCGACGACCAGACCCGGCAGAACCGCCTCCAGGGACTCGGCCCGATGACGGGCATCGTGGCCGGCGTCGGGGTGGGCGTGGTCGGCGGGCTGGCCCGGGCGTCGGGCCTGCTGTCGTCGAAGCCGGTCGGCACGCTGCTGACCGCGCTGGGCGCGATGGTCGCGGGGAACGGGCCGATGACGGTGCTCGGCGTCACCGACCCCCGCACGTGGTCGACGACGGACTGGCTCAGCGACCTGGTGCCGCACCTGGCGTACGGCCTCGTCGTCAAGAACACCATCGACGCCTTCGACCGCCCGTGACAGGGTCCGGTCGTGGAGGAGATCACGACCGAGGCAGAGCTGCGCGCCCTCCTCGGGGAGCCGGCCCCCGCCGCCGTGGCCAAGGAACGCACGGCGCTGCACGAGTTCGACCGGCAGTGGCTGGCCGCCTCACCCTTCTGCCTGGTCGCGACCAGCGCGGCGGACGGCACGTGCGACGTCTCGCCGAAGGGTGACCCGCCCGGCTTCACGCTCGTCCTCGACGACCGGACCATCGCGATCCCCGAGCGGGCCGGCAACCGCCGCGCGGACGGCTTCCGCAACATCCTGGCCAACCCGCACGTCGGCCTGGTCTACCTGCTGCCAGGGCGGGGCGACACCCTCCGGATCAACGGACGGGCCCGCCTCGTCCGCGACGACGTGCTGCTCGGGCGCATGGTGGTGCAGGGGCACCGCCCGGTGCTGGCCATGGTCGTCGAGGTCGAGCAGGTGTTCCACCACTGCGCCAAGGCGTTCCTCCGCTCCGGGCTCTGGGAACCGGACACCTGGGGAGCCCACGACGTGCCGTCCCGGCCCCGGATCGCGCAGGCCCTCGAGCGCCGCGGCGAGCGGCTGGAGGACATCGAGCGCTACTACGGGGAGCAGTACACGGCGGGCCTCTACCCGACCGGCTGATCCCCCCGGGCATAGGAAGCTCTACCTACGAATTCTGGACCAGAACCGTAGGCATGGCTTCCTATGCCCGGTCAGCGCCAGCCGCGCTCGTCGACGCCCCCCGGCACCGGGGCGGCCGGGTCGTAGGGCGTGCGGGTGAAGACGAACGTGTCCAGGTCCAGGTGGTCGGCGGCGATGCGCAGCGTCTCCCCGGCGAAGTAGCCGTCCAGCCCGCGCCAGGTGCCGTCGGCCGCCGGGGCGAACCGGCTCGCCCGGCCGGACCGCCCGGGCAGCGGGCCCAGGTGCAGCAGGCCGCCGGCGACCGACCGGAGGACGTAGGGGGCAGGGCCCCAGAACCAGATGCCGAGGTCCTCCAGCGGCACCGGCGACGGCGCGGGTGCCCACGGCTCGACGATGCGCGGCTCGGCGGCACGCAGGTCGGCCAGGAGCCCGAACACCAGCGGATCGAGGCCGCTGGTGGTGTTGGCCAGCGACACCGCGCCCGCCTGCTCCTCCCGGTCGACGAACACCCCGGCGAGGAAGCCGGGCATCGAGCCGCCGTGCCCGACCAGCGTCCGCCCGTCCACGCGCAGCACCTGCACGCCCAGCCCGTAGGCCGACCAGCCCGGCGCGGAGGAGTCCACGCCGGCGGGCACCGTCATCTCCTCCAGCGTCGCCGGGTCGAGCACGTCGCCGGTGTCGCCGAGCAGGAACGCGGCGAACCGGCCCAGATCGGTCAGCGTCGCCCACAGCTGCCCCGCGGCGGCCATCACGCCGGCGTGGTGCTCGGGCTCGGGCAGCACGACGTCGGCCCACGGATGCACCGCACGGCCCTCGGCGGCCGGCGCGACCGGTCTCGGCGTGGTGCGGGCCATGCCGAGCGGGGCGAGCACCTCGGCGGTGACGGCGTCGTCCCAGCTGCGGCCGCGCAGCCGGGTGACGAGCTCACCGAGCAGGCCGAAACCGAGGTTGGAGTAGTGGAACCGCCGCGCGGCGCCGAGGACGACGTCGGTCTCCGCCAGGCCCAGGTCGTCGAGGGAGCCACCCTGGGTGCGCTCCCACCAGCCGCCGGGGCTCTCGGCCGAGGCGCCGGCGAGGTGGGAGAGCAGCTGGCCGACCGTACGGTCGCCGAGCGGCGTCCCGGGCAGGTGCCGCTCCAGCGGGTCGTCCAGCCCCAGCCGGCCCTCGTCGCGCAGCCGCATGACCACGACCGCCGTCACCGTCTTGCTGATCGACCCGAGCCGGTACTGGACGTCGGTGTGCGGGCCGGGCACCTCGCCGCGGCCGGCCGACCAGGCCAGGCCGCCGTCGCGGACGACGCCCGCGACCAGGCCGGGGGCCCGGCCGTCGCGCTGGACCCGGGCGGTGCGGGCGAGCAGGAGTCGGGCGGTGCCGGGGAGGACGGGCTCGGGCATGCCGGCGACCGTAGCGACCGGCACCCGGCGCGTGATCAGGCGGTCAGTGCGTCCCGCGTGGGCAGCGCACCGGAGCGGGTGGCCCACCGCTCGAACCAGACCGTGGCCAGCGGCGGCACCGACGCGGCGAGGGCGAGGACCGTGGTGGGCAGCGACCAGCGCAGCACCCGGGCCGTGACGAGCGCGACGAGGACGTAGACGACGAAGACCCCGCCGTGGATGGGCCCGAACACCTGCACGCCGACCTCGGAGGTCTGCAGCACCCACTTGACGAACATCCCGGCCAGCAGGCCGACCCAGGTGATCGCCTCGGCGATGGCGACGAGGCGGAAGGCGGTGGTGACGCTGCGCGGGTTCAACGGACGTCCTCGGGTCGGCGGGCTCTGCGGTCGTCAACGACCGGGCGGGGCGCGGGGTCCCCGCGCCGGGTGTGACGTACGCGGCACCGGCCGCGGTGGCAGGGTCGGCGTCGTGCGCGGACTGGCCCGGCGGGAGTTCTGCCTGGTGCTGCTGCGCCGGATGGCCGATCTCCGCCCCGATCTCACCGCCGCGGCGCTGCCGCGGCTGGGCGCGACCCGGGCGGAGGCGCACGCGGCGCACACCCGCTGGCAGGCGCTGCAGCACTCGCGCCGGGCACCCCGCGGGCTGGCCCTGCGCTCCGCGGTCCTCGGCCCGCCCGAGGAGCTGGAGGACCGCCGCGTCGGCGACCTCGACATCCAGGTGCGGCGCTGGCCGCTGCCGCTGTGGCCGCACCTGTGGTGGGAGGTGGTCAGCGGGCCCGGTGGCGCGGTGCTCCACGAGCAGCTCGCCCGCGCGCCGGGCTCACCGGTGCCGGCGGCCCGCCCGCACCGGCTGCTGGTGTGGGAGCACGTGCTCGACGACGTCGTCGGGCTGCCGGGTGCGCGCGGCCTCGACCCGGGGGTGCCGACCCGCGCGGAGGTGCGCCTCCCCGGCGGGGTGCGCGCGGTCTTCGTGTGGGGCCTGCTGCAGCAGGTCACCCGGCACGATCAGCCGGCGATGCGCCGGGCCCCGCTGTAGCCGCCCATCGAGTCGATGCTCGCCACCTTGACGACGTCGCCCGACGTGGGCGCATGCACCATCTGGCCGTCGCCGATGTAGATGCCCACGTGGCTGACCGGGCTGTAGAAGAACACGAGGTCACCCGGGCGCAGCTGGTCGCGGGAGACCGACTGGCCGGTGGCTGCCTGGTTCCGGCTGGCGCGCGGTAGCGAGATGCCGGCCGCCCGGTAGGCGTAGGAGGTGAGCCCCGAGCAGTCGAAGGCGCTGGGCCCGGTGGCCGCCCACACGTAGGGCTTCCCACGCTGGGCCATGGCGGTGTCCACGGCGATCTGCGCCGCCTCGCTGTCGGCCACCACGGGCGCGGACGGCGCCGGCGCAGTGGGCTCCCGGTCGTCGCGGCTGGCCCGCTGCGACTCGGTGCCGCGCTCCTCGGCGTGGTGGGCCTGGGCCACCGCCTGGCGCTCCTGGGCGCTGAGCTGGTCGAACTGCGCGCGGAACTCGTCGACCTGCGCCTGCAGGTCGGCCTGCTGCCCGGCGACGGCGTCGTAGGCGGCCTGCGCCTGGACCGCGGCCTCGTGCGCGGTGGCCTGGGCCTGCGCGGCGGCCACGTTGGCCTCGGCGGCGCGGGCGAGGACGACACCCTGGTGGCCGGAGATCGTCTCCAGCGTGGCCACGCGGGTGACGAACTCGTCGGCCGAGCTGCTGGTGAGCAGCGCCTGGAAGGAGCCCAGCCCCTCACCGGTCCAGGCGCTGCGCGCGATGCCGCGGACCGCCTCCTGGGCGCGGGCGAGGTCGGCGGTGGCCTGCGCCAGCTGTGCGGCCGCGGCCTCCGCGGCCGCCTGCTGGCCCGTCAGCGCGTCGCGCGCCTCGTTGAACCGCTCGGTGACGACCTCGAGCTGGTGGCCGCGCTCGGCGACCAGCCGGGCGGCCTCGGCCGAGGTTGCGGGGGAGCCGGGATCCGCGGCTGCCGGGACCGTGGCGAGGAGGATGCCGACGGTGCCGGCCAGGGCCAGCCCCACCCGTCCGGCGGTGCGGCGGCGAGCGGGCGTGCGCAGGGGGGTCGCCATGGTGCGGCGGCTCTCCGATCTCATCCACGGCCGCCTGCCGGGGGCCCGGCCGGGCACGCGCGGGCACGCCGGGACGGAGGGGTCCGTCCCACCTGCGTGCCGCAGCGTTGCCTGGCCGGCACCCGCGCCTGTGCGGGTGCCCGGTTCGCTCGACGGCGCCCGGCGGAGGTCACTCGGTAGTGACAGAAAGCCCCGACGGACACACTCACCGTAGGCGGCGTGACCCGGTCGTGACAATGCCCGGAACGACATTCGTGTAGTTCTCCTGCGCGTCCTGTCACAGCCGTCCCAGCCACCTGCGCGTTCGCTCCGCAGGGGCGGTAGACGCCCCACCGGGGTCCGTTTCGGCACGGCTCCGCGGGACCACTATCGGTGGATGGACATCCGGAAGCCCCTCCTGCTGCTCGCGCTCGCCGGGTCGCTGGTCGCCTGCGGCGACAACACCGACATCCAGCGCGGGGAGACGAACTGCGACGCCAGCGGTGAGCAGGCGGACAACCCGCACGACGCCAGCTGCGAGGAGACCGGCTCCAACACCGGCACCGACTGAACCCGCCACGCGTGGGCTGGTTCTCCCGGGCCGTCGCCTGGCTGCGCGACCTGGCCCGGGGCGTACGCGCCCGGCTGCGGGGACGCGACCTCATGCTGATCGCCGCGGGGCTCACCTTCTACGCCGGCATCGCCGTCGTGCCGCTGCTGCTGCTGGCGTTCGGTCTGACCTCCTGGCTCACCTCCCCCGAGCGGGTGCACGCCCTCGGCGAGCGGCTGGCCGAGCTGCTGCCCGGCGCGCTCGACGCACCGACCGCCGTGACCCGCCTGGTCGACGCCGGCACGGGCCTGGACCCGCTCGGCGCGCTGCTGGCGCTGCTGCCCATGTCCTTCTACGGCGAGGGTCTCCGGCGCGCGCTGCTGCGCTTCGGCTCCCGGCACGAGGGGATGACCGGCTGGCGCGGCAGGCTGGCCGCTCTGCCGCTGCTGCTGATCACCCCGGTGCTGCTGTACCCGCTGCTGCTGGCGGCCGGGCAGATGGCCGACCTCGCCGACCGCGGCGGGGTGGCCGCCGTCGTCGGGCAGGTGGCCCTCGGCTACTACGCGGTACTGGCCGCCCTCACCCTGCCGCTGGCCTGGGGGTTCCGGGTCGTCGGGGGAGGCCGCGTGCGGTGGCCGGCGCTGATGGTGGGCGCGCTGTTCACCGCCGCCTGCCTGTCCGGCTTCCTGCAGGGCTTCGTGCTGTTCCTGGCGCTGCCGCTGGACCTGGGCGCGCCGTTCGGCGACATCGACGTCGTCGGTGGGGTCGCGGCGCTCGGCGTGTGGCTGTTCCTCCTGCACCTGGTGGTGCTGCTCGGCTGGCTGGCCACCCAGGAGCTCGACGAGCAGCTGGAGCGGCGGTCAGCGCCGCGGCGGGGACCGGTAGGGGGACCGGTCGAGCCAGGTCCCGGTCTCGCCTAGCGTCGGCTCGTCCGGGGGCGGGGATCCGCCGGTCCCGGTGTCCGGCTCCGCCACGACCGGCGGCGTGGACGGCGGGGGCGTGGACGGCGGGGACGTGGACGGCGGGGACGTGGACGGCGGGGACGTGGACGGCGGGGACGTGGACGGCGGGGGCGCCGGCACCGGCTCGGGAGCGGGCGGGGGCGGGGGCGGCGGCACGTAGCGGGAGCCGTTGCTCACCAGGATCGAGACGACCTGCCCTCGCACCGCCCGGCCGCCGGCCGGCGGACTCGTGCCCACGAGCTCTCCGTCGGCCAGGTCGCTGTCCACCCGCACCACGACGTCGAGGAAACCGGCGTCGCCGAGCACCTCCTGGCAGGCGAACGGATCACCGCAGGACGGCACCCGGATCGTGTTGCCCCGCACCACCGCGGGATCCGCGGGCGGGAAGTCGCTGCTGCCCCGGGCGCCGAGCACCGGCGCCATGGCGTCGTGCCAGATGGTGGCGCCCTTGCCGCCCCCGAAGCCGCCGACGTCCTCGGCCTCCTTGGGGTTGAACACCATCACGCTGGCGGCGATCTCCGGGGTGTACCCGACGAACGCCACCGAGACGTTGTCCTGGGTGGTGCCGGTCTTCCCCGCGATCTGGTGGCCCGGCACGTACGCCCGCCGGCCGGTCTGGCCGCCGTAGCCCGGCTCGACGTCCTTGCGCAGCATCTGGTTGAGCGTGTTCGCCACCCCGGACGGGATCGCCTCGGGGGTGCAGCGGTCGCCGTCCACGAGCGGCTCGCCGTCCGCACCCAGGACGGGCTCCCCGTTCCGGTCGAGCAGCCCGGTGACCGGGACGACGTCGCACCGGGTGCCCGAGGCCGCGAGCGTCGAGTAGGCGCTGGCCAGCCCCAGCGGGCTCGTCGCGTCGGGGCCGAAGGCGAACGAGCCGTTGTTCTCGTCGATCGTGCGCTGCGCCAGGCCCCGGGGGCCGTGGGCGTAGAGACCCATGCGCTCGGCCATGCGCACCGGCTCCTCGACGCTGCCGAGGGCGTCCTCGAGGGCCAGGAAGTAGGTGTTGGAGGACTGGTAGAGCGCGGTCGTGAGGTCCAGCGAGGCCCGGTAGCTCCCGGCGTTCCGAACCCGGTAGGGCCCGCCGTCGGCCTGGTAGACGCGCGAGTAGTACGGGTTGGGGGCGGTCAGCGTGTACTCGGTCGAGTAGCCGCGGGCCAGCGCGGCGGCCGCCACGAACACCTTGTACGTGGACCCGGCGCCCCGGCTGGGCAGCGCGTTGAGGTTGACCGACTCCTGCCGCTCGTCGTGCTCGTCGTGGCCGAAGATGCGGTTGACGCTCATCGCCAGCAGGTGGCCGGTGCCCGGCTCCACCGCGGTGAAGGTGGCCGCCAGCGAGCTCTCCAGCGGCTGGTTGGCCAGCACGGCGGCGTCGCCGGCGCGCTGCAGGTCGGCGTCCAGCGTGGTCTGGACGACGTAGCCGTTGCGCTCGAGATCGTCCTGGGTGAGCCCGAGCTCCTCGATCAGGTACCGCTGGACGAAGTCGCAGACGTAGGCGCCCACGGACGCCTCGACGCAGCCGCGGCGCGGTGCGGGAGCGGGAGCCAGGTCGAGCGGGGCGGCCTCGGCCTCGGCCTGCTGCTCCGGGCTGATGTAGCCCTGCTCGGCCATACGGGCCAGCACCTGGTTGCGCCGGACGGTCGCGCCCTCGGGGTCGGTGAACGGGTCGTGGTCGGACGGGCTCTGCACCAGGCCGGCCAACAGGGCCGCCTGGGGCAGGGTCAGCTCGGCGGCGTCGACGCCGAAGAAGGCCTGGGCCGCGGGCTGCACGCCGTAGGCATTGCGCCCGAAGTAGACGATGTTCAGGTAGCGGGTGAGCAGCTCGTCCTTGCTGTAGGTGGACTCCATCGCCAGCGCCAGCCGGGCCTCGCGCAGCTTGCGGCCGAAGGTCTTCTCGATGGCGGCGTCGCGGTCGGCCGGGGTCCGCGCGGACTGCAGCAGGGTCTGCTTCACCAGCTGCTGGGTCAGCGTGGACCCGCCTTCCTCCACCTCCCCGGCGGCGATGTTGGTGACCAGAGCACGCGCTGTGCCCTGCACGTCCAGACCGCCGTGGTCGTAGAAGCGCGCGTCCTCCACGGCCACCAGCGCCTGCCGCATCACCTCGGCGATCCGGTCGAACGTCACCGGGTCGCGGTTCTCCCGGTAGAACGAGGTGATCACCTCGCCGTTGGCCGCGAGCATCACGCTGTTGCGGGCCGGCACCTCGACGGAGAACTCCTCCGGCGGCTCGCCCAGCAGAGCCGAGGAGCTCTGCGCGGCCAGGGCCGGCCCGCCGACCCACGGCAGCAGCAACCCGGCCAGCAGTACCCCGGCCAGCAGGATGGCGCCCGCCAGCGTGAGCAGGGTGCGACCGGTCCCCGTGCGCGACTCCATGACCCTCCCCACGACAGAAAGCCCAGCTCAGCAGGGAAGATCACCGATGACAACCACCCGCGCGGGGGTACGGCCACCGGAACCGTCCCGTCCGTCACCGGGGACCCGCCCGCCCCACCGGCTCCTCCGGTCGCGGGCCGGGCCCGGTTCGTCGGCGCGGTGCCCACGGCGTTGGATGGGGGCATGCCTGATTCGATGCTGGCCGGCCGGCTGAACGTGCGCACCCGTGACTTCGTGGTCAAGGAGGTGCCCAAGCCGACGCCCGGCCCCGGCGAGGTGCTGATCCGGGTCGCCGCGGCCGGCATCTGCCTCTCCGACGTCCACCTCATCGAGGGGCAGCTGTCCCCGCTGTTCCTCGCCGGCGACGAGGTGACCCTCGGCCACGAGGTGGCCGGCACCGTCGCCGACCTGGGTGACGGGGTGAGCGGACTGGCCGAGGGCCAGCGGGTGCTGCTGCAGGCCGGGGAGGAGAAGGACGGCTGGGTGCACACCCGCGGCGTCGACTACGACGGCGGCTGGGCGCAGTACGCGCTGGCCACCGCGGACACGGTCGTGCCCATCCCCGACGACCTCCCGTTCGAGCAGGCGTGCATCGTGCCCGACGCGGTGTCGACGCCGTGGGCCTCGATCGTGCGGACGGCGCAGGTGCGGGCCGCCCAGCCCGTCGGCGTCTGGGGCATCGGCGGCCTCGGCGCGCACGCGGTGCAGCTGCTGCGCCTGGCCGGGGCCGCCCCGATCGTCGCCGTCGACCCGGTGCCGGCCGCCCGGCAGCGGGCGCTGGACTTCGGCGCGGACCTCGCGCTGGACCCGGCCGAGGACATCGCCGCCCGCGTCCGCGAGCTGACCGGCGGCGCCGGGCTGGCGTTCGCCTTCGACTTCGCCGGGGTGGCGCCGGTGCGCGAGCAGGCCGTGCGCTGCCTGGAGCGCGACGGCGCCCTGGTGCTGGTGGGCCTCACCGACCAGCCGCTGGAGATCCGCAACGGCACCCAGTTCAGCTACTTCGGCCAGCGGATCCTGGGCCACTACGGCTCCGAGCCCGCCCACGTGGTCGAGCTGGTGAACCTGATCCGCCACCACCGGCTGGACCTGTCGCGGTCGATCTCCGGCACGCTGTCCCTCGCCGACGCCGCTGAGGGCGTGGAGCGGCTGGCGCACAAGCAGGGCGACCCCATCCGGCTGGTCATCACGCCCTGAGCACGGCTCAGCAGTCGGACGGACGAGTCCACCTGTCAGCGGCCGGGGAGCCGGCCCATGAGCTCGGGCACGTGCACCAGCCGGGTCCAGCCGCTCCGACGCACGTCCAGCCGGGTCACGGCGCGGCCAGACGTCCGGCGGTCCGGCTCAACCCAGGGGCGGAGACGGCTCGCGGATGACCACCTGCACCGCGCGGAACTGCTTGGGTGTCTCCAGCAGCACCACCTTGGTCGGCTCGCCCACCTCCAGGGCGGGCTCCCGACGCAGCGCGGCCAACGCGCGGAGCCGGGGGCCGGCGAGCACGTCGTCGACGAGCCCCCGGTCGCCCCCGGTGAACAACGCCGCCAGCCCGTCGGCGTGCGGCAGCAGGACCCGGGCGGCGGTCTCGACCGCGTGGTCGACGACGGCGTCGGTCTGGTGGGCGCGGCGGCGGGCGAACCGCTGCTGCGACCAGCCGCCGGCCGCCGTCCGGCCCTGAACCTGCCGCGCGTCGACCTTGGAGACGACCAGCTGGTCGCCGTCGAAGACGCCGACCGCCCACCGGCCGCGGCGCACCAGCAGCACCGCGGCGCGCCGGGGCCGACCGGCGGCGGCGGTGAAGCTGCCCAGCAGCGGCGGCTCGGGCACCCAGCCGAACGGGGCGCGCAGGACCACGCTCGTCGTGTCGGCGCAGGTGATCCGCAGCCCGTCGTCGGCCGGCTCCACCGCGGTGAAGGCGCCGTGCCGGGTGGCGACGCCGTCCAGCCAGCGACCCAGCCGCTCGGGCGCCACCCCCAGCCGCCGGCCGCCCCCGGCGGCGGGCCGCGGGCGGGTCACCGGGACCGCAGGGTGAGCAGCCGGTCGAGCACGTCGCCCACGCGCAGGCCGTCGTGCTCGTGCTCGTTGGTCACCCAGGTGCGCACGTTGCCGACCGCCTCGGCCGTCTCCAGCGACAGGCCGGCGTCGACGTACATGTCGTCGAAGTAGACGGCGGCGTCGACCGGCACCTCGTTGGCGGCCAGCCGCGCCGGGTCGTAGAGGGCGGGGAACTCCTCCAGCTCGGCCAGTGCGTGCACGGCCGGCGCGAACGGCCGCAGCGACGCGATCTCCTCGAACATCCACGGGTAGACCATCTCGCCGGTGAACGGCAGCGGGCGGCGGGCGCCGTCGAACTCCGGCCCCCGCTCGTCCTGCGCCGCCCATCCGACCGGGCCGGGCCCCTGCGCGTAGATGCTCTCGTGCAGCGCCGCGTAGAGCGGGTCGTCCCGGTAGGAGGTCCGCCGGGCCACCTGGTCGAGGAAGGTGTCGGACAGCTCGCCGTCGCCGTCGAACGCCTCCTCGAACAGCCAGTGCAGCTCCGTGGCGCCGTCCCGCATGCCCAGCGCCTGACCGACGGTCTGCAGGCGGCGCACGGTGAGCCGGTCGCCGTCGGGCAGGACCGCGGGTGCGGCGGCCAGCCGGTCGGCGACGGCGGCGACCTGCGCGACGTCGTCGGGAAACCGCTCGTAGAGCCGGCGGGTGCGCGCGGCGACGCGGGGATAGGTGCGCCGGTAGACCTCGCGGGCGTCGGCGCGCAGGCCCGGCAGCCCTCCGGTGACCAGGCAGCGGGTGAGGCCCTCGGGCGCGCGCGAGAGATAGGTCAGGGTGACGAAGCCGCCGTAGCTCTGGCCCAGGGTGGTCCACGGCCGGCCGCCGTAGAGGGTGGCCCGCACGTGCTCGGCATCGGCCACGATCGAGTCCGCCCGGAACGCCAGCAGGTGGCGGGCGGCCGCGCCGGCGTCGGGGAACCGGCCGATCGTCGCGCCGGTGATGCGCGAGCTGCGCCCGGTGCCGCGCTGGTCGAGGAGGACGACCCGGAAGTCGCGGAGCGCGCGCTCGATCCAGCCACCACGGGTCGGTCGCGGCGACTTGCCGCCCGGGCCGCCCTGCAGGAAGAGCAGGAGGGGCAGGTCGTCGGCGCGCCTGTCGGGGTGGACGAGCTCGCGGACGAACACCGAGATCGTCGCGCCGTCGTCGCCGCCCCACCGCAGCGGCACCGTCACCGCCCGGTCGCGCACGTGCGCGCCGGGGAGCGTGTACTCCGGCACGGAAAGCCCGGTCAGCCGGCGAGCGCGGGCTCGGCGACGTGCTCGGCGGGGACGTGCAGCAGCCGCTGGAAGAGCGCGACGACGACGGCCGCGACCGCGGCCGCGACGATGGCCACCAGGAACGCCGTGTTCGCGCCCGCGACGTCGACGAGCTTGCCCGCCACGGACGCCCCGAGGGCCACGCCCAGGCCCAGCGCGGTCCCGATCCAGGTGAACGCCTCGGTGACCGCGGCGCGCGGCACCAACAGTTCAGCGAGGGTGAAGGAGCTGATCAGCGACGGCGAGACCGCGACGCCGGCGACGATCACGAACGGGACCATCAGCCACACGTCCTGGATCAGCGTGAGCGGGACGACGAGCACCGTCAGCACCGCGAGGGCGACGACCAGCCGCCGCCGCAGCGGGACGCGCCAGTGGACCATGCCCCAGCCGATGCCGCTGGCCATCGAGCCGAGCGCCAGCCCCGCGATGAGGACGCCGGACATCGACATGGCGCCCCGCTCGTCGGCGAACGCCACCAGCGCGATCTCCAGGGTGCCGAGGATCGCCCCCACCGCCGCGCCGACCACGAAGAGCACGCGCAGGCCGGTGGTGCGGATCGCCGAGGGCCCCTGCCGGCTGGCGTGCCCGTGCGGTTCGGGCTCGGTGCGGCGCTGCGCGGCGAACAGCAGGCTGCCCACGGTGGCGAGGGTGAACGCCGTGACGACACCGGAGGTGGCGTGGCCCGTCGTCGAGAGGAACGTGACCAGCACCGGGCCGATGATGAAGACGAACTCGTCGACGACGGACTCCATCGCCAGCGCCGTGGGCAGCCGGTGGCTCCCGCGCAGCAGATGGGTCCAGCGGACACGGATCATCGAGGAGACCGGCGGGATGCAGGCACCGGCCAGCCCCGCGGAGGTGAAGACGATCCAGAGCGGCCAGGCCTCCCGCACGGAGAACAGGAAGACCAGGCCGGAGAGGACGAAGACGACCAGCACCGGCAGCAGCACCCGGCGCTGGCCGTGGGTGTCGGCCCAGCGGCCGAGCAGCGGACCGGCGATGGCCGTCGTCACCGCGCCCACCGCAGCGACCGCGCCGCCCAGGCCGTAGGAGCCGGTCTCCGACGCCACGAGCAGGACGCTGCCCAGCCCCACCATCGACAGCGGCAACCGGCCGATGAAGGCCGACAGGACCATGGGCAGGGCATGCGGGGTCCGGAGCACCTGCAGGTACGGATTTGCCACGGGCGGGGATGCCTCCGGGAGCAGGAAGGGGGCCACGCCACGCTAACCGACCGTGGCACACGGTGCCGCGACGACGCCCCAGACGCAGACGACCGGGGCCTGGGCGCGCTGGGCGGGAACGGCGAGGGCCCGGAACCGCGACGCTGCGGTTCCGGGCCCTGCCTCTGCCGGGCTTACGCCAGGCGGCTCTTGAGGATCTCCAGCTCGTCCCACATGGTGCTGGGGAGCTTGTCGCCGAACTTCTCGAACCACTCGGTGATCTGCGGGATCTCCTCGCGCCACTCCTCCGGCTTCACCGCGAGGGCCTGCTCGACCTGCTCGGTGGTCATGTCCAGGCCGGAGACGTCGAGGGAGTCCGCCGTCGGCACGTGGCCAACGGGGGTCTCGACGGCGGCCGCGGTGCCCTCGAGGCGCTCGATGACCCACTTGAGCACGCGGCTGTTCTCGCCGAAGCCCGGCCACAGGAAGCCGCCGTCGGCGTCCCGGCGGAACCAGTTGACGTAGAAGATCTTCGGCAGCTTGCTGGCGTCGTGCTGCTTGCCGGTCTCGACCCAGTGGCCGAAGTAGTCACCGGCGTTGTAGCCGATGAACGGCAGCATGGCGAACGGGTCGCGGCGGACGACGCCGACGGCGCCGGTCGCGGCGGCGGTGGTCTCCGAGGAGAGCGTCGCGCCCATGAACACGCCGTGGTTCCAGTCCCGGGCCTCGGTGACCAGCGGGATCGTGGTCTTGCGGCGGCCGCCGAAGAGGATCGCCGAGATCGGCACACCCTTGGGGTCCTCGTACTCCGGCGCCAGGATCGGGCACTGGGTGATCGGGGTGCAGAACCGCGAGTTGGGGTGCGACGAGAGCTCGCCGGACTCCGGCGTCCAGTCCCGGCCCTTCCAGTCGGTCAGGTGGGCCGGCGGCTCGTCGGTCATCCCCTCCCACCAGATGTCGCCGTCGTCGGTGAGGGCGACGTTGGTGAAGACCGAGTTGCCCTTGTCGATCGTGCGCATGGCGTTGGGGTTGGTGTCCCAGCCGGTGCCGGGCGCGACGCCGAAGAGGCCGAACTCGGGGTTGAGGGCGTAGAGGCGCCCGTCCTCGCCGAAGCGCATCCAGGCGATGTCGTCGCCCAGGGTCTCGACCTTCCAGCCGGGGATGGTCGGCTCGAGCATCGCCAGGTTGGTCTTCCCGCAGGCCGAGGGGAAGGCGGCGGCGATGTAGTAGGTCTTCTGCTGCGGGTTGGTGAGCTTGAGGATCAGCATGTGCTCGGCCAGCCAGCCCTCGTCGCGGGCCATGACCGAGGCGATCCGCAGCGAGTAGCACTTCTTGCCCAGCAGCGCGTTGCCGCCGTAGCCGGAGCCGTAGGACCAGATGGCCCGCTCCTCGGGGAAGTGCACGATGTACTTGGTGTCGCTGCACGGCCACGGGACGTCGGCCTGCCCCGGCTCCAGCGGGGCGCCGAGGGAGTGCATCGCCGGCACGAACGGCCGGTCGGAGCCCATCGCCTCGAGGATGCGGCTGCCGATGCGGGCCATCACCCGCATGGAGACGACGACGTACTCGGAGTCGGTGAGCTCGACGCCGAACATCGGGTTCTCGGCCTCGACCGGGCCCATGCAGAAGGGGATCACGTACATCGTCCGACCGCGCATGCACCCGCGGTACAGCTCGGTCATGATCGACTTCATCTCGTCCGGGGCCATCCAGTTGTTGGTGGGCCCCGCGTCGGCCTCGTCGACCGAGCAGATGAAGGTGCGGTCCTCGACGCGCGCGACGTCGCTGGGGTCGCTGGCGCACCAGAACGAGTTGGGCTTCTTCTCCAGCGGCGTGAAGGTGCCGGCGTCGACGAGCTTGCGGGTGAGCCGCTCCCACTCCTCGTCGGTGCCGTCGACCCAGACCACCTGGTCCGGCGTCGTCAGCTCCGCCATCTCGCGCACCCAGGCCAGCAGCCGGGCGTGCGTCGTGGGGGCGTTCTCCAGACCTGGGGTGGCCACGGTGGTCACGGCGTCTCCATCCTCTGCGTCGCCGGGGCGGACTCCCGCTCCGACGGTGGTGCCCTACGTGCCGCGGCCGCGGGACGGCCGTGCGGATCGGGTCAGCGTACAAGCGCAGACATGCGCCCGTAACGAGACAAATGTTACGTATAGGACGTCTACCGCTCAGCTCGGAACAGGCTGGTGGGAGGCGGTGTTCGCCACACTTCGTGAGCTCTCCCGCGCTTCTCTCGCCGCTCCGTCTCCGCGACGTGACGCTCCGCAATCGCCTCGCCGTGGCCCCGATGTGCCAGTACTCGGTGACCGACGGCCGGGTCGGCGACTACCACCTCGTGCACCTCGGGCGGTTCGCCCTGGGCGGCTTCGGGCTGGTGGTCGTGGAGGCCACCGCGGTGACCCCGGAGGGGCGGATCAGCCACGGCGACGTCGGCCTGTGGTCCGACGACCACGCACCCGGGCTGGCCCGGGTGGTCGACTTCCTGCACGCCGAGGGGACGGCGGCAGGCATCCAGCTGGCGCACGCCGGCGCCAAGGCCAGCAGCCGCCGGCCGTGGGAGGGCTCGGGGCCGGTGACCGAGGACGACGCCCGCCCGGGCGAGGCCCCGTGGCCGACCGTCTCGGCGTCCGCCGTGCCGGCCGGGGACGGATGGCCGGTGCCGCACGCGCTCTCCGAGGTGGAGCTGGCGGGGGTGCGGGACGCGTTCGCCGCCGCCGCCCGACGGGCCGACGCCGCCGGGTTCGACGTCGTGGAGGTGCACGCCGCGCACGGCTACCTGCTGCACCAGTTCCTCTCCCCGCTCACCAACCGGCGCGACGACTCGTACGGGGGCTCCCGCGAGGCGCGGATGCGGTTCCCGCTCGAGGTGGTGGACGCGGTGCGCGCCGCCTGGCCCGCCGGCAAGCCGCTGCTGGTGCGGGTCTCCGCCGTCGACGGCTCCGGCGACGGGCTGACGATCGAGGACACGGTGGCCTTCGCCCGGGAGCTGCGCACCCGCGGGGTGGACGCCGTCGACGTCTCCGGCGGCGGCATCGGCGGGGGCTGGGAGCACCCGATCGGCTACGGCTACCAGGTGCCCTACGCCGCGGCGATCCGTGAGCAGGCCGACATCCCGACGATGGCCGTGGGGCTGGTCGTCGACGCCCGGCAGGCCGAGGCGATCGTCGCCGGCGGCGCCGCGGACCTGGTCGCGGTGGCGCGCGAGGCGCAGGACGACCCGAACTTCGCCGTGCACGCCGCCCGGGACCTCACCGACGGCTACGACGCCTACCCGGTGCAGGCAGGCCCCCGGCTCGCCTCGCGGGGGCGCCTGCTGGGCCGGCTTGGCCCGTGGACCGGCCCGGACCCGGTCCAGGTGACCGATCAGGCCCCGGCGGGTCGCCCGTAGCCCGGACCGGTCTCGGCGAGGAAGGCCGCCCAGTCGCCCGGGGCCGGGCGGCCGCCGAGTTCGGCATCGAGCTTGTCGAGGTACCAGTGCCAGCCCATCGCGAAGTCGGTGACGTCGAGGCCGGCGGCGAAGAACTGCACGAAGCGGAGGACGGTCCGATCGCCCTCCACGAACAGGTCCAGGTCGATGCGCCAGACGCCGAGGCCGTCCTGCTCCTGGGTCCACTGCACGACCAGCCGGCGCGGCGGGTCGCACTCGACGATCGCCATCGGCTCCCCGACCGGTTCGTCCTCGTGCGTCATCGTGAAGGTGCCCGTGCCACCGGGGCCGCGCTCGCCCTCGTAGGTGCCGATCCAGCGGGCCAGGCGGACGGGCTCGGTGAGCGCTGCCCAGACGTCCTCGATCGGGTCGGGCCAGCTGCGGCGGAACTCCAGCCGCTGCCGGCCGTCCGGCTCGGTGGTGACGACGCCGCGCCGGGTCTCCAGATCGGTGTCGCTGCCGCGTGGGGTCATGTCGGTCCTCCGTCCCTGCGCGCCCGCCGGCCGCGGGCGATCTCGGTGTCCAGGGCGTCCAGTCGGTGCGCCCACAGGTCGCGGTAGGGCTCCAGCCACTCGTCGAGCTCGCGCAGCGGCCCGGGGTCGAGCGCGTAGCGGCGCTCCCGCCCCTCGGCCCGCACCCGGACCAGCCCGCTCTCGCGGAGGACGCGCAGGTGCCGGCTGATCGCGGGGCGGCTGACCGGGAACGGCGCCGCCAGCTCCCCCGCCGTCCGCTCCCCGCCGGCCAGCAGCGCGATCAGCTCGCGCCGCGTCGGGTCCGCCAGTGCCTGGAGCGCCTCCACGCCCAATGAGTAACACATGTGTTACGTATCGGTCGAGGGGTTGGCGCACGGCGCCCCGGGAAAGGAGGCGTCCATGACCGTCACCGATCCCGACAACCCCGATCCGCTCAACGACCCCCGGACCCTGCAGGCCGATCCGGGCGCCTACGGCGAGGGCGCCGACCTCGCCTCGGCCGGGGACGACGCGACGTCGAGCGGCGAGGACGAGCTGCCCACCAGCCAGAACCTGGAGGACGAGGCGGGCGGCAGCGACGTCACCGGAGGCGCGTTCGGCGGGACCCCGCCGGCCTGACCGTGTGACGAACCGGTTCTTCCGGGGTAGGGCGGCCTCGTCCCACACACCTGAACCGAGGAGGACCGATGGCCACCGGTGAGACCGGCTTCGAGGACGTCTTCTACGACCTCGTCTCCGTCCAGTACCACTCGCTCAAGGCCGGGCACGACTACGGCCAGTACGTCCGGGACGCCGAGAACGCCGGCCTGGACGACGTCGCGGCGTTCTTCCGCGAGGTCATGGAGCAGGACTCCCAGCGCGCGAAGCGCTGCCACGAGTTCCTCGGCCGCCTGCAGGGCACCGAGCAGGGCGGCCCCGCCACCCAGTGACTCCGCTGTGGGTCAGCGAGACGATGGGCAGGTGCTCACGACCGCATTGACCCGCCGCTTCTCCCTCACCACGCCGGTCATCGGGGCCCCGATGGCCGGCGTGGCTGGTGGGGGGCTCGCTGCCGCGGTGTCCCGCGCCGGCGGGCTCGGGATGATCGGGATCAGCGCGAAGCACAGCGCCGACTTCCTCGCCGAGCAGTGCGCGATCCCGCGCGCCGACGGGCTGCCGTTCGGCGTCGGGCTGATGGCCTGGGCGCTCGCCGACCGGCCCGACCTGCTCGCGGCGACGGTCGCCGCGCGGCCGGCCCTGGTGTCGGTCTCCTTCGGCGACCCGGCCCCCTACGTGCCGGCGCTGCACGATGCCGGGATCGCCGTCTGCGCCCAGGTCAACACCGTCGCCGACGCGCGAGGCGCGCTCGACGCCGGCGTCGACGTTCTGGTCGCGCAGGGCACCGAGGCGGGCGGCCACACCGGGCACCGCGGCCTGCTCCCGCTGCTGCAGGAGGTACTCCCCCTCACCGATCGCCCGGTGGTCGCCGCCGGCGGCATCGCGACCGGCCGCGGGATGGCCGCCGCCCTTGCCGCCGGCGCGGCGGGCGTGTGGATCGGGACGGCTCTGCTGTCCTGCACGGAGGGGCTGAACTCCGCCGCCGCACGGGAGCGGGTGCGGCAGGCGACCGGCGAGGAGACCGTGCTGACCCGCGCCTTCGACGTCGCGGAGGGGCTCGCCTGGCCGGAGCGCTGGCCCGGGCGGGCGCTGGTCAACGACTTCTCCCGGGTCTGGCACGGCCGCGAGGAGGAACTGGTGCACGACGCCGAGGCCCGGCAGTCCGTGGTGGACGGCCGGCGCACCGGGGACCCGGCGACCGCGCCGGTCTACGCCGGGGAGGCCGTCGGCCTGGTCACCGCCGAGCGCTCGGCCACCGACGTCGTCCGTGAGCTGGACACCGGAGCCGAGCAGGCGCTGCGCGCGGTCGGTCAGCTACTGGGCTGAACGGCGCAGCCGTCGTCGGTGCAGCCCTCGGCGGCCGGCACGGTGACCAGCGGGTGGGCGTCGGCCCAGGCCCGCTCCAGCACCTGCAGCAGCAGCTCGGCCGGCTGGGCGCCCGCGGCCCCGTACTTCCGGTCGACGACGAAGAACGGCACGCCCGTGGCGCCCAGGGCCTGCGCGGTGGCGCCCTCCTGCCGGACGGCGGCGAGGTAGCGGCGGTCGGTCAGCGCCTCCCGGATCTCGGCCTCGTCCAGCCCGACCTGCACCCCGAACGGGACGAGCGAGTCGACGTCGAAGACCGGCCGGCCCTCCTCGAAGTAGGCGTGCAGCAGGAGCTCCTTGAGCTCGTTGCGCTTGCCGTGCTCGGCGGCCAGGTGCAGCAGCTCGTGGGCCAGCAGGGTGTTGCCGCTGACGGCGTCGGCGAGGTGGTACTCCAGCCCCTCACCGGCCGCGACCTGCTCGACCTGCGCCATGTTCTCGCGCATCTGCTCGACGGTCGTGCCGTACTTGCGCGCCAGCGCCGGGAGCGTGGGGTGCGTCTCGCCCTCGGGGACGCTCGGGTCGAGCTGGAAGGAGCGCCACACGACCTCGACCTGGTCGCGGTGCGGGAACTTCTCCAGCGCGGACTCCAGCCGGCGCTTCCCGATGTAGCACCACGGGCACACGACGTCGGACCAGACCTCTACCTGCATGCCTGGCCCAACGTCGTCGCCGCCTCGATCCTTCCGCCGGGTCAGCCGCCGGTGAAGGAGCGGATGCCGACGAGGTCGACGACGAAGACCAGCGTGGCGCCGGGCTTGATCACGCCGCCGGCGCCGCGGTCGCCGTAGGCCTTGTGCGGCGGGATGGTGAGCCGGCGGCGGCCGCCGACCTTCATGCCGACGATGCCCTCGTCCCAGCCCTGGATGACCATGCCGACGCCCACGCGGAACTCCAGCGGGTCGCCCCGGTCCCAGGAGGCGTCGAACTGCTCGCCACCCTCGTGGGTGACGCCGACGTAGTGGCAGCTCACCAGGTCGCCGGCCTTGGCCTCGGGGCCGTCGCCGACGACGAGGTCCTCGATCACCAGGTCGTCGGGCGCCGGCCCGGTGGGCGGCTCGACGTCCGGTCGGGTCAGCTCGGCCACGGTTCTCCCTCCCGCGCCGGGGCTGTCCCGGCGTCGTCACCCCCCATCCAAGCAGCGGCCGGGCCGGGCGGCTCCTCCGCGGCCGTCGGGGCGCCGACGTCGAGGGGGTGGGCGATCTCGTCGGCGGGGAGGCGCGCGGCCCAGATGGCGACGACGGCGAACACCGGCGGGGCGAGACCGGCCACCAGGAAGGCACCGGAGCGCCCGACCAGCTCGGCCAGCGGCGCCGCGAGCGCCATGGACAGCGGCATGAGGCTCAGCGAGACGAAGAAGTCGAGGCTGGAGACCCGCCCCAGCAGCTCGCCCGGCACCCGGCGCTGCAGCAGCGTGCCCCAGATGACCATGCCGGCCTGCGAGGTGCCGCCGACCACGGCCGCCGCCGCGAGCATGACGACGAGGTCGGTGGTGAAGCCGAACGCGACCAGCGGGATGCAGCCCAGCCCCCACAGCAGGGTCATCACCGTCAGGTAGCGGCGCGGCAGCCGCCACGAGGCGACCAGCAGCGAGCCCAGCGCCCCGCCGAAGCCGAAGGCGACCAGCACCCAGGCGTGCTGGCGGGCCCCGCCGCCGGCGTCGGCGATGGCGAACGGGACGAGCACCTCGAACGGGCCGATGAAGGCCAGCAGCATGAAGGCGGCGAACAGCAGCGTCGCGAGCAGCCACGGGGTGGCGACCATGTAGCGCACGCCCTCGCGGACGTCGGCGAGCAGGCCGGGCCGCGGGTCGCCGTCGCCCGCCGGCGGGCGGCGCACCGGGGTGCTGGGCAGGGCCCACAGGAAGGCGGCGGCGAGGAAGGCGGTCGCGGCGGTGACCGCCAGCGCCGCGCCCGGGGACCACGCGGCGACGAGGAAGCCGGCCGCCGCGGGCCCGGCCGCCTGGCCCAGCACGGGGCGGACCGCGCCCTCCAGCCCGTTGACCGCGAGCAGGTCCTCCTCGGGCACGAGGGCGGGCACCAGCGCCGAGTAGGCGGGGTAGAACATCCCCAGGGCGACGCCATCGACGAGCGAGACCAGCGCGAGCTGCCACAGCTCGAGCACGCCGGTGAGCGACAGCGCGGCCGCCACGGAGACCGCGCCGCCCTGCAGCAGCGCGACGACCAGCAGCAGCCGCCGCTGGGGTACCCGGTCGGCCAGCGCCCCGCCGAGCAGCGTCGTCACCAGCATGCCGCCGGAGCTGAGCGCGGCGACCAGGGACAACGCCCCCGGGCCACCGTCGAGGCCGAGGACCTGCCAGACCATGGCGATCGCCCACAGCCCCTGGGTGAGCAGCGACAGCGCCATCGCAGCCGCCAGCAACCGGTAGGAGGTGTGCCGGAGCGGCGCCAGGGCGCGCGGCAGCGTCACAGGTCACCTCCCGGGGTCGGGGCCCATCCTGGACGACGGGTGCGACAGATCCCCACCCGGTTTCCGGCCGGCGCGACGAACCGGTGCCCGAGGGGCGCCCGCGCCGCTACGGTCGGCGGGCATGATCGACCACCTGGGCCTGCAGTGCGCCGACGCCGAGGCGGCGGCCTCCTTCTACCAGCGCGTCTTCGCGACCTGCGGCGTCCGCGAGGCGATGCGCATCGACACCCCGCACGGGCCGGTGATCGGCCTGGCGGGGCCCGACGGGCAGCCGCAGCTGTGGACGAGCCCCGCCGAGGACACCGGCCACCGCCCGGTGCACCTGGCGCTGGCGGCACCCTCGCGCGCGGCCGTCGACGAGGTGTTCGCCGCGGCGCGGGCGGCGGGCGCGGAGATCCTGCACGAGCCGCGGGAGTGGCCCGAGTACCACCCGGGCTACTACGGCGTCTTCTTCCGGGATCCCGACGGCAACAACGTGGAGGCCGTGCACCACGGGTTCCCGGCACCCTGACCGTGCGGCGGGCCGCCCGGCGTGCTGGGCTGGGCACATGCCCGTCGAGCAGCCCCCGTGGTGGACCCGTGCCGTCGTCTACCAGGTCTACCCGCGCTCGTTCGCCGACTCCGACGGCGACGGCATCGGCGACCTCGGCGGGATCCTGCTGCACGTCGACCACCTGGCCGACCTCGGCGTCGACGTCCTGTGGCTCTCGCCGGTCTACCCCTCGCCGCAGGCCGACAACGGCTACGACATCAGCGACTACCAGGACATCGATCCGCTCTTCGGCACCCTGGAGCAGCTCGACGAGCTGATCGAGGCACTCCACGCCCGCGGCATCAAGCTGGTGATGGACCTGGTGGTCAACCACACCAGCGACCAGCACCCGTGGTTCGTCGAGTCCCGCTCGTCGAAGGACTCGCCCAAGCGCGACTGGTACTGGTGGCGGCCGCCGCGGCGCGGCATGGCACCGGGCGCCCCGGGCGCGGAGCCGACGAACTGGCAGTCGTTCTTCTCCGGCCCGACCTGGGAGCTCGACGAGGCCAGCGACGAGTACTACCTGCACCTGTTCGACCGCCGGCAGCCCGACCTCAACTGGGAGAACCCGGAGGTCCGGCAGGCGGTGTACGAGATGATGCGGTGGTGGCTCGACCGCGGGGTCGACGGCTTCCGCATGGACGTCATCAACATGATCAGCAAGGACGTCGGACCGGCCGGCGAGCTGCACGACGGGCCCCCGCTGCCCGGCTCGTCGCTGGGTGACGGCTCGGCGTCCTACCTGTGCGGGCCGCGGATCCACGAGTTCCTGCAGGAGATGCACCGGGAGGTATTCGCCGGGCGCTCCGAGAAGCTGCTGACCGTCGGCGAGATGCCCGGCGTGACCGTCGAGCAGGCCCGGCTGTTCACCGACCCGGCCCGCGGCGAGGTGGACATGGTCTTCCAGTTCGAGCACGTGGGGCTGGACCACGGGACGTCGAAGTGGGACGTCCACCCGCTGCGGATGCGCGACCTCAAGGCCTCGTTCGGCCGCTGGCAGGCCGGCCTGGCCGAGGTGGGGTGGAACTCCCTCTACTGGGACAACCACGACCAGCCGCGGGCGGTGTCCCGGTTCGGCGACGACTCACCGCAGTACCGCCGCGACTCGGCGACCTGCCTCGCCACCCTGCTGCACCTGCACCGGGGGACGCCGTACGTCTACCAGGGCCAGGAGATCGGGATGGCGAACTACCCGTTCACCTCGCTGGAGGAGTTCGCCGACGTCGAGTCGCTCAACCACCACGTGCACGCCGTCTCCGCCGGCCACGACCCGGCGGAGGTGCTGGCCGCGCTGCGGTGCATGAGCCGGGACAACGCCCGCACGCCGGTGCAGTGGGACGCCTCGCCGCACGCCGGCTTCACCACCGGGACGCCGTGGCTGGCGGTGAACCCCGACCACGTGGAGTGGAACGTGGCGGCACAGCGGGACGACGACACCTCGGTGCTCGCCCACTACCGGCGGCTCATCGCGCTGCGCCACACCGACGACGTCGTCGCCCTGGGCGACTTCACCATGCTGCTGCCCGACCACGACGAGGTGTACGCGTTCACCCGCTCGCTGGGCGGCGTCGAGCTGCTCGTCGTCTGCAACCTGTCGCGGACGCCGTACCGGTTGGCCGAGCTGCTGCCCGAGGCGCCGGCCGCCGAGCTGGTGCTGGGCAACATGGCCGACGACGACCCCGCCGAGCTGCGCCCCTGGGAGGCCCGCGTCCTGCGCCTGCCGTGAGCCACCAACCGCCCGGCGCTCCTTACGGTGTACGGGTCGATCCCCCGCGGACAGGTGGTCCATGGCACCCCGTACCGACGCTCCCGCCCGCTCGGCGCTGACCCGCCGGCGGGTGCTGCAGGCTGCCGTCGACCTCGCCGACCGCGAGGGCCTCGCCGCGCTGACCATGCGGCGGCTGGCCCAGGAGCTCGGGGTCGAGGCCATGTCGCTGTACCACCACGTCGCCAACAAGGAGGCCGTCCTCGACGGCGTCGTCGAGGTGGTGATCGGCGAGATCGTCGCCGCCGTGGACGGCGTCGGCCCGGACCCGGCGGAGGACTGGCGGGCGGCGCTGCGGGCCCGCGTCCTCACGGCTCGCCAGGTGCTGCTGCGGCACCCCTGGGCGCCGGCGGTCATCGAGACGCGGACCGCCATGGACGCCGAGATCGTCGGCTACTACGACGGGCTGCTCGGCATCCTGCGGGCGGGCGGCTTCTCCTACGACCTGGCCCACCACGCCATGCACGCGCTCGGTTCCCGGGCCCTGGGCTTCACCCGCGAGCTGTTCACCCCGGCCGATCCGGAGACCGGTGGGCAGGAGGCGATGGCGATGCTCGAGCAGCTGGCCGACCGGTACCCGCACCTGGCCGGCATGCTCGCCGACACCGTCCACGAGGACGAGGGGGTCCTCGGCTGGTGCGACGACCAGGCCGAGTTCGAGTTCGCCCTGGATCTCCTCCTCGACGGGCTCGACCGGCGCGTCGGCCACAGCTGAGGTCGGTGGCCGACGGCCTGGACACGTCCGCGCCGGCTCGCTACCTTACGGCGTAAGGGATCCTTACACCGTAAGGGAGATGCCATGGGTGCCATCCGGATCGGCGCAGCGCTGCTCCTGCTGCTGACCGCACTGTTCGTGCAGTCCTTCCGCGCGAAGTGGGGGCCCGTCCAACGCGCCGTCCGCAGGTTCAACCGCGACGTCACGAACCCCCGCCAGCTGGAGACGGCCGGGCAGCCCGGTGCGTACGCGTCGGTAGTGCACCACCGCGGCCGGGTGAGCGGTGCCGCCTACCGGACGCCGGCCGTCGCGGTGCCGACCGACGACGGCTTCCTGTTCGCCCTGCCCTACGGCCCGGGCGCCGACTGGGTGCGCAACGTGCTGGCGGCCGGCAGCGCCACCGTCGAGCACGAGGGCCGGTCGGTGCCGGTGCAGCGGCCGCGCCTGGTTCCGGCAGACGAGGGGAACCGGTTCTTCCCGCCCGGTGACCAGCGGATGCACCGGCTCTTCGGCGTCGTCGACTTCCTCCGGGTATCGGAGGCCGGCCGGTGACGACGGCGCAGCTGCACGGCGAGCGGCGGGAGCTGGACCGCCGCGCGGGCCTCGTCGCCGGCACCGCACTCCTGCTGATGGCGGCGCTGGCGGCCGTCGGCTACGGCGCCGCCGTGGAGGGTCTGGTGACGCCCGGCGATCCGGGGCGGACCGCCACCGACGTCCTCGCCGCCGAAGGTCTGTTCCGCGCCGGCATCCTGTGCCTGATCGGGGTGGCCGTCCTCGACGTCGTCGTCGCCTGGGCGCTCCACCAGGTGTTCGCGCCGGTCGACGCCCGGCTGTCCCTGCTGGCCGCGGTCTGCCGGCTGGTGTACACCGCCGTGTTCCTCGTCGCGATCGGCCACCTGGCGGCCGCGGCGAACCTGCTCGCCACCGATGCCGTCCTCGGCGCAGCGGAGATCGACCGGTTCGACGCCATCTGGAACACCGGCCTGCTGCTGTTCGGCGTCCATCTGGTGCTCGTCGGGGTGCTGGCCCACCGGTGGCGCGCCGCACCGCGGGGGCTGGGCGTGCTCCTGGTCGTGGCCGGCCTGGGCTACGCGTTCGACAGCGCCGGGGCGGTGCTCTCGGCGGGGTCCTGGCCGACCGTCGCGCAGTTCACCTTCCTCGGCGAGGTCCTGCTGGCGCTGTGGCTCCTGTGGCGCGGCCGACGTGCGGCCCGGGCAGCAACCGGCCCCGGGCCAGGCGCACCGCTGGCACGATGACGGCGTGGACACGTTCGCGGAGATCGCCGGCGAGCGCCGCGAGCTGGCCGCCCTCCTGTCGGGGCTGACCGGTGAGCAGCAGGCGACGCCGAGCCTCTGCAGCGCGTGGACCGTGCACGACGTGGTCGCGCACCTGGTCGTGCCCCTGGAGGTGAGCACCCCGAAGTTCGTGCTGGCGATGCTCGCGTGCCGGGGGAACTTCGACCGGGCGAACGTCCGGGTGACCCGCGAGCAGGCGCGCCGGCCCTTCGGCGAGCTCGTCGAGGTGCTGCACCGGAAGGCCGGCGCGCGGTTCACCCCGCCCGGGGCAGGCCCCGAGGCGCCCCTCACCGACCTCCTCGTGCACGGCCTGGACATCCGCTGGCCGCTGGGCATCGCGCGCGACGTCCCCGAGGAGCGCCTGCGGACGTCCCTGACCTTGGTGGCCGACGGTGGCTTCGTCCGCAAGGGCACGCTGGACGGTCTGCGGTTCGAGGCGGACGACCTCGACTGGGCGCACGGCACCGGCCCCGCCGTCCGCGGGAACGCCGATGCGCTCCTGCTCGCGATGACCGGCCGCCCGGCCGCGCTCGACCACCTCGACGGCGACGGCGTACCGGTCCTGCGCGTCCGGCTGGGGCAACCGTCCGGGCGCCGGGACGGGGAGGAGCGCAGACCGTCCGAGCGATGACCGCAGGCCCTAGGCTGCCGGCGTCCCGGAGGAGAGGACCGCGCATGGCCTACGACGTCGCACTGGCAGACCGCGTCCGCGACGCGCTCCCCGCGGAGAAGGCCGTCCGCGAGGTGAAGATGTTCGGCGGCCTCGCGTTCATGGTCGGCGAGAAGATGGTGGCCTGCGTCTCGGCCGGCGGCGGCGACCTGCTGGTGCGCGTCTCCCGCGGCCGCGATGCCGATTGCCTCGAGGTGGCCGGGGCCCACCGGGCCGAGATGGGCGCCGGCCGGTCGATGGGCGAGGGGTGGATCGCCGTCGACGGGGCCGCCCTCGCCGCGGACGAGGACCTGCACTTCTGGATCGACGCCGTCCTGGAGCACAACGCCGAGCAGGCTGCAGCCCGCTGACCGGGCGGGCTCCCGCCCCACCCCACCCGCCTAAGCTCCTCACCTCGTGGGCCGGGTCGTCGAAGCAGTGCTCCCGGCGCGCATGGGGACGCCGTTCCGCTGGCTGGTCGGCTCCTCCTGGGTGACCAACCTCGGCGACGGCATCGCGCTGGCCGCCGGGCCGCTGCTGGTGGCGTCCCAGACCAGCGACCCCTTCCTCGTCGCGCTCGCCGCCCTGCTGCAGCGGCTGCCCTGGCTGCTGTTCGGCCTCTACGCCGGGGTGCTCGCCGACCGGGTGGACCGCCGGCTGCTGGTGATCGCCGTCGACGTGGCGCGCGCCGTCGTCCTCGGCGTCCTGACGCTCGCCCTCGTCACCGGCCGAGCGGGCATCGCGGTGGTCCTCGCCGCGATGTTCCTGCTGGGCACCGCCGAGGTCTTCGCCGACACGACCTCCGGGACGCTGCTGCCGATGGTCGTCGACCGCGCCGACCTCGGCGTCGGCAACGCCCGGATGATGGCCGGTGCGCTGACCATGAACCAGATGGCCGGTCCGGCGCTGGGCGCGGTGCTGTTCGCGGCGGGCTCGGCCTGGCCGTTCCTGGTGCAGGGCCTGTGCGTGGCGCTCGGCGCGCTGCTGCTGGTGCGCATGGCGCTGCCCCCGCTCCCCCGCGCGCCGGGCGGGCGGCACGTCGGCCGGGAGATCGTCGAGGGGCTGCGCTGGACGTGGGGCAACGGCCCGGTGCGCACGCTGACGATCACGATCGTCACCTTCAACGTCACCTACGGCGCCGCGTGGTCGGTGCTGGTGCTCTACGCGACCGACCGGCTGGGGCTCGGCGCGATCGGGTTCGGGCTGCTGACCACGGTGACGGCGGTGGGGGGCCTGCTCGGCACCGCGTCCTACGACTGGCTGGCCCGGCGCGCCGACCTCGCCCTGCTCATGCGCGTCGGGCTGGTCATCGAGACCCTCACGCACCTGGGCCTGGCGCTGACCACGGTCCCGTGGGTCGCGGCGACGATCCTGTTCGTCTTCGGCGCGCACCTCTTCGTCTGGGGGACGACGTCACGGACCATCCGCATGCGGGCGGTGCCCACGGAGCTGCAGGGCCGGGTGGGCAGCCTCTACTACATCGGCGTGTTCGGCGGGATCGTCGCCGGCCAGGCGCTCGGCGGCGTCATCGCCAAGGTCTGCGGCATCACCGGGCCGTTCTGGTTCGCCTTCGTCGGCTCGGCGGTGATCCTCGCGCTCATCTGGCGCGAGCTGGCCCACGTCGCGCACGCCGACGAGGCCGCGCCCACGGGCTGACCACGAGCTCGGCCGCGGCAGCGCGTCCCCGCCCGCCGTGGTGCAATGCCAGGTCCGGGAGGACGACCTCCCGGCGACGGACGGGACGGTGATGCAGCACTCCAGCTCCCGGTCCGGCGACGGGTCCGGGCACCGCCGCTCCTGGTGGGGGGCGGCGCGCCGCACCTGGGCCCGGCACCCCCGGATCGGCCTCGCGGTGCGAGCCGCCGTCGCGGCCACGCTCGCCTGGTGGCTGGCCCTCCTGGTCCCCGGCCCCCTCTCGGACTACCCGTACTACGCCCCGCTCGGCGCGGTCATCGCCACCACCGCGTCCACCCTGGCCGGCTCGGTCCGCTCGTCGGTGCAGACGGTCGCCGCCATCGCGCTGGGTGCCGGGGTCGCCCTGGTCGGCGACGTGCTGATCGGCCAGCGGCTGGTCACCCTCGCCGTCGTCATCGCCGTCAGCGTCGTGCTCTCCGGGTGGGAGTGGCTGGGCAGCGCCAGCAGCTGGCTGTCCACGGCCGCGTTGTTCATCCTGCTCTTCGGCAACGAGAACACGACGGCGTACGTGCTCGGCTACCTCGGGCTCACCTTCATGGGGGCGCTCGTCGGCCTCGCCGTGACCGCCGCCTTCCCGCCGCTTCCCCTGGCACCGGCGGAACAGACGCTCGCGACCCTGCGGGACGCCCTCGCCGGGCAGCTGGACGACCTGGTCGACGGGTTGCGGCAGGACCACCCACCCACGCAGGACGAGTGGCGCGGCCGGATCCGCACGCTCGACCCGCTGCTGGCCCACATGCGCGACGCCGTCCGCCTGACCGACGAGGCCCGCCGGGGCAACCGCCGCGCGACCCGGTACCGGGAGGCGGCCGACCGTCAGTACCGGCAGGCCCGGGCGCTCGAGCGCCTGACGCTGCTCGTCGAGGACCTCACCCAGCTGATCGCCGAGACCGAGCTCGCCGATCTGGAGACGGTCCCGCTGGGGCCGCGGCTGCGACCTCCGGCATCCCGGGCCCTGGCCGCCCTGGCGGACGTGCTCCGCTCGGTCGGCGGCGCGACGGCCGACCCCGAGGCCGTCCGCCGGGCCGATGCCGCGCTTGCCGAGTTCACCACCGAGCTGCGCCGCGCCCGGGCCACCACCGACGACGACCTGCTCGACGCCGGAAACATCGCCGGGGCCGTCCGCCGGTCGCTGGAGTCCGTCCGCCCGGCGGGCGATGCTTGACCCTCGACCCGGTCGAGGCCCGAGGGTCCGGGGCGTGGAGGAACGCATGCGGGGGATCGGCCGGATGGCGCGCGACTCGGGCCTGACGGTGAGCGCCCTGCGGTTCTACGACGGCGCCGGCGTGCTCGTGCCGGCCCGCGTGGACCCGTGCAGCGGCTACCGCTGGTACAGCGACGAGCAGGTCGTCGTCGCCCGGCTCGTCGCCCGGCTGCGGCGGGTGGCCATGCCGCTCGCCGAGATCCGCCGGGTGGTCGAGCACCGGGACGACCCGGCCGTCGCCGATGTCGTCCTCGAGGCGCACCTGCGGCGCCTGGAGGACGGGCTGGCCGACGCCCGCCGCGAGCTCTTCCACGCCCGATCCCTACTGGCCCAGGAGAGCCTCATGACCAGCATCCGCAGCACGACCGCGACCTTCCTCGACGCCCTGCGGGGCGTGCGCTTCGCCGTCGGCCGCGACCCCGAACTCCCGGCGCTCACCGGCGTGCTCCTCGACGCCGACGCCGACGACGTCCGCCTGGTGGCCACCGACCGCTACCGCCTGGCGGTGCGAACCCTGGCCGACGCCGCCGTGGAGGGCCCGGCCGTCAGCGCCGTCCTCCCCGTGGCGCTGGTCGACGAGGCGCTGCTGACCCTGACGCCCGACGACGGCCCCCTGACCGTCTCGGTGGACGGCGCGGACGTCGTCCTCGCGGCCGGCGACAGGTCGGTGCGCGGGCGCCGCGTGGACGCCGACTTCCCCGACTACCGCCGGATCGTGCGGGCGTCGGGCAGCTCCCGGGTCGAGGTCGACGTCGCGCGGTTCCGCGAGCAGCTGGCCGCCGCCCCGATCCGGACGGTGCGCAGCCCGGAGGACGGCACCGAGCACGCCGCCACCGTGCTGAGCCTCGGCGACGTCGAGGTGGGCGTGAACCGCGAGTTCCTGCTCCAGGCCCTGGACGCCGAGGACGCCGGCCAGCTGGTGCTCGACCTCGACGGGCCGATCGCGCCGCTGGTCATGCGGGCACCGGGCCGGTCCGGCGACCTCAGCATGCTGATGCCGATCGCGCTGGACTGATCTAGCGCCGCTGTGCGCTGATCGGGGTCTTGGGCAGCTCATCACCCCGATCAGCGCACAGTCGCGGGGCCGGCTCAGCCCAGCGGCGAGCGGGGGAGCAGCCGGTCGCTGATGATCCGCTTCTGGATCTCGCTGGTGCCCTCGAAGATCGTGGTCAGCCGGGCGTCCCGCCAGTGCCGCTCCACCTGCCGCTCGGTGGTGTAGCCGTTCCCGCCGTGCAGCTGCATGGCCTGGTTGGTCACCCGCACCGACATCTCGGTGGCCTCCAGCTTCACCATCGACGCCTCCTTGTGCACCGGCAGCCCCAGGTCGAGCAGGTGGGCGACCTGGCGGTAGAAGGCACGCGACTGCTCGATCTGCGCCGCCATCTCCGCGACGGCGAAGCGCAGCGCCTGGAAGTCGCCGATCGGGTGACCGAACTGCTCGCGCTCCTGCAGGTAGCGGATGCAGTCCTCCAGCGCCGCGCGCGCCAGCCCCACGGCCCGGGCCGCGGTGTGCACCCGGGCGGTGTTGAGGAACTTCTGCGCCTCGGCGAATCCCGCCTGCTTCGCGGCGTCCCCCTCCTCGGCGCTCTCCTCCTGGGCGGCCTTCGCCTGGTCGATCACGTTCTCCCGGGGGATCCGGACGCCGTCGAAGGTGAGGTCCCAGGTGAGGAAGCCGTGGTAGCCGATCTTGTCGATCGGGGAGCCGGACAGGCCCTCGGGGAACTCCCCGCGCTCCTTCTCCAGCAGCAGGTTGATCAGCCCGGCCGAGCGCGACTCCCCCGGCTCCGGGTCGCGCTCGCGCACCAGGACCTGGATGAAGTCGGCGGCCTTGGCGTTGCCGCACCAGCGCTTGCGGCCGGTGACGACCCACTCGTCGCCGTCGAGCACCGCCCGGGTGGAGACGCCGGCGAGGTCGGAGCCGGCGTCGGGCTCCGAGAGCGCGATCGCGCCGATCCACTCCCCCCGGGCGCTACGGCCCAGCAGCTCGTGCCGCCGGTCGGCGTCGAGGACCGCCGTCCCCAGACCCTGGGAGCGGGCCAGGATGCTCGCCGTCGACATCCAGGCGCGGGCCAGCTCCTCGCTGACCATGCAGTACTCGAAGACGCCGAGGCCCAGTCCGCCCTGCTCCGCGGGCACGGTGATGCCGAAGTAGCCCAGCTCGGCCAGCCGCGCCAGCAGGGACGCCGGGATCTCGCCCTTCTGCGGGTCGAGCTCGTTCGCGACCGGCAGCACCTCCTCCATCGCGAACCGGCGCGCCTGCTCCTGCAGCGCCTCCCGCTCCGGGGTGTGCCACGGCGGCAGCAGCACCGGCGGCTGCGGCTCGCGGATCTCGTCGGTGCTGGTCATGGCGCGTCCTCCTCGTCGAGGGCGGTGATCACTCCACCTTGGCGGCTGCCTGTTCCCCCGGCACGCCGTCGTCACCCGCGAGGTGAGCAGCCTCACGGGTGGGTCACGTCGTGGCGGCGGTGTAGCGGGCCGCGAGAACGCGCAGCCGCTCGACGAGCTCCGGCGGCTCGAGCACCCGGAAGTCCAGGTCGAGCAGCGAGATGTACACGGCCATCGTCTCGAAGCTGTCCGCCCCCGTCACGAGCGTGCTGGTGCGCGCGTCGACCGGCTCGACGACGCCGACGGCCGGGTTGATGCGGGCACGCACCTCGGCGGCCGGCGCCAGCACGGTGATCCGGGCGTGGACGGCCCACCCCTCCGAGGCCACCGCCCGCATGACGTAGGCGCGCAGGTCCTCGGTGGGCAGGGGCTCCGGGGTGAACCGCCGGCCGGTGCGGGGGCCGAGGGCCAGGCGGTCGACCCGGAACACCCGCCAGCGGCCGCTCTCCGGCTCGCGACCCAGCAGGTACCACCGGCGCTCCCAGCTGACGAGCCGGTACGGCTCGACGAGCACGCGGACGCCGTCGTGCTCGAAGCGCAGCCACTCCACGTCCCGGATCGCCGCCGCCACCGCGGTGAGCACGGTCGGGTCGACCGGCGGATCCTCCTCGGGCGTGCCCGCGTCGTCGGCGATCTGGGTGGTGGCCGCCGTCAGGCTGCCGACCTGGCGGCGCAGTCGTGCGGGCAGCACCTGCTCGAGCTTCGCCAGTGCCCGCGCGCTGGTCTCCGCGACGCGCTCGATCGCGCTCGCCGACGCAGCCCGCAGGCCGAGCGCGAGGGCGACGGCCTCGTCGTCGTCGAGCAGCAGCGGCGGGAGCGATGCGCCGGCCCCCAGCCGGTAGCGCCCCAGCGAGCCGCGGGTGGCCTCCACGGGATAGCCGAGGGTGCGCAGTCGCTCCACGTCGTTGCGGACGGTCCGCGTCGTCACCCCCAGACGGTCCGCGAGGTCCGGCCCCGACCAGGCCGGCCGGGCCTGCAGCAGGGCGAGCAGGGCCAGCAGGCGGGCCGACGTCTCGAGCACCGGAGAATCCTCGCACCAACAGGAACGAACCGTTCCTGTTGGCCTCCTAGGTTCGTCCCATGACCTCCACGACGGACACTCCGACCACCTCCTCCACCGGCATCCGGCCGTTCCGGGTCGAGATCCCGCAGGCCGACCTCGACGACCTCCTCGCCCGGCTGGGGCGCACCCGCTTCCCGGCACCCGCCCCGGGCGACGACTGGACCTACGGCGTCCCGAACAGCTACCTGGTCGACGTCGTCGAGCAGTGGCGCACCGCGTACGACTGGCGTGCGGCGGAGGCGCGGATGAACGAGTTCCCGCACTTCCTCACCGATATCGACGGCCAGACGATCCACTTCCTGCACGTTCCGTCGGTGGAGGCCGGCGCCACCCCGTTGCTGCTGCTGCACAGCTACCCGGGCTCCTTCGTCGACTTCCTCGAGCTCATCCGCCCGCTGACCGATCCGGTCGCCCACGGCGGTGCGGCCGAGGACGCCTTCTCCGTGGTGGTGCCCTCGATGCCGGGGTTCGCCTTCAGCACCCCGGTCACGGACCGCGGCTGGACCACGGCCCGCGTCGCCCGCACCTACGACTCCCTCATGCGACGGCTCGGCTACGACAGCTACGGCGCGCACGGCAGCGACACCGGGGCGATGGTCGCCCGCGAACTCGGCCTGCTCGAGCCGGCGGGCTTCCTCGGCGCCCACGTCCTGCAGCTGTTCTCGTTCCCCTCGGGCGACCCGGCCGAGTTCGAGAAGCTCGAGCCGAAGGACCACGCGGCGCTGGAGCACCTGCAGTGGTTCCAGTCGGTCGGCGGCTACAACGCGCTCAACGCCTCGCGCCCGCAGACCGTCGCCGCCGCGTTGTCGGACTCCCCCGTCGGGCAGCTCGCGTGGAACGAGCTCTTCCAGTCCTTCGGCAACGGCACGAGCCTCGTCACCACCGAGCAGATCCTCACCGAGGTCACCCTCGAGTGGCTCACGAACACCTCGGCGAGCGTCGGCCGGTACCACTACGAGGAGGCCCACGCGCAGCGCGAGCCGGCCGTCAACCACTCGCCCGTCGGCGTCGCGGTCTTCTCCGACGACTTCAAGAGCATCCGCGCCTTCGCCGAGCGGGACAACGACGCCATCGTCCACTGGAGCGAGTTCGAGGGCGGGGGGCACTACGCGGCGCTCGAACGGCCGGACGTCCTCGCCGGCGACATCCGGGCCTTCTTCGCCACGCTGGCGCGCACCGCCCGCTGACCGCCGGGCGGTCGGTGCGGCTAGTGCGTGCGGTCCCTCGCCAGCCGGATGAAGTGCTCGACCAGCGCGGCGTCGTCGACGGTGCCGGTGTTCACGGCCTTCGCCGGGTCCACGCCCTGGAACAGCCGCTTGAGCGGCACCTCCAGCCGCTTGCCGGTGCGGGTGTGCGGCACGCCGGGGACGGCGATGACCTCGTCGGGCACGTGGCGCGGGCTGGCCGTCGTCCGGATCTCCTCCCGGAGCCGCCCCACGAGCTCGTCGGTCAGCTCCTCCCCCGGGGCGAGCTGCACGAACAGCGGCATCCAGTAGCCGCCCTCGGGCAGCTCGACCCCGAGCACGACGCAGTCGACGACCTCGGGGAAGGCCTCGACGGCGGCGTAGATGTCCGCGGTGCCCATGCGCACCCCGCCGCGGTTGAGCGTGGAGTCCGACCGGCCGGTGATGATGCAGGTGCCGCGCTCGGTGATCTCCAGCCAGTCGCCGTGCCGCCACACCCCGGGCCACGGCTCGAAGTACGCCGCCCGGTACCGCGCGCCGTCCGGGTCGTTCCAGAAGTACAGCGGCATTGAGGGCATCGGCTCGGTGACCACCAGCTCCCCCAGCTCGCCGACCACCGGCTCGCCCTGCTCGTTCCACGACTCCACGGCCACACCCAGCATGGGCCGCTGCAGCTCGCCCACCGTGACCGGGAGCAGCGGTGAGCTCCCGATGAAACCGGTGGCGACGTCGGTGCCACCGGACGCGGAGACCAGCTGCAGGTCCGTGCCCACGGCGTCGTAGACCCAGCGGTAGGAGGCCTCGGGCAGGGGGGAGCCGGTGCAGCCGAGCACGCGCAGCGCGGAGAGGTCGTGGTCGTCGCCGGGGCGGACGCCGGCCTTCTGGCAGGCGCCCAGGTACCCGGGGCTGGTGCCCAGCAGGGTGATCCCGACCTTCGCGGCGAGGGCGAACTGCGCGTCCACGGTCGGGTAGGCGGGCGCTCCGTCGTGGAGCACCGCCGTGGCGCCCGACAGCAGCGAGGAGGCGACGACGTTCCACATCATCCAGGCGGTGGAGGTGTACCAGTAGAAGCGGGCGCCCGGCGCCAGGTCCTGGTGCAGCAGCCCCCACTTGAGGTGCTCCAGCACCACCCCGCCGTGACCGTGCACGATCCCCTTGGGGAGCCCGGTCGTGCCCGACGAGTAGACGATCCACAGCGGCGCGTCGAACGGCGTCGGCTCGAACGCCGGGTCCTGCCGGTCGGCGACGGCGTCGGCCCAGGGCAGGGCGCCGTCGGGCACCTCGTCGGGGAAGAGCCGGGGGACGGCGATCGTCGTCCGCACCGTGGGCAGCGCCTCGCGCAGCTGCGCCACCACCTCACGCCGGTCGTGCGCTCGCCCGTTGAACCGGTATCCGTCGACGGCGACCAGCACGGTGGGCTCGATCTGGGCGAACCGGTCGAGGACGGCGCGGGTGCCGAAGTCGGGCGCGCAGGACGACCAGACGGCCCCGACCGCGGCCGCGCCGAGGAAGGCGACGATCGTCTCGGGGACGTTGGGCAGATAGCCGGCGACCCGGTCGCCGGGACGGACGCCGAGGCGGCGCAGCGTGGCGGCGAAGGCCCCCACCTGGCCACGGAGTTCGGCCCACGGGATCTCGACGGGCTCGGTGTCCTCCGCGACGGCGATCAGCGCGGGCCGGTCGTCGGCGGCCTGGCGGAACACCTGCTCGGCGTAGTTGACCGCCGTCCCCGGGAACCAGACCGCGCCCGGCATCTCGCGGGGGGTGAGCACCTGGTCATCGGGGACGTCGAGCACGCCGGTCCAGCGGGCGAGGTCACCCCAGAACTGGTCGAGGTGCTCGATCGACCACCGCCACAGGGCGTCGTAGTCGACCGGGTCACCGAAGGAGAGGCCGCGGCGCTGCGCCACCCAGCCGGCGAAGGCGGCGCTCCGGGTGCCGGCGATCGACGCGGCGGTGGGCCGCCAGAGGATCTCGGGGATCTCGCTCACGCCCGCACCATGCCATCCTGGACGCCCGCCGACCACGCCCACCCGAGGAGGGCCCGTGCTGCCCGACCCCGCCGGCGAGCGGAACGTCCTCGGTGGGCCGCTGGAGCCCTGCGGCACGGACCCGGTCACCGGCTTCTACCGCGACGGGCACTGCCGCAGCGGCCCCGACGACCTCGGCCGGCACACGGTCTGCACCGTCGTCTCCACCGAGTTCCTGGCGGTGCAGCGGGAGCTGGGCAACGACCTCAGCACCCCGCGCCCGGAATACGGCTTCCCCGGGCTGCGGCCGAGCGATCGCTGGTGCGTGGTCGCCACCCGCTGGCTGCAGGCCTACCAGGCGGGTGCGGCGGCGGGGGTCGTGCTGGCCGCCACCAACGCCGGCGCCCTGGAGGTCGTGCCGCTGGAGGCGTTGCGCCGCTACGCCGTCGACGTCCCGGACGACGCCAGCGGTCTGGGCTGAACCGCCGGGCTCAGCCCCCGGACCCTCCACCGCCCAGCATCCAGCTGTGCTTGTTGACCGCGCCGCGCGCGTCCGGGCCGTCCGTCCGGTCGCGGTCGAGGCGGCCGTCGGGCAGCTCGTCGCGCCACTCCTCCTGCCGCGGCCCGCGCCGGACGTAGAGGGTTGCGGCGACCACCACCAGCACCGCCGCCGTGATCAGCAGCCACTCCACGGGACCTCCTCGTGCCGGACACCCGCCACCCTAGGCGCCGCGGTGGGGGCCGGCCTGGAATGAACCCTCGGCCGGCGGCGCTGCGGCCGGGCATGAGCGACCTCCTCGACACGCCCGTGACCACGCTGCAGGGCGCCGCCACGACGCTGCGGGAGCTGACCGCCGGCGGCCCGGCGCTGGTCGTCAACGTGGCCAGCCGCTGCGGCCTGACCCCGCAGTACACCGCGCTGGAGGCGCTGCACGAGGAGTACCGCGACCGCGGCTTCACCGTCGTGGGCGTGCCCTGCAACCAGTTCATGGGGCAGGAGCCCGGCACCGCCGAGGAGATCGAGCAGTTCTGCTCGGCCACCTACGGCGTCACCTTCCCGCTGACGGAGAAGGCCGAGGTGAACGGCCCGGGCGCGCACCCGCTCTTCCGGCAGCTCACCGCCGTGCCCGACGTGGACGGGCAGGACGGCGATGTCGCCTGGAACTTCGAGAAGTGGGTGCTCAGCGGCCAGGGCGAGGTGGTGGCCCGCTTCCGGCCGCGCACCGAGCCCGACGCCCCCGAGGTCCGGGCCGCCATCGAGTCGGTCCTGCCGGTCTGACGCCGGCCCCTCACCCCAGGCTCGTGGTCGCGACCCCGGCCGCACGGTGCTGGGACCGCGGCCCCAGCACTGGGGCGGCGCGGTCGGGCGGGAGCGCCTAGGTTCGCGCCATGGCCGATCTGCGCTTCTGGTTCGACCCGGTCTGCCCGTTCGCCTGGATGACGAGCAAGTGGGTCCGGCAGGTGAGCGCGCAGCGGGAGTACGCCGTCGAGTGGCGGTTCATCTCGCTGCGGCTGCTCAACGCCCACGTCGACTACGCCAGCCACTTCCCGCCCGAGTACGAGGCCGGGCACACGTCGGGTCTGCGCCTGCTGCGGGTCGCCGCCCGCACCCGCGCCGAGCACGGCCCCGAGGCCGTCGGCCCGCTCTACGCGGCGCTCGGCGCACGCGTCTTCGAGCAGCCCGCTAGCCCGGGCGACGAGGCGCGGCGCGGCACCCGGGAGTTCGCCGAGCCGGCGCTCGCCGAGGCGGGGCTGCCCACGGCGCTCGCCGATGCCGTGGACGACGACAGCTGGGACGCGCAGATCCAGGCGGAGACCGACGAGGCGCTCGGGCTCGCCGGCAAGGACGTCGGGACGCCGATCCTGCACTTCCGGCCCCCCGAGGGCGTGGCGTTCTTCGGGCCGGTCATCAGCCGGCTGCCCGCCGAGGACGAGGCCGTCGCGCTGTGGGACCACGTCGTGGGGCTCGCTTCGTTCCCCGGCTTCGCCGAGCTGAAGCGCAGCCTGCGCGAGCGCCCCCAGCTGCCGGC
Organism: Blastococcus sp. SYSU DS1021; assembly: GCF_054050995.1. Taxonomy (NCBI): domain Bacteria; kingdom Bacillati; phylum Actinomycetota; class Actinomycetes; order Geodermatophilales; family Geodermatophilaceae; genus Blastococcus; species Blastococcus sp. SYSU DS1021. Next base: position 4,411 of record NZ_JBJHAL010000019.1, on the reverse strand, counting down.
CTTCGGCGTGCAGGCCGGCGAGATCGGCCGGCAGGAGGACTGGCACGGCGGGAGCCGCCGGCAGAAGCGCTGAGCTGTCGCGGCCCCATGCGGGAGTGGCGGGATCGACCGAGCGAGCTAAGGTAAGCCTTATCTGACCACGCCGTCCGTCCCGGGAGCTGCTCGTGGCCACCACGGTCGACGTCCCGGCCCGGGACTCGGCACGACCTCCGGCACCGCCGGCGCGCGGCCGACGGCTGGGCACGCTGGCCCTGCTGCTGGTGCTGGTCGTCGCCGCCGCGCTGGCCAGCATCGCGGTCGGCACGCGCTCCATCGGCCTCGCCGACGTGTGGCGGTCGCTGCTCGACTCGGCGCTGGGTTCCGAGGAGGCGGTGATCGTCCGGCAGCTGCGGGTCCCCCGCACGGTGCTGGGGCTCATGGTCGGTGCGGCGCTGGGCGTGGCCGGGGCCCTGATGCAGGGACACACCCGCAACCCGCTGGGCGACCCCGGGCTGCTCGGCGTGACCGCCGGCGCCAGCCTCGCCGTCGTGCTGGCCATCGCCGCGCTGGGCATCCGGACGCCCGGTGACTACGTCTGGTTCGCCTTCGCCGGCGCCCTGGTCGGCACGGTCCTGGTCTACGCGATCGGCTCGGCCGGGCGCGGCGGGGCCACACCGGTCACCCTGGCGCTCGCGGGGGCCGCGCTGTCGGCGCTGTTCTTCGCCCTGGTGCGCGCCGTCGTCGTCACCGACGAGCAGACCCTGGACAGCTTCCGGTTCTGGGTGGTCGGCTCGCTGGCCGGCCGCGGGGCCGACATCGCCTGGCAGGTGGGCCCGTTCATCGCGGCCGGGGTGGTGCTCGCCCTGGCCAACGCCCCGGCGCTGAACCTGCTCGGGCTCGGTGAGGACGTCGCCCGCGGCCTGGGCCAGCGCGTCTGGCAGGCGCGGACGATCGGCCTGGCCGCCATCACCCTGCTGGCCGGCGCCGCGACCGCCGCCTGCGGGCCGATCGCCTTCGTCGGCCTGGTCGTGCCGCACGTCGTCCGCGCGCTCACCGGCCCCGACCACCGGTGGCTGATCCCCTGCTCCGGCCTCCTGGGCGCCGCGCTGCTGCTGGCCGCCGACGTGATCGGCCGCGTCGTGGCCCGCCCGGGGGAGCTGCAGGTCGGCATCGTCCTGGCGCTCATCGGGGCGCCGTTCTTCGTCGCGCTCGTGCGACGTCGCCGGACGGTCACCCTGTGACCGCCACCGCCCCGGCCCGCCCGCGGCCCGCGCCGACCACCCGCCCCCCGCTGCGCAGCGGCACGCCCGTGCGCGTGGGCCCGGTCTCGGCGATCGTCCGCTGGCGCGACGTCGTCGTGCCGGTGGCCGCGCTGGCCGCGCTGGTGCTGGTCTCGGCCCTGAGCATGGGGCGCGGCGACTACCCGATCGGCGTCGGCGAGGTGCTGCGGACGCTGGTCGGCCTGGGCGAGCAGACGCAGGAGTTCATCGTCCTGCAGCTGCGCGCCCCGCGGGTCGTCGTCGGCGCGCTGGTCGGGCTGGCCCTCGGGGTCTCCGGCGCGCTCTTCCAGACCTTCGCCCGCAACCCGCTCGCCTCCCCCGACACCCTGGGCATCACCAGCGGCGCCTCGGTGGGGGCGGTGGCGGCCATCGTGCTCACCAGCGGCACCTCCACCGGCGAGGTACTGGGCGGTCTCGGCGTTCCCCTGGCCGCGCTGCTGGGCGGCCTGGTCACCGGCGTGCTGCTGTTCGTGCTGGCCTGGCGGGCGGGGATCGACGGGTACCGGCTGGTCCTCATCGGCATCGCGCTGTGGTCGGTCGGCGCCGCGCTGGTCGACTGGCTGCTCACCCGCGCCGAGATCTACGACGCCGCGTCGGCGTACGTGTGGATCACCGGCTCGCTCAACGCCCGCACCTGGAACGACGCGCTGCCCCTCGCCGTCGCCGTCGCCGTGCTGCTCCCGCCGGCGCTCGCCGCCGGCCGGGCGCTGGGGGTCATGCAGTTCGGCGACGACACCGCGCGCGGGCTCGGCGTGCGGCTGGCCGGGGCGCAGACCGCGGTCGTGCTGCTCGCGGTGGGCCTCGTCGGCTTCGCGGTCTCGGCCGCCGGGCCGATCACGTTCGTGGCCCTGGTCGTGCCGCAGATCGCGGTGCGGCTGACCCGCGGCTCGCGCCCGCCGCTGCTGACCTCGGGGCTGCTCGGCGCGCTGCTCGTGGTGGCCGCCGACCTGGTGACCCGGACGATGCTCCCCCAGGCCCTGCCGGTCGGCATCCTCACCGCCGCGATCGGCGCTCCCTACCTGCTCTGGCTCCTGGTCCGTGGAAGGCGGCGAGCGACAGCATGACGATCCACCCGGGTACCGAGCTCCTGCACCGGGCGGAGCCCGCCGCCCCACCGGCACCCGTGCGGCTGGCGGCGGAGGAGCTCCGGCTGGCCTACGACGACCAGGTCGTCGTGGACGGGCTCGACCTCGCGCTGACCGAGGGCTCCTTCACCGCGATCGTGGGTCCGAACGGCTGTGGCAAGTCCACGCTGCTGCGCGCGCTCGGCCGGCTGCTGCGCCCGGCGTCGGGCCAGGTACTGCTGGACGGCCGGTCGATCGCCCGCACGCCGACCCGCGAGGTGGCGAAGGTGCTCGGCCTGCTGCCGCAGACGCCGGTGGCCCCCGAGGGGCTCAGCGTCGGCGACCTGGTGGCCCGCGGGCGGCACCCGCACCAGACGTGGCTGCGCCAGTGGTCGCGCGACGACGAGGCCCTGGTGGCCGAGGCGCTGTCCTGGACGGGCATGGCCGAGCTCGCCGACCGCCCGGTCGACGCGCTCTCCGGCGGCCAGCGGCAGCGGGCCTGGATCTCGATGGCGCTGGCGCAGGGCACCGACCTGCTGCTGCTCGACGAGCCCACCACCTACCTCGACCTCTCCCACCAGATCGACGTCCTGGACCTGGTGGGCCGGCTGCACGCCGAGCGGGGCCGGACGGTCGTGGTCGTGCTGCACGACCTCAACCTCGCCGCCCGGTACGCCCAGCGGCTGGTGGCGATGAAGGACGGTGCGCTCGTCGCCTCGGGCACCCCGCACGAGGTGCTCACCGAGCACCTCCTCGCCGAGGTGTTCGACCTCGAGGCCCGGGTGCTCCCCGACCCGGTGACGGGGACGCCGATGGTCGTGCCGGTGCGCCGCCTGCGGTGACCCGCCTTCCCTCCGGGACTTAGGGCAGGCTAACCTTCCCTCGATCGGGATGATCATGCATCCCCGCACCCGAGGGAGTCCCCTTGCACCGCACCTCTCGCCGCCTGCTCGGCGGCTTCCTGGCCCTGGGCACGGCCGTCGGCCTCAGCGCCTGCGGGTCCGAGGACACGGACACCGACGCGGGCGCCGGTACGGAGCCGACCGCCTCCGGCGAGGCCTGGGAGTACACCGACGCCCTGGACAACACCGTCGAGCTGGACGAGACGCCGACCCGGATCGCCGGCCTCAACGACGTCATGGCCTCGCTGTGGAACTACGGCGTCGAGCCGGTGGCCACCTTCGGCCAGACCTCCGCGGCCGACGACGTCGCGTTCGAGGGGCGCGACCTCTCCGACGTCGAGATCGTGGGCGAGACCTACGGGCAGATCGACCTCGAGCAGCTGGCCGCGGCCGACCCCGACCTGATCATCACCTCGGTCTACCCGGTGGACTCGGCGGGGACGCTGGACCCGTCGTCGCCGCCGTACGGCATCGAGTCGCCCGAGCAGCTCGAGCAGCTCGAGCAGATCGCCCCCGTCGTCGCCATCGCCTACCGCGGGTCGGCCGCCGACGTCATGGAGGAGGTGGCCGACCTCGCCGAGAGCCTGGGCGCGGACTCCGGCACCATCGAGTCGGCCCGCGCCGAGTACGAGGAGGCCGCGGCGGCGCTCACCGAGGCCGGCGAGAAGGGCCTCAGCGTCCTGCCGGTCTACGCCACCCCCTCGGAGGGCTGGTGGATGGGGAAGGCCGAGGACGACCCGGCCCTGCGCCTCTACTCCGACCTCGGCGTCGACTTCGTCGACCTGGGCGAGGAGGGCTACTTCTGGAAGCCGGTGGGCTGGGAGCAGGTGCCCGACTACCCCAGCGACGTGCTCCTGTACTCGCTGCGCGGGGGGATGACCCCCGAGGAGATGGCCACCCAGCCGACCGCCGCCCGGCTGCCGGCCCTCCAGGCCGACCAGGCCTACCCGTGGAAGTACATCGGCATGGACTACGCCGCCCAGGCCGAGTACATGCAGGAGCTGGCCGACTGGCTGACCGAGGCCGAGGACGTCACGCCCTGACGCACCGCCCCACTGCCGAGATCACGTGATCTCGGCGCAGCACGGCCCCGGGGGGGGGGGGGGGGGGGGGGGGGGGGGGGGGGGGGGGGGGGGGGGGGGGGGGGGGGGGGGGGGGGGGGGGGGGGGGGGGGGGGGGGGGGGGG
>NZ_JBJHAL010000018.1:0-94620 GCF_054050995.1 Blastococcus sp. SYSU DS1021 | reverse complement strand
CCCCCCCCCCCCCCCCCCCCCCCCCCCCCCCCCCCCCCCCCACCCCCCACCCCCCCCCCCCCCCCCGGACTGGAGGCCGTACGGTGTGACGGTGACCACGACGACGGCGACGTGGCTCGCCGAGCTGACCGACGCGTTGGGCCCCGACGGCGTCCTGACCGACCCCGACGTGACGGCCGGCTACGCCCGCGACCAGGCGATGATGGCGCCCGCCGGAACCCCGGCGGCCGTGGTGTTCCCGCGCCGCACCGACGACGTCGTCGCGGTGATGCGCGTGGCCTCGCGGCACGGCCTCCCGGTGGTCCCGCGGGGCGCCGGCTCCGGGCTCGCGGGCGGCAGCAACGCCGTGGACGGGGGCATCACGCTGGTGATGACCCGCATGAACGCCGTCCTGGAGGTCTCGCCGGCCGACCGGCTGGCCGTCGTCCAGCCGGGGGTGGTGAACAAGCAGCTGCGCGACGCGGTCGCCGGCAGCGGGCTGTTCTACCCGCCGGACCCGAGCAGCTACGACTGGTGCACCCTCGGCGGCAACCTCGCCACCAACTCCGGCGGTCTGTGCTGCGTCAAGTACGGCGTCACCACCGACTACGTGCTGGGCCTGGAGGTCGTGCTGGCCGACGGCCGGGTGCTCCGCACCGGGCGCCGCACCGTGAAGGGCGTGGCCGGCTACGACCTCGCCCGGCTGTTCGTGGGGTCCGAGGGCACCCTCGGCGTCATCACCGAGGCGACGCTCGCGCTGCGGCCCGCACCGAAGGCGCCGGTCACCCTCGCCGCATCCTTCGCCACGACGGCCCAGGCGGGCCAGGTCGTCGAGCGGGTGGTCACCGCGGGGCTGGTGCCCAGCCTGCTGGAGATCATGGACAACACCTGCATCCGCACCGTCGACCAGGTGCTCAAGGCCGGCCTGGACCACGACACCCGCGCGCTGCTGGTGGCGCAGTCCGATACCGGCGGGGCGGCCGCCGCCGAGGAGATCGCGACGCTCACCGCGCTGTGCGAGGAGGCCGGCGCGCAGTTCGTCCACTCCACCGAGGACCAGGCCGAGGGCGATCTGCTCCTCGCCGCCCGGCGCATGGCGCTGCCCGCCCTGCAGCAGGTGGGGGGCGCGATCCTCATCGACGACGTCGCCGTCCCCCGGTCGCGGATCGCCGGGTTCCTCGACGGCTGCGACCGCATCGCCGCGGAGCGCGCCGTCGTCGTCGGGGTGGTCGGGCACGCCGGCGACGGCAACATGCACCCGACCGTCTGCTTCGACGGCGGCGACGCCGACCAGCGGCAGCGGGCCTACGCCGCCTTCGACGACATCCTGGAGCTCGGGCTGTCGCTGGGCGGGACGATCACCGGCGAGCACGGGGTGGGTGTGCTCAAGGTCGACTGGCTGGAGCGCGAGATCGGCCCGGTGTCGCTGGACGTGCACCGCTCGATCAAGTCCGCGCTCGACCCGGCCGGCCTGCTCAACCCCGGCACGGTGTTCCGCAGCGCGCCGGCCGGTGCCACGCTGGGGCGATGAGCAGGGAGCGGTTCCTCGTCATCGGAGGCGACGCGGCCGGGATGTCCGCGGCGGCCCAGGCCCGCCGGCTGCGGAACGCCGACGACCTCGAGATCGTCGTGCTCGAGCAGGGCGACGTCGTCTCGTACTCCGCCTGCGGCATCCCCTACTGGGTGGGCGGGGAGGTCCAGGGCCGGGACGAGCTGATCGCCCGGACGCCGGCGGAGTTCGCCGCCCGGGACATCACCGTGCACACCGGCACGCGGGCGGTCGGGATCGATCCCGACGCCGGGAAGGTCGTCACCGACACCGGCGAGCGGATCGGCTACGACCGCCTCCTCGTCGCCACGGGAGGCCGCCCGACCCGCCCGCCGATCCCCGGCCTGGACGCGCCGGGCGTCTTCGGCGTGCACCGGCTCGACGACGGCGCCGCCATCCGGGCCGCCCTGGACGCCGGTCCCCGCCGCGCCCTGGTCCTGGGCGGCGGCTACATCGGGCTGGAGATGGCGGAGGCGCTGCAGCGGCGGGGGCTGGCGGTCACCGTCGTGCTCGCCGACCCGCTGCCGATGCAGCTGCTCGACGCCGACATGGCCCAGCGGGTCTGCGCCGGCATGGGGGCCATGGGCATGGAGATGCACCCCGACCAGGCGGTCCGCGAGATCCTGGTGGACGAGTCGGGCCGGGCGCGGGGGGTGCGCACCGACGCCGGCAGCTACGACGCCGACCTGGTGGTGCTGGGCCTGGGCATGGGGCCGGAGGTGGCGCTGGCCGAGCAGGCCGGCATCCGGCTCGGGACCACCGGCGCCATCGACGTCGACCGCACCCAGCGCACCCGCTCGCACCCGGAGATCTACGCCGCCGGCGACTGCTCGCAGACCTTCCACCGGGTCACCGGCGAGGTCGCCCACGTCGCCCTGGGCACCCACGCGAACAAGCAGGGCCGGGTGGCCGGCTCGGTCGTCGGCGGCCGGGCAGCCCGCTTCGCCGGGGTGCTGGGGACGGCGCTGACCAAGGTGGGGGACCTGGAGATCGGCCGCACGGGGCTGTGCACCACCGAGGCCGAGCAGGCCGGGTTCGACTACCGCACCGACACCGTGGAGGCGACGACGAAGGCCGGGTACCACCCCGGCGCGGAGGAGATCGCGATCAAGCTGCTGAGCGAGGCGGGCTCGGGGCGGCTGCTCGGCGCCCAGATCGTCGGCGGCCCCGGTTCGGGCAAGCGGATCGACGTGCTGGCCGCCGCGATCTGGGCGGGGATGACCGCCGAGGACCTCGCCGGGTCCGACCTCTCCTACGCGCCGCCGTTCTCGCCGACCTACGACCCGGTGGTCGTCGCCGCCCGGGTGGTCAGCCGCATCGAGCAGGGCTGACCGGTGCCCGACCCGGGCCGACCCGGTGTCGCCCGGTCGGGCTCCGCTGCCGCCCGTGCTGTCGCGGCCGGGGGCGCAGCGCGATACTGATCACCGACGTTCGCCCGTACAGCGCCGTACAGCCGTTCCCGACGGAGGAGAGCACCCCCATGCCCATCGCGACCCCCGAGGTCTACGCCGACATGATCAGCCGGGCGAAGGAGGGCGGGTTCGCCTACCCGGCGATCAACTGCACCTCCTCGGAGACGATCAACGCGGCGCTGCGCGGCTTCGCCGACGCCGGCAGCGACGGGATCATCCAGTTCTCCACCGGCGGCGCCGAATTCGGCTCGGGCACCCGGGTCAAGGACATGGTCACCGGCGCGGTGGCGCTCGCCGAGTTCGCCCACGTCGTCGCCGAGAAGTACCCGATCAACGTGGCGCTGCACACCGACCACTGCCCCAAGGACAAGCTCGACTCCTACGTCCGCCCGCTCATCGCGCTGTCGAAGGACCGGGTGGACGCCGGGCAGGAGCCGCTGTTCCAGTCGCACATGTGGGACGGCTCGGCGATCGAGCTCGGTGAGAACCTCGACATCGCCGAGGAGCTGATGGAGAAGTCCGCCGCCGCCAAGCTCGTGCTGGAGCTGGAGATCGGCATCGTCGGCGGGGAGGAGGACGGCGTCGTCGCCGAGATCAACGAGAAGCTCTACACCGCCGACGGCGACTTCCTGCGCACCGCGCAGAAGCTGGGGCTGGGGGAGCGCGGGGTCTACCTGCTCGCGGCGACCTTCGGCAACGTGCACGGCGTCTACAAGCCGGGCAACGTCAAGCTCCGCCCCGACGTGCTCCAGCGCGGGCAGGCGCTGGTCGCGAAGGAGTTCGGTCTCGGCGAGGACGCCAAGCCGTTCAACCTGGTCTTCCACGGCGGCTCGGGCTCGGCGGAGTCGGAGATCCGCGAGGCGCTCTCCTACGGCGTCGTGAAGATGAACGTCGACACCGACACCCAGTACGCCTTCACCCGGCCCATCGCCGGGCACATGTTCAGCAACTACGACGGCGTGCTGAAGATCGACGGCGAGGTCGGCAACAAGAAGGTCTACGACCCGCGCAGCTACATGAAGGCCGCCGAGACGAACATGGCCGCCCGTGTCGTCGAGGCGTGCGAGCACCTGCTCTCGGCCGGCCAGTCGCAGGGGGCCTGACGATGAGCCACTCCCACGGAAACCTGCTGGGCGAGCCGCCGGCCACGCTGCTGCCGGCCACGCCGGAGGCCGACGCCGAGCTCGCCGAGGGCGCCACGCTCGCGGAGGTCGCCGCGCACCACCCCACGGTGAGCGCGGTGTGGGCGGGCCTCGCCGAGGAGGCGATGAGCCGCCCCGAGCGGGCGCTCGGCGACACCATCCAGGCCTACGCCTACGCCCGCACCGGCTACCACCGCGGGCTCGACGCGCTGCGCCGCAACGGGTGGAAGGGCTACGGCCCCGTCCCGTGGTCGCACGAGCCGAACCGGGGCTTCCTGCGCTGCGTCACCGTCCTGGCACGGGCGGCCGAGGCCATCGGCGAGACGGCCGAGGCCGAGCGCTGCACGCAGCTGCTCCGGGACTGCGATCCGACGCTGGTCTCCTGAGCAGTCACCATCGGTGACGGGCGGCCCGCCGGTGCGGGCCGCCCGTTGCACTCCTCACCTGGGTTTTTGCGACCCGGGGTTTGCCGGGACCCGTCAACGGCAACCACGGAGCGTGCACGGTGCCGACAGGGCGCCCGGAGGAGGGACGTTTCGGATGCTGGCAACGATCTTGTGGATCCTGGCGGTGATCCTCGTGATCAGCGGGATCTTCTCGATCTTCCGCGGGCAGCTGCTGTGGGGGATCGTGCTCATCGTCGTGGGGCTGCTGGTCGGCCCGGGCGGGGTGAGCATCTTCACCGGCTGACCGGCCCCGGGCCCCCGCGCGGCGGGGGCCCGGGGGAGTTTCACCGCTCGCCGAGCTCCGGGTGCAGCGCGGTGAGCGCGTCGGTCAGGGTGGTCAGCTGGTCCCCGCCGGCCATCAGCGCGGTGAGCACGTCGGCGTCGACGTCGTCGCGGGTGAGGTTTCCGGCCACCTGGCCGTGGGCCAGCAGCAGGAACCGGTCACCGATGAGGTGGGCGTAGCGCGGGTTGTTGGTGACGACGACGACCGCCAGCCCCTGGGTGCGGGCCGCGAGGACGGACTGCCCGAACAGCGTCTGGCGCGCCACGGTCATGGGCGTGACGGGCTCGTCGATCACCAGGGCCCGGGCGCCGAAGTGCAGCGCGCGGGCGACGGCGAGGCTCTGCCGTTCCCCGGCCCGCAGGGCGCTGGCCGGCTGGTCCGGGTCCAGCCCGGTGACGCCGACCCGGGCCATGGCGCGCACGGTGGTCTCGCGGGCTCCGTCCAGGTCGAGGCGGCGCAGCGGCCACACCCCCCGCGTGGGCTCGACGCCCAGGAAGAAGTTCCGCCAGACCGACAGCAGCGGGGCGACGGCGAGATCCTGCCACACGGTGGCGATGCCCAGGTCCCGCGCCTGCCGGGGGGACCGGAACCGGGTGGGCACGCCGTCCACCAGCAGCTCGCCCTCGTCGTGGCGGCGCAGCCCGGAGACCACCGACACGAGCGTGGACTTGCCGGAGCCGTTCTCCCCGAGGACGCAGGTGATCTGCCCGGGCAGGAGCGCCACGCTGACCCGGCTCAGCGCCGGCACGCTGCCGTGCCGCACGGTGACGCCGCGCAGCTCCACGACCGGGGTGGGGCCCGGCGCGGCGGCCTCGTCGACGGGGGCGGCGGAGCTCACGACCGTGGCCTCGCCCGGAGCCGCCGGCGCACCTCGCCGTTGGCCAGCAGCGCCACCAGCAGGAGCACCCCCAGCAGCGCCTGGAACCAGCGGGTGTCCCAGTCGGCCAGGGTGATGCCCTGCCGGGCCACCGCGTACAGCAGGGCGCCGACGGCGGCGCCGATCGTCGACCCGTAGCCGCCGGTCAGCAGGCAGCCGCCGATGACCGCGACCACGATGAAGTCGATCCCGCTGAGGATGCCGACGGTCCCGCCGGCCTGGACGCTGCCCAGCCGCACCAGCGTCATGGTGCCGAGCAGCCAGCCCGCTGCCGCGGTGAGGCAGAACAGCGCCACCGTCGTCCGGCGCACCGGGACGCCGAGCTCACGCGCGGCTCGCCGGGCGCCCCCGCTGGCGAACACCGCGTTGCCGAACTTGGTCCGCCACAGCGCCCAGGTGGCCAGCGCGGTGAGGCCGAGCCACCAGAGGATGCTCACGCTGAACCGGCCGTTGCCCAGCTGCGCGGTCGCGTCGAAGACAGCCGTCGCCGACGACCAGCCAGGGGCCTGGTCCAGACCGCCGATCCGCGTGCCGCCGGCGACCTCCTGGGCCCCGGCCTGCGAGGTGCCCTGCAGGATCAGGAAGGTCGCCAGGGTCACCAGGAAGCTCGGCAGGCCGGTGTTCACGACGAGCACGCCGTTGACCACCCCCACGAGCAGCGCCGCCAGCAGCGAGACGAGCAGGGCCGGCCAGGTGCCCCACCCCGCGTGGCCGATCAGCAGCGCCGTGAGCAGTGAGCTCGCGACGGCGACCACCCCGACCGAGAGGTCGAACTGCCCGGCCACCAGCAGGAGCGCGACGGCGACGCCGCCGATGCCCAGCAGCGCCGCGGTGTCCAGGACCGTCGCCAGCCCGAAGGGGCTGACCAGGTCCGGCACCCGCACCGCGAAGAAGGCGACGACCACGAGGAGTCCGACGACGGCGGGCAGGCTCGGCCGGGTGAGCGTGCGCGCCAGGGAGCGGCGACCGGCGGGGGCCACGGCGGCGCGGGACCCGAACGAGGTGCGCGGATCGGTGATCACCGGCACGTCGACCCAGCGGGACAGCAGGACGTCGGCAGCGGGTCCTCCTCGGGCGGTCGGGTGCCCCACCAGTGTCCACGACGGCCCCGGCCCCGCGCAGGCCGCTCCTAGGGGACCAGGCGCCACCGCACCCGGTCGTCGGCGTACCAGGTCCACCGGGGGACGGGGCGCACGTAGGGCACCCCGTCGCGCACCACCCGAGCGGGGTCGGAGGCGACCTGGAGGGCACGCCCGCTGGTCTGCCGGGTGGGGCGCAGCGGCTGGGTCATCACCGTCACGCCGATGGTGTCGACGGCGGTCCAGTCCGGTCGGACGTCGATCCGGGTGATCTCGCCGTCGGCCACCTTGATGTCGTCGTGGTACGCCTGCAGGCCCAGCCGGCGCGACAGGGAGCGGCGGCCGTTCCCGGGGGCCTCGATCCGGCCGTGGTGCAGCAGCACACCACCGTGGTCGTCGCGGACGAGGGTGAGATCCCGGGTGGTGCCCGTGCCGAGCCCCAGCGCGCGCGCCAGGGCGGCCGAGCCCTTGTCGGCGGTCGGCTCCCAGGCCACCGGCACCTCTGCCGTGCGGCCCGCTTTCAGCAGCGCCGCCAGCACCCCCGACAGGGCTGCGACCGGGCCGCGCACCACCAGCTGCCCGGCCCCGGCGACCGGCTCCAGCTGGCTCCGCAACGGCGCCTCCCCGGGACCCAGGCGGCGGAGGTCCAACTCGACCGACGACATGCCGATACCCTGTCACCCGTCCAGCCCCACCGCCCCGGCCGACCTGCCGGCCGGATCGATCCGGGTGTCGCGCGCCGACCGTCACCCCACCGAACAGGAGACCCAGGAGCCGATGCCCGCTGTCGTGCTGATCGGTGCCCAGTGGGGCGACGAGGGCAAGGGCAAGGCCACCGACCTGCTCGGCGGCCGCGTCCCCTACGTCGTCCGCTACCAGGGTGGCAACAACGCCGGGCACACGGTGATCACGCCCGACGGTGAGAAGTACGCCCTCCACCTGATCCCGTCCGGGATCCTGACGCCGGGCTGCACTCCGGTGATCGGCAACGGTGTCGTGATCGACCCGCAGGTGCTCATCGACGAGCTGGCGGGCCTGGAGGAGCGCGGGGTCGACACCTCGCGGCTGGTGATCTCCTCCGACGCGCACCTGATCATGCCGCACCACCGGGCGCTGGACCGGGTCACCGAGCGGTTCCTGGGCAAGCGGAAGATCGGCACCACCGGCCGGGGCATCGGCCCCGCCTACGGCGACAAGGTCGCCCGCGTGGGCATCCGGGTGCAGGACCTGCTCGACCTGTCGATCCTCCGGCAGAAGCTGGAGGGGACGCTCCAGGAGAAGAACCAGGTCCTGGTCAAGGTCTACAACCGCAAGGCCATCGACGTCGACGAGGTCGTCGAGGAGTACAGCCAGTACGCCGAGGCGCTCCGGCACCGCATCGTCGACACGCGGCTGCTGCTGGGCAATGCGCTCGACGCCGGCGAGTGGGTGCTGCTCGAGGGCTCGCAGGGCACGCTGCTCGACGTCGACCACGGCACGTACCCGTTCGTCACCTCGTCCAACCCGACCGCGGGCGGGGCGGCCGTCGGCGCCGGGGTCGGCCCCACGCGGATCGAGCGCGTCGTGGGCATCCTCAAGGCGTACACCACCCGCGTCGGCTCCGGCCCGTTCCCCACGGAGCTGCACGACCAGTGGGGCGAGTACCTGCGCAAGCAGGGCGGCGAGGTCGGCGTCACCACCGGGCGCGACCGGCGCTGCGGCTGGTTCGACGCCGTCGTGGCCCGCTACGCCAGCCGCGTCAACGGGATCACCGACTACTTCCTCACCAAGCTCGACGTGCTCTCGGGGCTCGAGACCGTGCCGATCTGCGTCGCCTACGAGATCGACGGCGTCCGGCACGACGAGATGCCGATGACGCAGACCGACTTCCACCACGCGAAGCCGGTCTACGAGGAGATGCCGGGCTGGTTCGAGGACATCCGGCACTGCCGGACCTTCGACGAGCTGCCCGCGGCCGCCCAGGCCTACGTGCGGCGGCTGGAGGAGCTCTCCGGGGCCCGGATCAGCGTGATCGGCGTCGGCCCCGGCCGCGACGAGAACGTCGTGATCCACGACCTCATCGCCTGAGAAAACCCCGCGACAGCGGGGCGGACCGGGCGTCACCATCGCCGGCGTGGATCTCCTCGCGCTGGGCTGGACGGCCGACCGCGTCGCCGAGCTCCCGCCCGGCTGCGAGCCCGGGCGGGTGCTGCGGGTCGACCGCGGCCGGCTGACCGTGCTCGCCGCGGACGGTGAGCGACGCGTGCACCCGTCCGCCGCCGTGCACCACGAGGCCGGTCCGGCCGTGGGGGACTGGGTGGCGCTGCGCGGGGAGCTGGCGCTCGCCGTCCTCCCGCGTCGCAGCGCCTTCACCCGCACCGCCGCGGGCCGGACGTCGGCGGCGCAGGTCGTGGCGGCCAACGTCGACGTGGTCCTCGTCGTCGACGCGCTGATCGGCCAGGCGCGGGTGCGGCGCATCGAGCGCTACCTCGCGGTGGCCTGGAGCAGCGGGGCGGCTCCCGTCGTCGTCCTGACGAAGGTCGACCTGTGCGACGACGTGGCCGCCGTGGTGGAACAGGTCGCCGAGGACGCGCTCGGCGTCCCGGTGCTGCCGGTCAGCTCGGTGACGGGGCAGGGGCTGGCCGCTGTCGGTGAACTCGTCGGCCCCGGCCGGACGGCGGCGATGGTCGGCCCCTCCGGCGTCGGGAAGTCCAGCCTCGCCAACGCGCTGGCCGGCCGGGCGGTGGCCGGCACCCGGGACATCCGCGAGGACGGCCGCGGGCGGCACACCACGACCGCCCGGGAGCTGCACCGGCTGCCCGGTGGCGGGCTGCTGATCGACACGCCCGGGATGCGCGAACTGGGCCTGCACGACGACGCTGGGGGCGTCGACCGGGCGTTCGCCGACGTCGCGGAGCTCGCCACCGCGTGCCGGTACCGCGACTGCGCGCACCGCACCGAACCCGGGTGCGCCGTCGCCACGGCCCTCGAGGACGGCCGGCTGGACCCCGCCCGCTTCACCGCCTGGCGGAAGCTGCAGGGCGAGGCCCACCGTCAGCGGCTCCGCGTCGATGCCCGGGCCCGCGCCGAGGAACGCGCCCGGCTGCGGAGCGTGCACCGGGCCCAGCGACGTCGTCGCCCTCCGGACGACACCGCGGCCAGGCCGGGGACCGGCTCGGGCTGAGCCGGCGCGTGGGCTGTGCCGGGGCCCTCCGGGCTCCGCGCCGCACCGACGCGCGGTGGCGCTCAGACCAGCTGGGCGGCCATGGCGGTGCGGGCGCGGACGGCGTGCTCGGGGGAGTCGCTGATCAGGCCGTCGACCCCGAGGGCGAGCAGGGCCAGGGCGTCGCCGACGGCGTCCCCGAGCCCTCCGGGAGCGTCGCCGCGCCGCAGGTGGGCGGGGAGGAAGGTGTTCTCCGCCCGCAGCGTCCAGCAGAGGACCGTCAGCTCCGCGGCGTGTGCCTGGGTGACCACGTGCGGGGTACCGGTGACCGCCTGCTGGGCACCGCTGGCCAGGATCCGGTCGCGGCTCGGGGCGATGCCCTGCGCGTAGGTGGAGATCTCCCGCAGACCGGCCGGGGTGACCATCGCATCGCCTGCCGTGTCGTCACCGACCAGCTGGACCAGCCGGGGGCCGTCCTCGCCCAGCCGCGCACGCAGGTCGCGCAGGACGGCGGGGTCGAACGCCTGCACCACCACGGTGCCCTCGGCGCTGTCGGCACCGAGCCGGCGCAGCTCCTCGGCCACCAGCTCGCCCATGTGCATGCCCAGCGCGGCCCAGTACCCGGGGTGCTTCAGCTCGGCGAGCACCCGCACCGGCCGGTCGGCGGTCGACCGGCAGCGGGCCAGCTCGACGACCTCGGCCAGCGTCAGGATGCCGTAGCGGCCGTCGTAGGCGGTGTTCAGCGGCCGCAGGGACGGCATCCGCTCGACCGCGCGGAGGGTGCGCAGCTCGGCGTGGGTGAAGTCCTCGGTGAACCAGCCGGTCCACAGCTCGCCGTCGACCAGCTTGGTGGTCCGGCGGTCGGCGAACTCCGGGTGGTCGGCGACGTCGGTGGAGACGGAGAGCTCGTTCTCGTGCCGGACGACGAGCACGCCGTCGCGGCTGAGCACGACGTCGGGCTCGATGAGGTCGGCACCCAGGTCGATGGCCAGCTCGAAGCTGGCCCGCGTGTGCTCCGGCCGGTAGGCCGGAGCGCCGCGGTGTCCGATGACGACGGGCCGGGGAAGGCGTGCCCCTGGCCGGACGGCCAGCGACTCGGTCGCGCGCATGGCACCCACCACACAGGAATCGGGTGAATCCGGGGCGAACTGGAGGGGACGGGTTGCGCACGATCGAAAGGCCAGCTCGCTGACCAGCGGACGACCACCTCTGCTGTGACGGACATCACCGGAGGTGTCTGTGGCTGGTGTGACTCGCCGCCCGGCGGCGCCGCCCCGGAGCGTGGCCGGCCGGGCATCGGTAGGGTCGCGGCTCGTGCGCGTGCTGGTGATCGGCTCCGGTGCCCGGGAGCACGCCCTGTGCGTGGCTCTCCAGTCCGACCCTGCGGTTCGGGAGCTCGCCTGCGCCCCCGGCAACGCCGGGACCCGGGTGGCCGCGCCGCCGCCCCCGGGAGGGGAACGGCTCGCCGCGGCCGATCCGGTCGCGGTGGCGGCGCTGGCCCGGGACTGGGGGGCCGACCTGGTGGTGGTCGGCCCCGAGGTGCCGCTGGTCGCCGGAGCGGCCGACGCCGTCCGCGAGGCCGGCATCGCCTGCTTCGGGCCCTCGGCGCAGGCCGCGCAGCTGGAGGGCAGCAAGTCCTTCGCCAAGCACGTGATGACGGCGGCCGGCGTCCCCACCGCCCGCTCGTGGCCCGTCGGTGGCCCGGCGGAGCTGGAGACGGCGCTCGACGAGGTCGCCGCGCTCACCGGCGGCGCCCCCTACGTGGTCAAGGACGACGGGCTGGCCGCCGGCAAGGGTGTGCTGGTGACCCCGGACCGCGACGCCGCCCTGGCGCACGGGCGCGGGGTGCTCGACGCCGGGGGAGCGGTCCTGGTCGAGGAGTTCCTCGACGGCCCCGAGGTGTCGCTGTTCGCCGTCACCGACGGGACGACGGTGCTGCCGCTGGTGCCCGCGCAGGACTTCAAGCGCCGGGACGACGGTGACGGCGGTCCCAACACCGGCGGCATGGGGGCCTACGCCCCGCTGCCGTGGGCGCCGCCCGGGCTGGTCGACGAGGTCCTCGCCACCGTGCTGCAGCCGACCGTGGACGAGATGGCACGCCGCGGCGAGACGTTCAGCGGCCTGCTCTACGCCGGGTTGGCCCTCACCTCCCGCGGCGTGCGGGTGGTGGAGTTCAACGCCCGGTTCGGGGACCCGGAGACGCAGGTGGTGCTGCCGCTGCTGGAGACCCCGCTGGGCGGGCTGCTGCACGCCGCGGCCACCGGCACCCTCGCCGACCACCCGCCGCTGCGCTGGCGGGACGGCGCGGCGGTGACCGTCGTCGTCGCCGCACCGGGGTACCCCGAGGCGCCGCGCACCGGCGACCCGATCACCGGGGCCGAGGGCGAGGGCGTGCTGCACGCCGGCACCGCGCTCGCCGACGACGGCACGGTCCGCTCCGCCGGTGGGCGGGTCCTCGCCGTCACCGCCACCGGCTCGGACCTGGCCGCCGCCCGGCAGGCCGCCTACGAGCGGGTCGCCGGCGTCCGGCTGGCCGACGCGCACTGGCGCACCGACATCGCGCTCGCCGCCGTCGAGGGCCGCATCGACCTTCCCGGTTAGCTCGCCGCGACCACGGGCCGCGCCCGCTCCGGGCGTGGTTCGGGCGGCCGTGGCCCCTCGTGCCGGCGGCTGAGGTAGGTGCCCGCGACGTTCACGCACGCCACCGTGGGGACGGCGATCAGCGCGCCGAAGATGCCGCCGACGAGCAGGCCCGCGGCGATCGCGAGGACCACGGCCAGCGGGTGCACGCGCACCGCCCGGCCCAGCAGCAGCGGCTGGAGCACGTGGCCCTCCAGCTGCATGACGCCGATGACGATGGCGAGAGTGATCAGCGCGGTGATCGGGCCGTTGGAGACCAGGGCCACCAGGACCGCCACCGTGCCGGCCAGGAAGCCACCGATGATCGGCACGAACGCGCCGAGGAAGACCAGCGCCGCCAGCGGGATCACCAGCGGCACCCCGAGGACGGCCAGCCCGACGCCGATGCCGACGGCATCGACCAGCGCCACGACCACGGTGGCGCGGACGTAGGAGAT
This sequence comes from Blastococcus sp. SYSU DS1021, assembly GCF_054050995.1. Lineage (NCBI taxonomy): Bacteria > Bacillati > Actinomycetota > Actinomycetes > Geodermatophilales > Geodermatophilaceae > Blastococcus > Blastococcus sp. SYSU DS1021. The sequence goes on along the minus strand of NZ_JBJHAL010000018.1, from coordinate 81,634 downwards.
CAGCGTGCGCCACGAACGCCGGGCGGCCTCGTCGAGGTAGGCGCGGGAGGCGGCGGGGAACAGGCCCACCAGCCACAGCCAGATCGACCGGCCGTCCTTGAGGAAGAAGAAGAGGGTGAACAGCGCCAGCACGATGCCGGTGACGACCTCGCCCACCGTCGCCGCGGTCGTCAGCGCCCCGGAGGCCAGCGTGTCCTGGTTGTCCAGGAGCACGTCCTGGGCCTGGTCGAGGAGGTCGGCGAGCTGGCCCTCGCTGATGGGGAACCGCCGGACGACGAAGGTCTGGACCTGCTCGAGGCCCTCGCTCACCTGCTCGGCCAGGTCGGCGAAGCCCGCGGTGAACCGCTCGACGACCAGCGTGATGATCCCGGCCACCACGGTGAGGCCCACCAGCAGCATCGTGAACGCGGCCAGCGGGGGCGGCCAGCCGCGTCTGGCGAGTCCCGCGGCACCCGGTTGCAGCAGCGCCGCCAGCAGCAGCGCCACCAGCACCGGGACGACGACGACGGCGATGTAGGCGGCGGCGGAGAGCAGGACGTAGAAGCCGGCGATCACCACGATGAGCCGCCAGGACCAGGCGGCCGCCGTGCGCAGCCCGAACGGGACGTCGTCCTCCGCGTGGGCGGGGTGGACGACGGCCGGCGGCCCGGGAGGGCGCGGCCCGGACCCCTCGGGGGAGCGGGCGTCGGGCGGGCCGCCGACCCCGCCGGGACCGACCACGCCGTCCAGGTCCGGGGCGCCGGGGGCCGGGCTGCCCAGGGGCGGGCTGGTGGCGCCGGCGTCGTCCGGCCGATCGCCCGGCCCGTCGGGCACGGGATCGTGCCGGATGCCGACCGGATAGGGATCGGGTGGCCCGTGGTGGTGGTGCCAGGCGTGCGGATCGTGCTCGCGGGCGGCACGGATCCGGTCGCGGGCGCGCGCGGCGAGGTCCCCGGTGCGCACGGCGAGATCACGGGCGCGACGCCGCATCGATCACCTCCGGTAGGGGCCGTTCGTGATCACGCTAGCCCTACGGGAGACTGTCCCCGTGCTGCGACGAGCTGACCGGTGGCGGGCGGTACCCGCATGATCGAGCGCTACACCCTTCCGGACATGGGCCGGGTCTGGAGCGACGCCCACAAGTACGAGCTGTGGTGCCGCGTCGAGACGCTGGTGCTCGAGGCGCACGCCGCCGCGGGCCGCGTCCCGGCCGACGTCGTCGAGCCGGTGCGCAACGCGCCCCCGCCCACCGCCGAACGGGTCGCCGAGATCGAGGAGACGACGCAGCACGACGTCATCGCCTTCCTCACGGCCTGGGCCGACAACACCGAACCCCGCTCGGCGGCGGCGTTCGTGCACCACGGCATGACGTCGTCGGACCTGCTCGACACCGCGCTGGCCGTCCAGCTCACCGAGGCCACCGACATCCTGCTGGCCAAGGCCGACCGGCTCGTGGCGGCCCTGCGCGACCACGGGCTGGCGCACCGTTCGACGATCAAGGTCGGGCGGACGCACGGCGTGCACGCCGAGCCCGTCGTGTGGGGGCACCGGGTCGCCGACCTGGCCTTCGCCGCCGCCCGCTCGCGCGACCGGCTGCGCGCGGCGCGCGATGCCGTCGGCGTGGTGGCGATCTCCGGCGCCGTGGGCACGTACTCGCTGATCGACCCCTCGGTCGAGGTCGCCGTCGCCGAGGCGCTGGACCTCCGGCCCGCCGACGCCTCCACCCAGGTGGTGCTCCGCGACGGGATCAGCGAGTGGGTCTCGGCGCTGGCGATCATCGCCACGGTCTGCGAGGCGATCGCGCTGGAGGTCCGGCACGGTCAGCGCACCGAGGTGCGCGAGCTGTCGGAGGCGTTCGGCTCGGGCCAGAAGGGCTCGAGCGCGATGCCGCACAAGAAGAACCCGATCCGATCCGAGCGCATCGCCGGGCTCGCACGGGTGGTCCGGGCGGCGATCGTGCCGGTCATGGAGGGCATCCCGCTCTGGCACGAGCGCGACATCTCGCACTCCTCCACCGAGCGGGTGTTCCTGCCCGACGCCGCCATCACCACCGACTACCTGCTGAACCTGACCGCGGGCCTGGTGGAGAACCTGGTGGTCGACGCCGACCGGATGCGGGCGAACCTCGAGTCCACCGGCGGGCTCATCTACACCTCGTCGGTGCTGCTCGAGCTGGTGGAGAGCGGGCAGTCCCGCGAGGACGCCTACGCGCTGGTCCAGTCGGCGGCCATGGAGACGTGGAACTCGGGCACTCCCTTCCGGGAGACGCTGCGGACGCGCGCTGCTGCCTCGGGCGTGACGCTGGACGAGGCGCGGCTGGACGAGATCTGCCGGCCGGAGGAGTACGTGGCCAACCTCGGTCCGCTCTTCGACCGGCTGGCGGCGCTGAGTTGATGGTGGACCTCCCGCTGGTCGCCCGCGGCAAGGTGCGGGAGATCTACGACGCCGGCGACGACCAGTTGCTGCTCGTGGCCTCGGACCGCATCTCGGCCTACGACTGGGTGCTCCCCACGCCGATCCCGGACAAGGGGCGGGTGCTCACCCAGCTGTCGGTGTGGTGGTTCGACCAGCTGACCCCGGTGCTGGACTCGTTCGGGGCCTCGCACCACCTGGTGTCGGCGGTGGACGTACCTGCGTCGGTGACCGGGCGCGCGATGCTGGTGCGGCGGCTGGAGATGCTCCCGGTGGAGTGCGTGGCCCGCGGCTACCTGTCCGGTTCGGGGACGAAGGAGTACGAGCGGACCGGCTCGATCCGCGACGTCCCCCTGCCCGCCGGGCTGGTGGAGGGCTCGAAGCTCCCCGCGCCGGTGTTCACGCCGTCCACCAAGGCCGAGGTGGGTGAGCACGACGAGGCGATCGACTTCGCCGCCGTCGTCTCCGCGGTGGGTGCCGAACGGGCCGCGGAGCTGCGCGAGCTGACGCTGGCGCTCTACCGTCGGGGTGCGGAGATCGCGGCCGAGGCGGGCATCGTGCTGGCCGACACCAAGTTCGAGTTCGGGGTCGCGCCCGACGGCGGCCTCGTGCTCGGCGACGAGGTGCTCACCCCCGACTCCTCGCGGTTCTGGCCGGCCGACACCTGGTCGCCGGGCGCGGTGCAGCCCTCCTACGACAAGCAGTTCGTGCGCGACTGGCTGACGTCGTCCGGCTGGGACCGCGTCTCGCAGCCGCCCGAGCTGCCCGCCGACGTCGTCGCCGCCACCCGCGAGCGCTACGTGACCGCCTACGAGCAGCTCACCGGCCGCCGCTTCGCCTGACCCCGACGCGCGAGATCTGCACACTCGCCCCCATCAGGGCCGGCACAGGGGCCAGATCGCATACCTCGGAGGGGGTCTGTGGACAGCCGCCGCGCCGTGCGGCTGGCAGCGGCCACCATCCCCCGGTGCCCGCGCGTCCCGCCCGCTCCCGACTCACCGCCCCGGCGACGCGTGCGATGGCGGCGGCGGCCGGGATCAGCGGCAAGCAGCTCCGGCACCGCGACGTCGTCCGGCTGTCGAGGGACACCTACGTGCCCCGCGCCTTGGTGGACGACGTCACGGTCCGCATCGAGGCGGTGCTGCTGACCGCGCCGCCCGGCGCCGTCGTCAGCCACCGGACCGCGGCGGCGATCTGGGGCGTGGACATCCCCCTGCAGCGGGACGACGACCGGGTCCACCTGACCGTGGCCACGGGCTCGGCCGTGCGCGCCCGCGCCGACCGCTGCATCCACCGCTCCCCCCTCGGCCCCGGCGAGGTCGACCAGCGCCTCGGCTTCCCCCTGACCACCCCGCGGCGGACCTGGCGCGATCTCGCGGCGACGCTGCCGCCGGCTGCTCTCCTCGCGGTGACCGACCAGCTGCTCGGGTCGTGGTGCACGCCCGCCGACCTGGAGGAGCAGTTGGCGCTGCGACCGGCAGGGAGGGGGTCCGCGCGGGCGCGGTCGGTGCTCCCCGTCGCCGATCCGCGGGCGGAGTCGCCCATGGAGTCGGTGCTCCGGTGGCTCATCCACGCCGCCGGATTGCCGGCTCCGGTGCTGCAGCACCCCGTCCGGACGCCGGGCGGGGAGTTCCGCGCCGACCTGGCCTGGCCGGAGCGCCGGGTCCTCGTCGAGTTCGACGGCGATCTGCACCGCGACCGCGCGGTCTTCGTCCGGGACCTCCGGCGCCAGAACGCGCTGGTCGCCGCGGGGTGGACGGTCCTCCGTTTCAGCTCGGCGGACGTCCTCGGGCGTCCGGACCAGGTGGTTGCCGAGACCGCCCGGGCGCTCGCCCGGTGAGATCTGCGATGTGGCCCCGTCCAACGGGCTGATGAGGGCCGCTGTGCAGATCTCGCCGGGGCACGGAAGCAGTCGGCGGGGTCCGGCCGGGGAGAGCAGGGTCACGCGGGGGTCGGGGGAGGCCCCGGTACCCTCGGCGGCATGTCCCGCGTGGTCGTCGACGTCGTCCTGAAGCCGGAGATCTCCGACCCTCAGGGGCAGGCGGTCCTCGGCGCCCTCGGCCGGCTCGGCCACGACTCCGTCCGGAGCGTCCGCCAGGGCAAGCACTTCGTGCTCGAGGTCGACGGGACCCCCGACGAGGCCGAGCTGAAGCAGATCGCCGAGACGCTGCTGGCCAACCCGGTCATCGAGGACGTCGAGCTGCACCTCCCCAACGACTGAGAGAACCGCTGTGCGCATCGGTGTCATCACCTTCCCGGGCTCCCTGGACGACGTCGACGCCGCGCGCGCGGTGCGGCTCGCCGGGGGTGAGCCCGTCGCCCTCTGGCACGCCGACCACGACCTGCAGGACGTCGACGCCGTCGTCCTCCCCGGTGGCTTCTCCTACGGCGACTACCTCCGCGCCGGAGCCATCGCCGCCCGCTCCCCGCTGATGCAGGACGTCGTGGCCGCGGCGAATCGCGGCCTCCCGGTGCTCGGCATCTGCAACGGCTTCCAGGTGCTCTGCGAGGCCGGGCTCCTGCCGGGCGCGCTGACCCGCAACAGCCACCTGCACTTCCGCAACCGCGATCAGGTGCTGGTGGTCGAGCGCGCCGACACGGCCTGGACGCAGGACTACGCGACCGGCCAGCGCATCGTCATCCCCGTGAAGAACGGTGAGGGCCGCTACGTCGCCGCCGACGCCGAGCTGGACCGGCTGGAGGGCGAGGGCCGGGTCGTGTTCCGCTACGTCGACGGGAACCCGAACGGGTCCAGCCGCGACATCGCCGGCGTCACCAGCGAGAACGGCCGGGTCGTCGGCCTCATGCCGCACCCCGAGCACGCGATCGAGGACCTCACCGGGCCGTCGACCGACGGCCTGGGCTTCTTCACCAGCGTCCTGAAGGCGGTCGTGAACGCGTGAGCGACGACGTGACGGCGGGGCAGGCGAGCGCCACCGCGGGGCTCTCCGAGCTCGACACCGGTCCGGGGCGGCTGGCCAACCGGCTGGACACCGTCGAGCTGGCGGCGAGCACCCCGGACGACGAGCAGCCGTACGCCGAGCTGGGCCTCAAGGCCGACGAGTACGCCCGCATCAAGAGCATCCTCGGCCGCCGCCCGACCACGGCGGAGCTCGCGATGTACAGCGTCATGTGGAGCGAGCACTGCTCCTACAAGAGCTCCAAGGTCCACCTCCGGCAGTTCGGTGACCTGCCTCCCAGCGACGCCCTGCTGGTCGGCATCGGCGAGAACGCCGGTGTGGTCGACGTCGGCGACGGCTACGCGGTGACCTTCAAGGTCGAGAGCCACAACCACCCGAGCTACGTGGAGCCCTACCAGGGCGCGGCCACCGGCGTCGGCGGCATCGTGCGCGACATCCTGACCATGGGCGCCCGCCCGATCGCGGTCATGGACTCGCTCCGGTTCGGCCGGGCCGACGCCCCCGACACCGCCCGGGTGCTGCCCGGCGTCGTCGCCGGGGTGGGGGGCTACGGCAACTGCCTGGGCCTGCCCAACATCGGGGGCGAGGTCCTCTTCGACGACTGCTACGCCGGCAACCCGCTGGTCAACGCGCTGTGCGTCGGGGTCATGAAGCACGAGGACGTGCGGCTGGCCAAGGCCGAGGGAGTCGGGAACAAGGTCATCCTGTTCGGCGCCCGCACCGGCGGCGACGGCATCGGCGGGGTGAGCGTGCTGGCCAGCGAGACCTTCGACGCCGAGGGCCCGGCCAAGCGGCCGAGCGTGCAGGTGGGCGACCCGTTCACCGAGAAGCTGCTCATCGAGGCGTGCCTGGAGATCTTCCAGCAGGACCTCGTCACCGGCATCCAGGACCTCGGCGGCGCCGGCCTCTCCTGCGCCACCAGCGAGCTGGCCAGCGCCGGCACCGGCGGCATGCACGTCGACCTCGACACCGTCCCGCTGCGCGACAGCACCCTGACGCCCGCCGAGATCCTGATGAGCGAGTCGCAGGAGCGCATGTGCGCGATCGTCGAGCCCGACAAGGTCGACGCCTTCCTGGCCGTCTGCCGCAAGTGGGACGTGCTGGCCACCGTCATCGGTGAGGTCACCGACGGCGACCGGCTCACCGTCGACTGGCACGGCGAGCGGATCGTCGACGTCCCGCCGCGCACCGTGGCCCACGAGGGCCCGGTGTACGAGCGGCCGATGGCCCGGCCGCGCGACCTCGACGCCCTGCAGGCCGACGACGCCGGGAACCTGCCCCGGCCGCAGACCGGCGCCGAGCTCCAGGCCCACTGGCTGGCGGTCGTCAGCAGCCCGGACGGCGCGGACAAGACCTGGGTCACCGAGCAGTACGACCGCTACGTCCGCGGCAACACGGTGCTCGCCCAGCCCGACGACGCCGGGGTGGTGCGCATCGACGAGCAGAGCCACCGCGGCATCGCGCTCTCGCTCGACGGCAACGGCCGGTACGCCCGCCTGGACCCCTACACCGGCGCGCAGCTCAACCTCGCCGAGGCTTACCGCAACGTGGCCGTCTCCGGCGCGAAGCCTCTCGCCGTCACCAACTGCCTCAACTTCGGCTCCCCGGAGAACCCCGAGGTGATGTGGCAGTTCGCCGAGGCCGTGCGCGGCCTGGCCGACGGCTGCCGCGAGCTCGGCCTGCCGGTCACCGGCGGCAACGTCAGCCTCTACAACCAGACCGGCGACGTGGCGATCAACCCGACCCCGGTCATCGGTGTGCTCGGTGTGCACCAGGACGTCCGCACCCGGGTCTCCTCCGGCTGGCGGGCGGCCGGGGAGACGGTGCTCCTGCTGGGCACCACCCGCCCGGAGTTCGGCGGCTCCGCGTGGGCGAGCGTCGTGCACGACCACCTCGGGGGGCGGCCGCCGGCGGTCGACCTGGCCGCGGAGCGGGCGCTGGGCGACCTGCTGGGCGCCCTCGGCCGCGAAGGCGTGATCAGCTCCGCGCACGACCTGGCCGACGGCGGGCTGGCCCAGGCGCTCACCGAGTCGGCGCTGCGGTACGGCGTCGGCGCCGCCCTGGACCTCGGTGCGGACCCGTTCACCGCGCTGTTCAGCGAGTCCACCGCCCGGGCGGTCGTCACCACGTCCGACCCGGGCGGGGTGAAGACCACCGCCGAGTGGGCGGGCGTGCCGGTCACCGAGCTCGGGACGACGGGGGGCGACTCGGTCGCCGTGGCCGGCCTGCTCGAGCTGCCGCTGGCCGAGCTGCGCGCCGCGTGGACCGCGACGCTGCCGGCTCTCTTCGGCGGTCCGGAGCACAGCACCCCGCTCACCGTCCCGGCGGGCACCGTCCCCACCTCCTGATGCCGGCGCCCATCCCGGCCGAGGAGCTGCGTGCGGTGGTCGACCCGGTGCGGGCCTGGCTGGCGGGGGAGGCGGAGCAGCCGCCCCGGGCGGTGCTGGGTGCCGCCGTGAAGACGACGGCGCGCTGGCTGGCCCAGCAGGTGCCGGGCCGCTCGGTGGAGCTGCGGGTGCCGCCGCACGTCGCCGTCCAGTGCGTCGAGGGGCCCCGGCACACCCGCGGCACGCCGCCGAACGTCGTCGAGACCGACGCGGCGACCTGGCTCCGGCTGGCCACCGGGCAGCTCACCTGGGACGAGGCCGTCGCCGGGGGGACGCTCACCGCGAGCGGCAACCGCGCCGACCTCTCCGCTCTGCTCCCGCTGCGTCCGCTCCGCTGAGGCCCCGGGAACACGACAGCGGCGGGGATCCCGGGAGGGACCCCCGCCGCTGCGGGTGGTGCGAGGGTCAGCCGCCGAAGAGCGCGCTGGCCGCCTTCACCGTGTTGTACAGGCCGTAGGCCAGCGGGACGCCGACCAGGGTCCACGCGAATGCGATCAGGGCCACCGGCGTGTGCGTGGTCGGCTGCTCGCCGGTCCGGGACGCGGGAGTGCTCATCGGATGCTCCGTTCGGGCTCGGCGGCCGTGGTGGGGATGTCGGTCTGCTTGGGCTCGAAGTACTTCTCCGACACCGGCTTGATCAGCAGGTTCGCGACGAAGCCGACGGCCAGCAGGCCGACCATGATGAACAGCGCGGGCCGGTAGTCACCGGCGACGAGCTGACCCGGCGTCCCGCGGGCGTCGAGGACGCCGTTGATGATCAGCGGGCCGACGACGCCGGCGGCCGCCCAGGCGGTCAGCAGCCGGCCGTGGATGGCGCCCACCTGGTAGGTGCCGAAGAGATCGCGCAGGTAGGCCGGGACCGTCGCGAAGCCACCACCGTAGAAGCTGATGATGATCGCGGCGGTGACCACGAAGATCCAGGTCGCGGTGCTGCCGAGGGTCGCCAGGATGACGTACAGCACGATGCCGACGCCGAGGTAGACCATGTAGATCGGCTTGCGCCCGATGTAGTCCGACGTCGAGGACCACACGAAGCGGCCCGCCATGTTGAACAGCGACAGCAGGCCCACGAAGCCCGCGGCCGTGGCGGCGAGGACGGTGGAGGTCTCACCGGTGCGGAAGAAGTCCTGGATCATCGGCGCGGCCTGCTCGAGGATGCCGATGCCCGCGGTCACGTTGCAGAACAGCACCGTCCAGAGCAGCCAGAACTGCGGCGTCTTGATCGCGTTGTTGGCCGAGACGTTCTCCGTGGTGACCAGCGACTTCTGCTTGACGGCCGACGGGTCGAAGCCGTCGGGCCGCCAGTTGGCTGCCGGGACGCGGATGATGAACGCGCCGAACATCATGAAGACCAGGTAGATCAGGCCCAGGGTCAGGAACAGGCCCGCGACGGCGTTACCGCTGGGCACCGTGCCGGCGATGGCCGGGTCGTAGTTCGGGTCGTACCAGTTCATGAGCTGGCGGGACAGCGGCGAGGCGATGAGCGCGCCACCACCGAAGCCCATGATCGCCATGCCGGTGGCCAGGCCCGGGCGGTCGGGGAACCACTTGATGAGCGTGGAGACCGGCGAGATGTAGCCGATGCCCAGGCCGATGCCGCCGAGGAAGCCGTAGCCGAGGTAGAGCAGCCAGAGCTGCTCGGTGTAGATGCCGAGCGAGCCGACGAGGAAGCCCGACACCCAGAAGACGGCCGAGGTGAACATGGCGGCGCGGGGGCCGTTCTTGTCCACCCAGGTGCCGAAGACGGCGGCCGAGAGGCCGAGCATCACGATGGCGATCGAGAAGATGATCCCGATCTGGGTGAGGCCCGTGTCGAAGTGCTCCACGAGCGCGACCTTGTAGACACTGGTCGCGTACGCCTGGCCGATGCACAGATGGACGGCGAGAGCCGCCGGCGGGATCAGCCAGCGGTTGAATCCTGGCCGGGCGACGATGCGCTCGCGTGCCAGGAAACTGGGTACTGCCACGGGGTGTACCTCCGGGGACGGGAACCGGTGCGTCCGGATGGACACCACCGGGACGCGCCCTGTGATATGGGTCGCTATCGGGTCGCACCGTACGTGGCCGTCCGTGCTATTGCGCGCTCAACATGCAACTCGTGATCCTCGCGTGACCACCCGACCGCAGGGCGGAAGGGGATTCAGCCGCCCGCTGTGCCTCCGCCTAGGGTGCAGGCATGGCGTACGAGGTGCGGGGCGTGGTCGCCCGCGGCAAGGGACAGCCCGTCACGGTGGAAACCATCGTCGTTCCCGATCCGGGCCCCGGTGAGGCGGTCGTGGACGTGCAGGCCTGCGGGGTCTGCCACACCGACCTGCACTACCGCGAGGGCGGCATCAACGACGACTTCCCGTTCCTGCTGGGCCACGAGGCGGCCGGCGTGGTCGCGGCAGTGGGCGAGGGCGTCACGAACGTGGCCGTCGGGGACTACGTCGTCCTGAACTGGCGGGCCGTGTGCGGGGAGTGCCGCGCGTGCCGCAAGGGTGCGCTGCAGTACTGCTTCAACACCCACAACGCCGCGCAGAAGATGACGCTGGCCGACGGCACGGAGCTCTCCCCGGCCCTGGGCATCGGCGCCTTCGCCGAGAAGACGCTCGTCCACTCCGGGCAGTGCACGAAGGTCGACCCGGCTGCGCCCCCGACGGCCGCCGGGCTGCTCGGCTGCGGGGTGATGGCCGGCGTCGGCGCGGCGATCAACACCGGTGGCGTGCAGCGTGGCGAGACGGTCGCCGTCTTCGGCTGCGGCGGCGTCGGCGACGCCGCGATCGCCGGCGCGAAGCTCGCCGGCGCGACGACGATCATCGCCGTCGACATCGACGACCGGAAGCTGGAGTGGGCCCGGAAGTTCGGCGCCACCCACACCGTGAACTCGAAGGAGACCGACGCCGTCGAGGCGATCAAGGCCGCCACCGGTGGCTTCGGCGTCGACGTCGCCATCGACGCCGTGGGCCACCCGAAGGTGTTCGAGCAGGCCTTCTACGCCCGCGACCTCGCCGGCCGCGTGGTCATGGTCGGCGTCCCCACGCCGGGCATGGAGATCACCCTGCCGGCGATCGAGGTCTTCGGCCGGGGTGGGGCGGTGAAGAGCTCCTGGTACGGCGACTGCCTGCCCAGCCGCGACTTCCCGATGCTGGTCGACCTCTACCTGCAGGGCCGGTTCCCGCTCGACGACTTCGTCACCGAGACCATCGGCGTGGACGACGTCGAGGAGGCGTTCCACAAGATGCACGCCGGTGACGTGCTGCGCTCGGTCGTGGTGTTCGACAAGTGAGCACCGCGCGCATCGAGAAGGTCGTGATCCCCGGCGTCTTCTCCCTGGACGGCCAGGACTTCGACGTCGAGAACAACGTGTGGCTCGTCGGCGACGACGACGAGGTGCTGGTGATCGACGCCCCGCACGACGCGGCCCCCATCGTGGCGGCCGTCGGCGGCCGGAACGTCACCGCGATCGTGCTCACGCACGGGCACAACGACCACATCACCGCCGCGCCGGCGCTCCGCGAGGCGACCGGCGCCCCGATCTGGTTCCACCCGATGGACCGGATGCTGTGGGACGTCGTGCACCCGGACGCCGCACCCGACCGGGAGCTCCTGGCCGGCACGCGGTTCACGGTGGCCGGTGCGACGCTCACCGCGTTGCACACCCCGGGTCACTCGCCGGGGAGCACCTGCCTGCACGCGCCGGACCTGAGCACGGTCTTCACCGGTGACACGCTGTTCTGCGGCGGTCCGGGAGCCACCGGGCGCTCGTTCAGCGACCGCCCGACGATCGAGCACTCGATCCGCTCGGAGCTGTTCACCCTCCACGGCGACACGGTGGTGCGGACCGGGCACGGCGACGACACCACGATCGCCGCGGAGCTCCGCACCCTCGGCTGACCCCCGCCCCTGGTTCTGGGGGACGACGCCGCCCGCTCACCCGCCGGCGGTGTCGTCCTCCGCCGGACGCCGGCGCTTGCTGCCGGACCGGCTCTTGGGCTCGGAGGACCTCTTGGGCCGGGACCGGCTCTTCGCCTCGGACCCGGCCTTGGGCTCGGACCGGCTCGTGGGCTCGGGCCGGCTCTTCGCCTCGGACCCGCTCGTGGGCTCGGACCCGGCCTCGGGCTCGGACCCGCTCGTGGCATCGGACGGGCTCGTGCGGGGCTGCGGGCTCGTCCGCTCGAGGTTCTGGCGGATCGCCGCCACGTCGAGTGCGAGGTCCTCGAGGGCCTCCACCGCGCGCGTGGCGAGGGCGAACGTCAGGTTCTCGCGCTGCTCCCTGGGGCTGGGCTCGCGATGCCGCTGTGCACTCCCGGGATCGCGGGCGGATGACTCACGCATCCGGCGCGTCGCCTCCGACCACGGATCGTCGGTGCCCCGCGCATCGCCGAGGAGATCGCGCAGCATCCGCTGCGCCATCGCCAGGAAGTCGCCCGGGTCGGGTCGGTCGTTCGCCATCGTCTGCCTCCTCCGGCGGTGAGGACGCGGCCGGAGGGGAAACGTGCGCGACCCCGCCGGGGTTCCCGTCAGGCGGCGACGCGCCGCTGCGCGGAGGCGAAGCCGAGCCAGGTGTGCCGGTTGCCGGCCCAGCACCAGCCGACCTTAGGTGCCCCCCGCCGGTCGCGGCCGTCGCGCCCGGTGCCGTTGCTGATCCACAGCGCCGGCGTCCGGGCGTCCAGGCGTCCGTCGGGCGTGCGCAGCCGCGAGCCGATCGTCATGAAGCAGGCGTTCCGGGCCAGGACCTCCGGGCACTGGAGCAGCCAGTGGATGCCCTCGCCGAGCGTGAGCGGCGTCCGGCCGGCACCCAGGATGGCGGGCAGTGCCTCGTCCGGGCTCCAGTTCCGCCACTGGTCGCCGCGCTCGAGTCCGCTCACGGCGTAGACCGGGGTGGCGGGCAGCTCGACCGACTCGACGGGTGCGAAGGCGTCGAGGTCGGTCATGTCCGCGACGACGAAACCGGGCTTGCCGGCCAGCGTCACGAGCGGGGCGAGCCCCGACACGGGTGCCCGGTCGGGGTGCACCACCAGCAGGGCGCCGGGGGCGAGTCCGTCGGCCGCGGCGCGCAGGTCGGCCGCCGTCACGTCGGCGATCCCGGGTAGGCCGAGGGCGATCAACCGCTCGGCCTGGGCCGCAGCCGGGGGGAGAGGGGCGAGCAGCGTGGGCACAGGCGGACCTCCGGGGCCGGTGGGAACTGGCCGACCACGCGCTGCCCGGACACCTGGTTCCCGCCCGCCGGTCCCGCGACCAGCGGCGACGACCCACCGGGGTGACGCGGCCCACCCGCTCGGCTCTCGGTTCGGTGGCGCGCGCCGGTACGCTCGACCCCGTGCCTCGCGGTGATGGACGGCTGACGCACGACCTCGATCCCCAGTTCCCCGGACCTCAGGACGCCTGCGGCGTCTTCGGTGTGTGGGCGCCGGGGGAGGAGGTCGCGAAGCTGACCTATTTCGGTCTGTACGCGCTCCAGCACCGCGGTCAGGAGGCGGCGGGGATCGCGGTGTCCGACGGCGCCTCGGTCGTCGTCTACAAGGACCTCGGGCTGGTCAGCCAGGTCTTCGACGAGCCGACCCTCGGCAGCCTCCGCGGCCACCTGGCCGTCGGTCACACCCGGTACTCGACGACCGGGGCCTCCACGTGGGAGAACGCGCAGCCGACGTTCCGCACCACCGAGGCCGGCACCGGCCTGGCGCTCTGCCACAACGGGAACCTGGTCAACACCGCCGAGCTCGCCAGCAAGGCCGCCGACGCCGGTGTCCCGGGGGCCTTCGTGGCGACCAACGACTCCGACCTGGTCACCGCGCTCATCGCCTCCTACCAGGACGTCTCGGTCGAGGCGGCGGCGATGGAGGTGCTGCCGCAGCTGCGGGGCGCCTTCTCCATCACCTTCATGGACGAGGACACGCTCTACGCCGCGCGTGACCCGCAGGGCGTGCGCCCGCTGGTGCTCGGCCGGCTCGAGCGCGGCTGGGTGGTGGCCAGCGAGACCGCCGCGCTGGACATCGTCGGCGCCTCCGTGGTGCGCGAGGTCGAGCCCGGCGAGCTGATCGCCATCGACGAGAACGGCCTGCGCAGCCAGCACTTCGCCCCGGCGGAGCCCAAGGGCTGCGTCTTCGAGTACGTCTACCTGGCGCGGCCCGACACCACGATCTCCGGGCGCAGCGTGCACGCGGCGCGCGTGGAGATCGGCCGCCGGCTGGCGAAGGAGCACCCCGCCGACGCCGACCTCGTGATCCCGGTGCCCGAGTCGGGCACCCCGGCGGCGGTCGGCTACGCCGAGGCCTCGGGCATCCCCTACGGGCTGGGCCTGGTCAAGAACTCCTACGTGGGCCGCACGTTCATCCAGCCCAGCCAGACCATCCGGCAGCTGGGCATCCGGCTCAAGCTGAACCCGCTGCGCGACGTCATCCGCGGCAAGCGGCTCGTGGTCGTCGACGACTCGATCGTGCGCGGGAACACGCAGCGCGCGCTGGTCCGGATGCTGCGCGAGGCCGGTGCGGTCGAGGTGCACGTCCGCATCGCGTCGCCGCCGGTCAAGTGGCCGTGCTTCTACGGCATCGACTTCGCCAGCCGGGCCGAGCTGATCGCCAACGGCCTGGACATCGACGGGGTGCGGGCGTCGGTCAACGCCGACTCCCTCGGGTACGTCTCCGAGCAGGGGCTGATCGCGGCCACCGAGCAGCCGGTCAACCGGCTGTGCACCGCCTGCTTCACCGGCGAGTACCCGATCCCGCTGGGTGCCCCCGAGGTGCTGGGCAAGCACGTGCTCGAGGGCATCGGCCAGCGCGCGGTGAGCGGCTGGACCGGTCAGCAGGCCGGTAGCGCCGCGGTCCCCGGTGGCGCCGAGGACGCGCTGAGGCGGCCGTGAGCCGCGGGAGCGACGCCGGGCAGTTCACCTACGCCGCCTCCGGCGTCGACATCGACGCCGGCGAGCGCGCCGTCACCCTCATGAAGGCCGCTGTCGAGCGGACCAACCGGCCCGAGGTGGTCGGCGGGCTCGGCGGCTTCGCCGGCCTGTTCGCCCTCGACGTGCAGAAGTACCGCAGGCCCCTGCTGGCGTCCTCGACCGACGGCGTCGGGACGAAGATCGCCCTGGCCCGGCAGCTGGACCGGCACGACACGGTGGGCATCGACCTGGTGGCGATGGTCGTCGACGACCTGGTCGCCTGCGGCGCCGAGCCGCTGTTCCTGCAGGACTACGTGGCCTGCGGGAAGGTCGTGCCGGAGCGGATCGCCGCGATCGTCACCGGCATCGCGGCGGGGTGCACCCAGGCCGGCGCCGCGCTGGTCGGCGGCGAGACCGCCGAGCACGGCGACCTCATGGGCGCCGACGACTACGACCTGGCCGCCACCGCCGTCGGGGTCGTGGAGGCCGACGCCGTCCTCGGTCCGGAGCGGGTGCGCAGCGGCGACGCGGTCGTCGCGATGGCGTCGTCCGGCTTCCACTCCAACGGCTATTCGCTGGTGCGGCGCGTGGTCTCGGCGGCGGGGCTCGACCTGGCCGCCACCCCTGCGGGCCTCGACCGGCCGCTGGGCGACGAGCTGCTCGAGCCCACCCGCATCTACGCCCGCGACTGCCTGGCGCTGGTCGAGGAGCTCGGCGTGGAGGCGGTGCACGCCTTCGCGCACATCACCGGCGGCGGGCTGGCCGGCAACACCGCGCGCGTGGTCCCCGACGGGCTGCAGGCGGTCCTGGACCGCGGCACCTGGACGCTCCCGGCCGCGGTGCGGCTCATGGAGGAGCACGGGGTGCCGCGGGCGGAGTCCGAGCGCGCCTTCAACTGCGGCGTCGGCATGGTCGCCGCCGTCGCGCCGGAGCAGGCGGACGCCACGGTCGCGCTGCTCACCGCCCGGGGCGTTCCCGCGTGGGTCGCCGGAACCGTGCTCGAGCCGGCGGGGCAGGCGCCGGCGGCGGAGCTCGTCGGCACCTACCGCTGAGCCGACCAGAGCGACACCCGCCGCTACGACACCGCTGCGACGTCACCCCAGCCCTGCGCTCGTCCTCCGAGGGCCACAGCCCTGGGATGACGACCACCGCGCTGGGGTGGTGAGCACGGTGGCCGGTGAGCTCGCCGCCGAGCCGACGCGGACCCGACACCACGACACCGCTGCCCCGAGGGGCGGCGGTGTCGTGGTGTCGACGGATCAGGTGCCCGGACCGCCGGTCAGCGGCTGGCCGCCCAGTCGTCGTCCGAGTCGTCGTCCGCCCAGCGGTCGGCGTACTCGTCGTCCTCGTCGTCGTCGTCCTTCGCCGCGCTGGGCGCGGTGTAGGTCGACGACGAACCGGCCAGCTCGCGCTGCAGCGCGGTGAGGTCGGTGTTGGGTGAGCTGTACTTGAGCTCACGGGCCACGCGTGTCTGCTTGGCCTTCGCTCGGCCGCGCCCCATCGGCTCGACCCCCTCATTACGGAGTGCGGAGGCCCAGCCAAGCGGCTGATGCGGCCCGCATGGCGACCCCGACTGAGTGACTATGTCTCGGACAACATTACGACACGGATCGGCGACGGGCACACGCCCTCCCCCTCAGGAGGTGTGCGCGCCCTCCACCGGTCGGCGCGGGAGCCGGATCGTGGCCAGCCGGCCGACCGAGCGCATCCGCTCCTCGGCGAGCCGGTCGGCGGCGGCTGCGGGGGAGATGCCCTCGGCGTCGGCGAGCGCGAACACCCGCAGCGCGACGTCGAAGATCCCCGAGGCCTTGGCCCGGGCGCGGTCGAACGAGAAGCCGTGCCGCTCGTCCTCCACCTGGATCACCCCGCCGGCGTTGACCAGGAAGTCGGGCGCGTAGAGGACGCCGCGTGCGCGGAGCCGGTCGGCCGCCCCGGGGCTGCCCAGCTGGTTGTTCGCCCCGCCGCACACGATCCGGCCCGGCAGCGCCTCCACCGTCTCGTCGTCCAGGGCCCCGCCGAGCGCGCAGGGCGCGTAGACGTCGTGCGGCGTGCGCACGAGGGCGGCGGTGTCGGCGACGGCGCGCACCTGCGGGTGCCGGGCCCGCACCCGCTCGACGGCGCCGGGGTCCACGTCGGTGACCACGACGTCGGCGCCGTCCTGCACGAGGTGGTCGACCAGCCAGGACCCGACCTTGCCGACGCCGGCGACGGCCACGGTCCGCCCGCCCAGCGCGGGGGTGCCCCAGCAGTGCTGGGCGGCGGCCCGCATGCCCTGGAAGACGCCGTAGGCGGTGAGCACGGAGGAGTCGCCGCACCCGCCGTAGGCCTCCGAGCGGCCGTGCGCGTACCGGGTCTCGCGTGCCACGACGTCCAGGTCGGCGTTGTACGTGCCGACGTCGCAGGCGGTGAGGTAGCGCCCGCCCAGGGACTCCACGAACCGGCCGTAGGCCCGCAGCAGCGCCTCGCTCCTGTCGGTGCGCGGATCGCCGATGATCACGGCCTTGCCGCCGCCGAGGTCCAGGCCGGCCAGGCTGTTCTTGTACGACATGGCGGCCGACAGCCGCAGCACGTCGGCCACCGCCGCGTCCTCGCTGGCGTAGGGGTAGAAGCGGGTGCCCCCCAGCGCCGGCCCGAGGGTCGTGGAGTGGATCGCGATGATCGCGCGCAGCCCCGAACCGGGATCGCTGCAGAAGACGACCTGCTCATGACCGGATGCCAGCACGTCCACGACGCCGAGCCTAGGCCGACCGGGCGTCGCCCGGTCGGTGGAAGTGACCTGCCGGTGCCTCCGGCGGCACCGGCGGCAGGTGGGCGGGGCATGATCCTTGGCGGACATGACGCGCGGGGCCGCACCCCGCGAGCACAGGAGGATTCCCGATGGCCGCACCGAAGCGACTGCTGGCACTCGCCGTGGCTGCACCCCTGCTCCTCTCCGCGTGCACCACCGAGGGCGGCGGGGGCGGGGAGAGCGCCGCGGGTGGTGCGGACGGCGGGGACCTCACCTTCTCGGTCGTCACGCACGGCTCGGCCGGTGACGCCTTCTGGGACGTCGTGCAGAACGGCGCCGCGGCGGCCGGGGAGGACCTCGGCATCGACGTCGACTACCAGAGCGACGGCGACCCGCAGCGCCAGGCGCAGCTGATCGACGCCGCGGTGAACCAGGACGTGGACGGGATCGTCGTCTCGCTGGCGAACCCGGACGCCCTGCGGGACTCGGTCGAGGCGGCGGTGGACGCCGGGATCCCCGTCGTCACCATCAACTCCGGCGGCGACCGGTCGGCCGAGTTCGGCGCCATCGGCCACGTCGGCCAGGACGAGGTGGTCGCGGGCCAGGGGGCGGGCCGGCGACTGGCCGAGGAAGGCGCCACGAGCGTGCTCTGCGTCATCCACGAGGCCGGCAACATCGGGCTGGACCAGCGCTGCTCGGGCGCCTCCCAGGGCTTCGCGGACGCCGGCTCGGCGCCCGGGGACTTCACCGTCGTGCAGGTGGACATCAACGACCTCACCGGCGCCCAGTCGACGATCGCCTCCCAGCTGCAGGCCGACCCGGGGATCGACGCGGTCCTCACGTTGAACTCCGCGCTCGCCCCCGTCGCCGTGGAGGCCGCCGGGGACGCCGGGTCGGAGGCGCTGGTGGCCACGTTCGACCTCAACGAGGACGTCATCAGCGGCATCCAGGACGGCGACATCGCCTTCGCCGTCGACCAGCAGCAGTACGAGCAGGGCTACCTGCCGATCGTGATGCTCAAGCTGTACGCGGAGAACCTGAACACCGTCGGCGGCGGGCAGGCCGTGCTCACCGGCCCCGGCTTCGTGGACGCCGACAACGTCGACGAGATCGCCGACCTGGCTTCGGAGGGCACCCGCTGAGCACCCGGGAGGCCTCCGCTCCGGCCGAGGAGCGGGCCGACGAGCGGCTGGCCGCACCGGGGCCGCTCCGCCGGCTGCTGGCCAAGCCGGAGCTGGGCGCGCTGGTGGGCGCGGTCGCGGTGTTCACCTTCTTCGCGGTCCAGTCCGAGGTGTTCCGGTCGCCCCGCGGCATCGCCAACTGGCTCGACCCGGCGTCGACGCTGGGGATCATGGCGGTCGCGGTCGCGCTGCTCATGATCGGCGGGCACTTCGACCTCTCCGCCGGGGTGATGACCGGGACGACGGCGCTGACCGTGGGGATCGTGGCCACGGAGCTCGGCCAGAACATCTGGGTGGCCATCGGCGTGGCGCTCGTGCTGGCGTTGGCGATCGGCTTCTTCAACGGCTGGCTGGTCACCCGCACCGGGCTGCCGAGCTTTATCATCACGCTCGGCACCTTCCTGATGCTCCAGGGGCTCAACCTGGGGCTGACGAAGTTGTTCACCAGCACGGTGACCGTCGGCGGCATCGACGACGCACCCGGTTACGCCGCCGCCGAGTGGGTCTTCGCCTCGCGCGTCCAGGTCCTGGGCGCCGATGTGCGGGTGGCGGTGTTCTGGTGGCTGCTGTTCACCGCGCTGGCGACGTGGGTGCTGCTGCGCACGCGCTTCGGCAACTGGGTCTTCGCCACCGGCGGCGACGACGTGGCCGCCCGCAACGTCGGCGTGCCCGCCCGCCGCACCACGATCACCCTGTTCATGACGACGGCGGCCGCGGCGTGGTTCGTCGGCACCACCCTGGCGGTGCGGCTGACCTCGGTGCAGGCCAACACCGGCATCGGCCAGGAGCTGATCTACATCGTGGCCGCGGTGATCGGCGGGTGCCTGCTCACCGGCGGCTTCGGCTCGGCCGTCGGCGCCGCCCTCGGGGCGCTGATCTTCGGCATGACCCTGCTGGGGATCCCCTACCTGCGCTGGGAGGCCGACTGGTTCTACTTCTTCCTGGGGGCGATGCTGCTGCTCGCGGTCCTCGCCAACCGGCTGGTGCGGCGCTACGCCGAGGCGGCCCGGCGATGAGCACGGCACCGACGACCTCGCCGACGACCTCGCCGACGACCCCGCCGTTGCTCGAGCTGCGCGACGTGGGCAAGGACTACGGCTCGGTCATCGCGCTCGACGGGATCCGCGCGACCGTGCGAGCCGGGGAGGTCACCTGCGTCCTGGGGGACAACGGCGCCGGGAAGTCGACGCTGATCAAGGTCCTGTCGGGCGTGCACGGTGCAGACCGCGGCGCGGTCCTGCTCGACGGGCGACCCGTCGCCTTCGGCTCGCCCCGCGAGGCGCTGGACGCCGGCATCGCGACCGTCTACCAGGACCTGGCGATGATCCCGCTGATGTCGATCTGGCGGAACTTCTTCCTCGGTGCCGAGCCCACCCGTGGGTGGGGGCCGTTCCGTCGTTTCGACGTCGCGCGCGCCAAGGAGACGACCCGCCGGGAGCTGGCGGCGATGGGGATCGACATCCGCGATCCCGACCAGCCGGTGGGCACGCTCTCCGGTGGGGAGCGCCAGTCGGTGGCCATCGCGCGGGCCGTGCACTTCGGTGCGCGGGTGCTGATCCTCGACGAGCCGACCTCGGCGCTGGGGGTCAAGCAGGCGGGGGTCGTGCTGCGCTACGTGGCGCAGGCGCGGGACCGCGGGGTCGGCGTCGTGCTGATCACGCACAACCCGCACCACGCCCACCCGGTGGGTGACCGGTTCCTGGTGCTCAACCGGGGGCGCAGCATGGGGGAGTTCGCGAAGGCGGAGATCAGCCGCGAGGAGCTGACCCGGCTGATGGCCGGCGGGGCGGAGCTGGAGGCGCTGTCCCACGAGCTGGAGCGCCCATCCGGCTGAGCCCGGCCGCGGGGCGGGGACGGACGCCGTCGGCCATGTCGACATACCGATCGCGACGATGCGGTCACCGAGCGTTCTTGTTGCGGCGCGGCGAGAGTTCCGCGTGTTGCCTTTGTGACTACCGGTGACAGTGCGACTGTTCGCGGGCCACACCGCCCACCCTCTTCCCCAGGGAGCGAGCACATGTCCCAGCGCCGTCCGACCGGACCGGCGACTCCACGGGCCGGCAGCCGCCGGCCCGTTGCGGGCCGCTCTCCCCGCCCGTTCCGCACCGCCCTGATCGGGGCGGTGGCCGGCGCGACGCTCGTGCTCACCGGCACGCCCGCCGTCGCGGTGCCTCCGCCGCCGCCCAACCCGACCGACGGCGAGCTCGGTGCGGCCCGGAGCGAGCAGGACGCGGCCGCCGCGGAGGTGGGCCGCATCCGGGCCCTCGTCGCCACCGTCGAGGCCGAACTGGAGCGCGTCGGTGTCCTGGCCGAGGCCGCCGGGACCGCTTACGAGGCGGCCGTCGAGGAGCTGCAGCTCGCCCAGGAGGCCGCCGAGCGGGCCGCTGCCGAGCTCCGGGCCGCCGACGAGGCCGTCGCCGCGGCGGGGCTGCGGATCGCGGCGTTCTCCCGCGACAGCTACATGAACGGTGGGAGCCTCACCAGCTCCGCCGCGCTCCTGGACTCGGAGGGGCCGGGCGAGCTCATCCAGCGGGCAGCGATGCTCGACTACGTCGCGGCCAACCAGCTCGACGTCCTGGCCGAGTTCGAGGTGGCTCGTGTGCGGCAGGCGAACGCCAACTCGACCGCCCGGGCCACGCGCGACGAGCGCGCTGCCGCGGAGGACACCGCCGAGGCCGCCAAGGCGGCGGCCGACGCGCAGCTCGCCACCCAGCAGGCGGCCTACGCGGGGATCGAGGCGCAGAAGGCGGAGTACGACCAGCAGTTGAAGGCCGCCCAGATCCGCCTCCTCGAGCTGCAGGGCGCGCGCAACGCCCACGACCAGTGGGTGGCTCAGAAGGCGGCCGAGGAGGCCGCCGCCCGCGAGGCGGCCGAGCGCGCCGCCCGCGAGGCCGAGCGTGCCGCCCGCGAGGCCGAGGCGGAGGCAGCCCGCAACCGTGCCAACGCCGGTGGCGGCGGCAGCGCGGGCGGCGGTAGCACTGGCGGCGGCGGCGGCGGCGGTGGCGGCGGCACGGTCAGCGGGTCCGGCTACGTCAAGCCCACCTCGGGGCGGGTGTCCAGCTGCTACGGCTGGCGCTGGGGGGCCCTGCACGGCGGTGTGGACATCGCCGCCCCGATCGGGACCCCGGTGTACGCGGTGACCAGCGGCGTCGTCCGGCGCGCCGGCACGGCGACCGGCTTCGGGTACGCGGTCTACATCGAGGGCGACGACGGCGCGGTCACCGTGTACGGGCACGTGAACCGGTACTTCGTCTCCGCCGGCGAGCGGGTGTCGGCCGGCGAGCGGATCGCCGAGGTCGGCAACCGTGGGCAGTCCACCGGGCCGCACCTGCACTTCGAGGTCCACCCCAGCGGCCGGATGTACGGCGGACACGTGGACCCGGTGCCGTGGCTCAACGCCCGGGGCGTCTACCTCGGTGGCTGCGGCGGCTGACCACGGCCCGGTCGGGCCGGGAACGGTCAGCTGGTGGGGGCGCTCTCCTCGGTGGGCAGGCCCAGCCCGCACTCCTCGGCGAGGTAGGCCTGCACGTTGGTCGAGGCCGTGTCCAGCTCCTGCTCCAGCGGAGCCAGCTCCTGCTCGAGGGTGGCCAGCGCCTCCGGGTCGCTGAGGTCGACGCCCTGGAGGGTGGCCGCGAGCTGCTCGGCGTCGTCGGCCAGCGCGCTCCAGTCCGGGGCGATCTCGTCCGGCGCGTCGATCGCGCGCATCTCCCGCGCCGCCGCGCGGAGGATCTCCGGCAGGTCACCGGGGTCGCCGGCGGCGGTCGCGCTGCCGGCGAGCCGCTCCTGGATGCTGACGGCCTCCGCGCAGAAACCACCGTCGGTGGCCTCGGGAGCTCCGGTCGCGGTGGTCTCCCCGGCTGCGGTGCTCCCCCCGTCGTCGTCGGAGCTCCCGCAACCGGTGAGCAGGGCCAGGGCGGTCACGGCCGGGAGCACCCCGGCGCGGAGGAGGGGGCGGCGCATGGGCGGAGGGTAGCCGCCGGGTGCGCGCCCCGGCGGCGGCGCACTAGCGTGCCGGGGGTGGCCCTCCCGACCGACCCCCGCACCTCGTGGGGGCTCCCCGCACCCGGCGCACTGCCGCGCACCGCCGAGCTGGAGCCGCTGGTCACCAGGGTGCTGGCGCCCAACCCCTCGCCGATGACCCTCGACGGCACGAACACCTACGTGGTGGGCGCCCCGGGCAGCGGCCAGGCGGTGCTGGTCGACCCGGGTCCGGACGACGCCGCGCACCTGGCCGCCGTCGAGGCCGCGCTCGCCGCACGGCATGCGCGCTGCGTCGCCGTCCTGGTCACCCACCACCACGGGGACCACGCCGAGGCGGCGCTGCCGTGGGGGGCCCGTCTCGGCGCTCCCGTCGCGGCGGCGTCGGGGGACGTCGCGGGTCCCGCCGGACGGGTGCTCGAACCGGGGGAACGGCTGTCCCGGGCCGGGACGGTGATCGACGTCGTCGGCACGCCCGGCCACACCGCCGACCACCTGGCGTTCCGCCTGGAGTCCGGGGCGGTCCTGGTGGGCGACCACGTCCTGGGGCGGGGCACCTCGGTCGTCACCCACCCCGAGGGCGACGTGGTGGCGTACCTGGAGTCGTTGCGGCGGGTGCACGACCTGGGGCCCAGCGCCCTCTACTGCGGCCACGGCCCGGAGCTGACCACCGATCCCGGTGCGGTCCTCGAGTACTACCTGGCGCACCGGGCGCACCGCGAGCAGCAACTGCTCGACGCGCTGGCCGGTGGCGCCCGCAGCGTCGACGAGCTCGTGGCGGCGGTCTACGCCGACGTTCCCCGCGAGGTGTGGCCGGCCGCGGCGCAGTCGACCCGGGCCACCCTGGCCAAGCTCGCCGCCGACGGCCGGGTCGAGCTCGTCGGCGGGGACGGGGTGCGGCCGGCATGACCGAGGCGGGGGTCGCCGTGGTCACCGCCGACGCCGGCGAGCGCGACCAGCGGCGCGCCGCAGCCGGGCTCGCTGCCGCCGGGGTGCGGGAGGGCGACCGCGTGCTCGTGTCCGCGGTCGCCTCGCCGGCGCTGCTCGCCGTCGTCCTCGGCGCACTGCGCACCGGCGTCGTCCCCGTGGTGCTCGACCCGGCGCTGCCGGCCGAGGAGCGCGCGGCGCTGGCCGCCGACGCCGACCCCGCGCTGGACGCCGGGACCGACCCGGCGCGTCTGCTCGGCGACGCGGAGGCCGCGCTGGCCCCGGTGCCCCTGGCGCGGCCCATGCACTACACCTCCGGCACCACCGGCCGGCGCAAGGGCGTGTGGTCCGGCGTCCTGGGCGCCGACGACGCCCGCGCCCTGGCCGGTGAGGAGATCGAGCTGTGGGGCTTCGGGCCGGGGGACCGGCACGTCGTCCTCTCGCCGCTGCACCACAGCGCGCCGCTGCGGTTCGCCGTCCACACGCTGCTGGCCGGCGGTGAGGTGCTGCTGCCCGGCCCCTTCGACGCCGCCCGCGCCGCCCGGGTGATCTCCACCCACCGGCCGACGACGGCGTTCTGCGTCCCCACCCACCTGCAGCGGCTGCTCGCCCGGGACCACGTCGACTGGTCCTCGTTCCGCCGGCTGGTGCACGCCGGCGCGCCGTGCCCCGAGCCGCTCAAGCGCGCGGTCCTCGCGGCGCTGCCGGAGGGCAGCGTGTGGGAGTTCTACGGGTCCACCGAGGCGCAGTTCACCGTCTGCTCGCCCGAGGACTGGCTGGCCCACCCCGGCAGCGTGGGGCGGGCCCGTCCGGGGCGGCGGCTGGAGACCGACGAGCGCGGCCAGCTCTGGTGCGCGGTGCCCCGCTGGGCCCGTTTCGAGTACTGGCGGGCGCCCGAGAAGACGGCCGCGGCGTGGCGGGGGGAGCGGGTCACCGTCGGCGACCTGGGCCGGGTCGACGACGACGGCACCGTCTGGCTGGACGGCCGGCGGGAGGACCTGGTCATCTCCGGTGGGGTGAACGTCTACCCGGCGGAGGTGGAGGCGGTCCTCGACGCCCATCCCGGTGTCGTGGAGAGCGCGGTGTTCGGCATCCCCGACCCCGAGTGGGGGCAGCGGGTGGTGGCCGCCTACGTCGGCGACGCGGACGCCGGCGCGCTGGCCGCCTGGGCCCGGGAGCGGCTGGCGCCGGCCAAGCGCCCCAAGTCGCTGCACGCACTGGCCGACCTGCCCCGCACCTCGACCGGCAAGGTGCGCCGGCTGGACCTGCCCGGGGTGCTCGGCCTGGCCGGTGGCTGAGCACTGGGACGTCGTCGTCGTCGGCGCGGGCACGGCCGGGTGCCCGCTGGCCGCCCGACTGGCCGACGCCGGCCGGCGGGTGCTGCTGCTCGAGGCGGGGGCGCACCACCCCGACCCCGCGCGCGTCCCGCCCGAGCTCCGCGACGCCGGCACCCTGCGCGCCGCGGTGAGCGGGCACCCGGCGAACTGGGACCTGCCCGGGCTGCTGCCCGGGGGGCGGACCGTGCGGGTGCCCCGCGGCCGGGTGTCCGGCGGCTCCAGCGCGGTGAACGCCGGCTACTTCGTGCGCCCCACGCCCGCGGACGCCGCCGGCTGGGCCGCGGCGGGGAACGACCTGTGGTCGTGGGACCGGCTGCTGCCCGCGCTGGTGCGGCTGGAGAACGACCGCGACTTCGGCGACCGCCCCGGCCACGGGGCCGACGGGCCGGTGCCGGTGACGCGCCCGCGGAGCGCCCCGCCCCTCGCCGAGGCGTTCGCCGCCGCGGCCGAGGAGCTGGGGGTCCCGGCCGAGCCGGACAAGAACGCCGGTGGCGCGCCCGGCTACGGCCCGTTGCCGCGCAACGTCGTCGACGGCGTCCGGATCAGCACCGCGGCGGCCTACCTGGCCCCGCGCCGCGGGCACCCCGGCCTCACCGTGCGCGGCGGCGTCCAGGTGCTGCGGGTGCTGGTCGAGCACGGCCGCGCGGTGGGCGTGCGCACGACCGGCGGCGAGGTGCGCGCCGAGGAGGTGGTGCTGGCCGCGGGGGCGGTGGGCTCGGCGCACCTGCTGCTGCTCTCGGGGATCGGTCCACCGTCGGTGCTACGGGCCGCCGGGATCGAGCTGCTGGTCGACGCCCCGGGGGTGGGGCAGCAGTGCTCGGACCACCCGCTGGTCTACCTGCCCTTCCGTCCCGTGTCGGGCACCACGGCCCCGCCCGGCCGGTCCCCGCTGCACGGCGTCCTGCACGGGACCTCGCCCGGCGCCGAGGTGCCGGGCGACCTGGAGCTGCTGCCCTGGCTGGCCCCGTTCGCGCAGGTGATGACGGGCCACGCCGCACCCGAGGGCGAGGTGGTCGAGCTCGGGGTGGGGCTCCAGCGGACGGTCGGCCGCGGGCGGCTGGTCCTCGACCCGCGGGACCCGGCCGCCCTCCCGGTCGTGGAGTACGGGCACCTGGCGCAGGAGCCGGACCGCCGGCGGATGCGGGACGGGGTGCGGATGGCGGCGGAGCTGCTGCGGACCCGCGCGCTGGCCGCGGTGGGTGTGCCGACCGACGAGCCGACCGGCGCGGTGCTGGCCGACGACGTCGCGCTGGACGCCTGGATCCGTGCCCGCCTGACCACCGCCGTCCACCTGTCCGGGACCGCGCGCATGGGGCCGGAGAGCGATCCCGGAGCCGTGGTCGACCAGCGGCTGCGGGTCCGCGGGGTCGAGGGGCTCCGGGTGGCCGACACGTCGGTGCTCCCGCAGGTGCCCAGCCGCGGACCGGCTGCCACCGCCGTGCTGGTCGGGGAACGCGCCGCAGAGCTGATGGCCGGGAGCTGAGCCACGCGGCCGTCGGCGCGGGTCCCGGCGGCGCGAGAGGCGCGGCCGCCGGGACCCGGGCTCCGGGTCAGCGGATGGCGGACATCTCGCTGGTGGTGGTGGTCGGGGCCGACCAGGCGTCGGGGTGCGGCCGTCCGACGTCGGACGTCCAGGCCGGGGTGCGGGGTCCGCTCTGCGGCCCGCGGCTGGTGGTGGCCGGACGGGCGCTCAGGCTCACGATCGCGGCCAGGAGCACGAGCAGGCCGACCAGTACACCGCCGAGGGTCAGGAGCGTGGAGAGCATGTACACAACGTAGGCGGTTGGTGCTGTGCTGTCACCGGGCAGAACTCCCCGAAGATCGGCTGCGACGTGCGCACAGTTCACCCGCGTTCTCCCGTCGCGCCCCAGCTGCCCCAGCACCCTTCGCCGAGGGGGGCCGCCGCACTGGTCGCTCTGCCGCGGCCGGTTGCCCGACGGTCGACGGCGGGTAGGGCAGGCGCCGTCGGTCGAACGGAGGACGTGTGCCTGATCTGGTGGCAGCTGCGGGGCAGGTGGTGGCGGTGCCGCTCGGCGCCGTGGCGCGCTGGCGGCGTGGCCGCCCCATGCACCCGCGCGGGGCGGTGCTGGCCGGTGTGCTGGACCGGCAGGGCGCGCGACCGCCGTTCGGGGTCCCGTGGCTCGACGGCGCCGGTACCGACGACGTCGTCATCCGGATGTCGCGCGGCGCCGGGCTCCCGGCCCCGCTGCCCGACGTCCTGGGGCTGACGATCCGGTTGACCGGTGCGGACGGCTCCCCGGTCGACCTGCTGCTCTCGACCATCGGGCGCGGCCGCCTGACGCGGCTGGTGCCGGTGCCGCGGGCGGACGCGGCGGCGACCTACGGCTCGATCATGGCCTACCGCTCGGCCGTCGGGCCGGTGCGGCTGGCCGCCCTCCCGCAGGCATCCTCCCTGCCCACCGACCCCGCGCCGCTGGCCGCGGCCGCCGTGTCGGGCGACGTCGTCTTCACCCTGGCGGCCGCCCGCGGCCTGGAGGAGTGGCGCCCCTTCGCCACGCTGCGGGCCACCGGTCGGCACGGCTCGCTGGACACCGACCTGCGCTTCGACGCGGTGCGGAACCCGCCGCCGGGGCTGGCCGCCGACGGCCCGCTCGCCCGCTTCCGCGAGCCGGCGTACGCCACGGCGCGCTGGATCGGCCGCACCGGTTCGTGACGCGCCGGAGATGCCAACTCACCCGATGGAGTTGATCACCGATTGCCCGGGGGCCGCGTGGGGTATGCAGAACCGGACCGGGCGCATGGACGTCGCCGGGCGCTGAGGACGTCGAGCGGCACCGTCGTGCTGTCGTGAAGCTCGACCGCACGAGGAGATGCACCCGCGCGTGACGCACGCAGAACCCCCGCTCCCGGGGCTGCCCCCGACGCCGGGGGCAGGCATCCGGGTGGTGTCCATCCCGCACACCGACCCCTACGTGGACGCCGTGCTCCCCGACGGGTCGATCCGGGTCGGCGACCACGTCGTCCCCAGCCCGTGGCTGGACCTCGCCCACCTGGCGGTCCACGCGGACGAGGTCGACGTCGTCCACCTGCACGCCGTCCACGGGTACCTGGGCGCGACCGAGCTGGAGGCGTGGGCCGAGGAGCTGCAGCGGCTCGGTATCCCGCTCGTCGTCACGGTCCACCAGCTGCGCGACCCGCAGCGCCCCGCGCCCGCGGAGACCGACGACCACCTCGCGGCGGTGCTCGCGACGGCGGAGGTCGTGCTCACCCTCACCCCCGGGGCGGCCGACGAGATCGCCGAGCGGTACGGGCGCACGGCGATCGTCGTGGCCCACCCGTCCATCGCCGTCCCCGACCCCGAGCTGGGCGCCGAGCGGGGGCTGGTCGGCGTGCGGGTGGGGCCGGCGTCCAGCACGATCCCCGACCCCGTGGGGATCGTCCGCGCGGCTCTCTCGGGCGCGCTGTCGGGCGGTGGCCGGCTGCGGGTTCTCGTCGACGAGGCGGAGGCGCCGGCCCTGGATCCCGAGATCGTCGCCCTCGTCGACGAGGGAGAGGTGGAGCTCGTCCTGGTCGGCGACGGTGGATGGACCGCCCAGCTGCAGCAGCTGCACGCCGCGGTGCTGCCCGAGCGGTGCGGCACGCACTCGGCCGACGTCGAGATCTGCCGGGACGTCGGCACCCGGGTGGTGGCGCCGAGCTGCGGGTGGTTCGCCGACCAGTGGTCGGACGTCGTGCCCTACACCAACGACGAGCGCACAGGCCTGGACCCGGTGTCGCTGACCGCCGCGATCGGCGCGGCGCTCACCCGGCCCATGCCGCGGCCCGCCGACCGGAGCTGGCGGGAGGACCAGCGCGCCGCCGTGCGCGAGGTGCACGGCGAGGTCTACGCCCAGGTGGTGGCCGACCGCAGCTGGGCGTGAGACGACGACGGGCCCGGCGACTGCCGGGCCCGTGCGATGAGGAGAGTGTGGGCAGGGGCGGGGTCGAACCGCCGACCTCTCGCTTTTCAGGCGAGCGCTCGTACCGACTGAGCTACCTGCCCCTTCCGGTGACCTCACCGGAGAGCGACCCTGACGGGACTCGAACCCGCGACCTCCGCCGTGACAGGGCGGCGCGCTAACCAACTGCGCTACAGGGCCTTGCTGGTGGTGCTGGTGCTGCGTGCCCCCAACGGGGTTCGAACCCGTGCTACCGCCTTGAAAGGGCGGCGTCCTGGACCGCTAGACGATGGGGGCTCGTGTTCGCCGGGGGCAGCGAGAACAATACATGGCTCCCGGGCCCCGCCCGAGGCGGGGTCCCCCGAGAGGGGGCGGCGCGCCGGACGACCCGTCTCAGCCGAGGGTGGCCCGCAGCTCCACCGAGTCGTCGGTGACGCTGGAGCAGGCGAGCTCCAGAGGGCCGGCGGAGACGCTCTCGCCCTCGGCGCAGGACACGGTGGTCCCGCCGACGGTCAGCGTGGCGCGACCGTCCTGCACGCTGTCGAACGCCAGCGTGGTGCCGAGGATCTCGGCTTCCGCGCCGTCGCCGGAGAGGGTCACCGTGCAGGTTCCCCCGGAGCACGAGACGTTCTGGGACGAGAGGGTGCAGCCGCTGAGCGCCGCGAGGGAGAGGCCGCCGGCCAGCACCCCAGCGGCCAACCGGGTGATGCGGGTCGTCGACGTCATGTCGCGAGCGTAGGACCCGGCGGTCATCCCGGCGGGGAGGTCGGCGCGAGCGGGGCGCCGCCCGGCCCGGGGGGCACGACCACGCCGCCGCCCGGCCCCGGCTCCACACCCGCGTCGGGGGGTTCCACCTCGCCGACCACCGGGGGCTCCACCCCGCCGACGGCAGGCGGCTCCACCCCGCCGACGGCAGGGGGCGCCACCCCGCCGGCGGGCAGCTGGGCCTCGTCGGCCGGCGGGCTCTCCGCGACGATGGTGCGCTCCACCGTCACCTCCGTGGAGCCCAGCCCACCGAGGGTGATGTCGTCGTAGGCCTGCAGCGCGCCGGTGGCCGGGTCGAGGTAGAGCACGGTGCAGGTGAGCGGTTCCGGGTACTCGCCCTCGAGCGCTCGCAGGCCGGCGCCGCCGGTCGAGCCCTGCACCATCAGCAGGGTTCCGTCGGAGAGCTCCTCGACCACCCGGTTGTGCGTGTGCCCGGCCAGCACCAGCGGCACGAGGCCGTCCAGCGGCGGCGCCTGCTTCGGGTCGTGCACCATCGCGATGGCCGGGTCCTCGGCCAGCGTCCGGGTGTAGTCCGCCAGCTCCTCGCCGGACCGCTCGAGGACGTCGGCGCCCGCGTCGTCGTCGCCGGTGCTCTTGTCCGGGGTGAACCGGGGATCAGGGGCGCCGACGATCCGGATGCCGGCGACGCTCACGTCCGAGTCGTCCAGGACGGTGACGTTGGGCTGGGCGGCGAGGATGCTCGCCGTGGTGGCCGAGTCGTGGTTGCCGCGGATGTAGACGTAGGGCACGCCGAGGTCGCCCACCGCGGTGATCAGCCGGTTCTCGGGCTCGCTGCCCCAGTCGGTGATGTCGCCGGTGTCGAGGATGCCGTCGATCTCGAAGCGCTGCGCCACCTGCCGCACCAGGTCGAAGCCGGCCGGGTTGAGGTGGATGTCGGACACGTGCAGGAGGGCCACGGAGTCGCCGGTGCCGCTCGGCGAGGGCAGCGCGGACAACGTCGCGTAGAGCGTGCCCACGTTGGCCACCAGGTCCTCGAGGGACGCCCGGTAGGCATCGAACCGGGCGACGATGTCCTGGGCGTTGCCGATCAGGCTGTTGGCGTTCACCAGCAGTCCGGTGTACGTCGGCTGCGACAGCGCCTCGGGGCGCCACGTCGCGGCGCCCAGCGCGCCCGTGCCGGCCAGCAGCGCCGCGGTGATACCGACGGCGATGAGCGGCTCGCGGCGGCGGCGCAGCACGACCCAGGAGGTGAGCGCGGCTCCGGCGAGCGCCACCAGCACGGTCACCCAGACCAGCCGGACGACGGCGGACTGCAGGTCCTCGGTCACCCGGT
Source organism: Blastococcus sp. SYSU DS1021 (assembly GCF_054050995.1). NCBI lineage: Bacteria > Bacillati > Actinomycetota > Actinomycetes > Geodermatophilales > Geodermatophilaceae > Blastococcus > Blastococcus sp. SYSU DS1021. The sequence goes on along the minus strand of NZ_JBJHAL010000018.1, from coordinate 50,967 downwards.
CGACGACGCCGGCCAGCCGCACCGGGTCGGTCGCCAGCGCCTCCGCGCGGGCCTGGTCGACCCGTTGCAGCGAGATGTCCAGCCGGAGCGGCCCGTCGTAGGCGTCGACCGCCAGGGAGCCCAGCGGCGGGACGGCGACCTCCGCACCGCCGGAGGCGGGGCGGAAGGCGAGCGTGGCGTCGAACGGCCCGATGGGCGCGGAGACCCGCGCGAACAGCAGGACCGCGATGACGGCACCGACGAGCGCGATGGCCACGCGGCCGGCCCATCGACCGGCCACCCGGGCCCGGCCGGGCCAGGGGGACGTCGACGCGGTGGGCTCGCTCACGTGGACCACGCTAGCGACGTCCGGGTCGTCGTTCCGATCGGCGCGGCGAGGCGCTCAGATCCGGGTGGGTGCGGGGCGGAAGATCCAGCGCAGCGCGAGGAACCGCATGAGGCCGATGAAGGCCGTCACGCCGGCGACCGTGGCGATCTGCAGCAGGGGGTGGGTGCCGTCGGTGAGGGCGTCCAGCAGCCCCAGGGCGGTGCTGGTCGCGAGCAGGCCCAGGACGGTGACGCCGCCGGCCTCCCACTGGGCGGTGAACCAGTGCACCCGCTGGTCGGCGTGGAACGTGCGCCGGCGGTGCAGTTCGTTGGCCAGCACCGTGGAGACCGCCGTCGCCACGAGGTGGGCCGGCAGGTAGCCCCAGCCGTGCCCCGCCACGAACAGCGCCGCGTAGACGACGGTGGTGACCGCGCCGACCAGCACGAAGCGCAGGAACTGCGCCGAGGTGGCGTCCCCGCGCAGGAACTGCGCCGAGGTGGCGTCCCCGGGCGGGCCCTGCGCCGTCGCGTGCGGCAGGTCGCCGACGGCGTCGGCGGCGTGGCCGCGGCGGAGCAGGGACGGGCAGGTCACGGGGGAGGGCCTCCGGTCGGTCGCAGGTGGACAGGTCAAGGATTCTCTTCGGCAGAACCCCTGTCACCTCTGAACATGCCTGGCGTCACTGGCACTCACCCGTGTCCTTGCTCACGGTCACCTGTGAGCACCTCGGTGCAGTCGTCGGGGCGCCGTGCGTCGGGCCGGGTCCGCGCGGGTAGGGGGCGGCCATGAGTCTCATGGGCTTCCTGGACCGCATCGCGGACGTGTCGGCGTTCGACAAGGCCATCGAGCCCGCACGGCGCGCCGTCCTCGGCATGCCGAGCGCGGTCAAGGACGTCCTGCACGGGACCTGGCTGGGGCATCCGCTGCACCCGGTGCTGGTGCAGGTGCCAGTGGGCAGCTGGGTGTCGGCCGGACTGCTGGACGCCGTGCCCCCGCTGCGGCCGGCCGCCACCGTGCTGATCGGCACGGGGGTGGCCGCGGCGGTGCCGGCGGCCCTGTCGGGAGCGGCGGACTGGTCGGAGCAGGGCGCCGGCGTCCGTCGGCTCGGCGCCCTGCACGCGCTGATGAACACCGCCGCGCTGGGCCTCTACGCCGGCTCGCTGGTGGCCCGGTCCCAGGGCAGGGGCGCACTGGGCCGGGCGCTGGCGTACGCGGGCCTGGGCCTCGCGGGGAGCTCGGCGGCGATCGGCGGGCACATGTCCTACGCGCAGTCCTCGGGCGCCTCGCACGCGGCCACCGCTGTCCGGGCACTGACCACCGACTGGGTCGACCTCGGACCGCTCGACGACCTGCCCGAGGGGCGGCCGACGCTGCGCACCGGGAAGGGCGGCAGCATGTCGGTGCCGCTGGCCGTCGTCCGCCGCGGCGCGCGGGTCGACGTCTTCGTCGGGGCCTGCTCCCACCTGTCCGGCCCGCTGGACGAGGGCGCGGTGGAGACGGTGCGCGGCAGCGAGTGCCTGGTGTGCCCGTGGCACGGCTCCGCGTTCGACCTCGACAGCGGGGAGCCGCGCCGCGGGCCGGCGGCCAACCCGCAGGAGAAGCTCGAGGTGCGCATGGACGCCGGCCGGGTCATGGCCCGGGTGCCGAGCCGGCACCGCTGACGCGGGGGTGGCGCCGCTCTACGCTGCGGCGCCATGAGGCGCACGGCCGTGGGTCTGGCGGTGCTGCTGGCCGCGGCCTGCGGCACGCAACCGGCCGGAGGGCAGGCGGATCCCCCGCCGTCGACCGCCGCGGCTCCGCTGGTGCCGGCGGTGCCCGGCGTCGCCGCCGAGGCGGTCCGCCTGCGCACCGACGAGGCCGTCGGCGGGCGGATCCAGGTGCGGATCACCCACACCGGCGGCGCGCCGTACACGGTGACCGCGGTGGCGCTGGACGCGCCCGGCTTCGCGCCGCTGCCGCCGACCGAGGTGGCCACCGAGTTCGTGCCCGGGCGCGTCGTCGACCTGCCAACGCCCTACGGCGAGGCGGTGTGCCCGGCCGGTGACGGGCCCGCGACCGCCCGGCTGACGCTGCTGCGGCCCGACGGCACGGTGGAACACGTGCGGGTGGCGCTGGAGGGGGAGGCCCTCGACCGCGTCCACGGCGAGGAGTGCGGGGCCCGTGCGGTGGCCGACGCGGTGGAGCTCGGGGTGAGCGGGCCGCGGGCCGGGCCGGACCGGCTCACCGCCCGGCTGACGCTGGCCCGGCGGGGGCCCGACGCGCGGATCCTCGTGGAGCGGGTGGGCGGCAACGTCCAGTTCGACGTCGCGGCGGAGGTGCCGCTGGAGCTGCCCGCGGGGACCGGCGCTGCGGAAGGGTCGCTCACCTTCACCGTGGCCACGTGCGACGCGCACGTGCTGGCCGAGGCCAAGCAGCCGCACCTCTTCCCCGTCGGGGTGCGGATCGGCGGACGACCGGAGCTGGTGGTCGACCTCCCCGTCGACGAGGAGCTGCGTGCCGCCCTGGTCGAGCTGGTCCGGCAGGTGTGCCGGCGCGGCTGAGGCGGTGGGGGAAGAAGCCGGCCCGGCTGCCCCGGGGGGAACGGGTCAGCCGGGCCGGGGTCGTGCCCGCCCGGCGCCGGAGCGCGGGGCGGAGGATGCGGCGGACAGGGGCGCGGAGTCGCGTTCCCCGACCGGAACGATGATGACGGTACGTAACCGCCGGGGTCGACCGCGATCCCCTGAACGGGTGGACCGTACCGAATCACGGTGACCCACTGCACAGGAGGTGTGGTCCGTCGGCGCGCGGGCAACTCCCGAGGATGTTCTTCCTGTTCTCCAGCCGTCTCGGCTGCCTCGGCTCGCTGCTGATCTCGGCGCTGCTGACGCTCCTGCTGCTCCTGGTGCTGGGCGTGCTGTGACGACGACGCCCGGGGAACCCGTCCTGCGCGGACCGGTTCCCCGGGCGTTGCCGTGGTGTCGAGCGGGCTACCGCTGATCAGCCGTTGAGCTCCAGCGTCTGCATGGTCTCCGCGCGTACCTGGGCCAGCAGCGCCGGCTCGTCGTTCAGCGAGTGGCCGTAGGACGGGATCGCCGTCTGCAGCAGGGGGCGCCAGGCGTCGATGCGCTGGGGGAAGCACCGCTCCAGGAGGGTCAGCATCGCCGAGACGGCGGTCGAGGCGCCGGGCGAGGCGCCGAGCAGGCCGGCGATGCTGCCGTCCCCGCCGACGATGAGCTCGGTGCCGAACTGGAGCACGCCCTTGCCCGACTTCGGGTCCTGCTTGATGACCTGCACCCGCTGGCCGGCGGTGACCATGTCCCAGTCGCCCTGCTCGGCGGTGGGCACGAACTCCTGCAGGGTGCGGTGCCGGGCCGACCGGGTCTGCATCAGCTCGCCGATCAGGTACTTGGTCAGCGCCATCTCGGTGCGGGCCACGCCGAGCATGGAGCCGAGGTTGTTCGGCTTGACGCTCTTCGGCAGGTCGAACATCGAGCCGGCCTTGAGGAACTTGGGGGAGAAGCCGGCGTAGGGCCCGAACAGCAGCGAGTACTCGCCGTCGATCAGCCGCAGGTCCAGGTGCGGCACGGACATCGGCGGGGCGCCGACGGCCGCCTGGCCGTAGACCTTCGCCTGGTGGCGGCCGACCAGCTCGGGGGACCGGGAGCGCAGGAACATGCCGCTGACCGGGAAGCCGCCGAAGCCGCGGATCTCGGGGATGCCGGCCTTCTGCAGCAGGGGCAGGGCACCGCCGCCGGCGCCGACGAAGACGAAGCCGGCGCGCATCGTCACGCGGTCGCCGGTCTGGGTGTCGCGGACGGTCACCTTCCAGCGGCCGTCGCTCTCCTTCTCGAGCGCGTCCACCCGCTGGTTGACGTGGACGTTCACCCCGCGGGTGGCGGCGTCGTCGAGCATCAGGCGGGTGAGGGCGCCGAAGTTGACGTCGGTGCCGGCGACCGAGCGGGTGGCCGCGACGATCTGCTCCGGGTCGCGCCCCTCCATCATCAGCGGCAGCCAGTCGGCCATCTCCGCCGGGCTCTCGGTGTACTCCATCCCCGCGAACAGCGGCTGGGCGCTCAGCGCGGCGTACCGGTTGCGCATGTAGGTGCGCCCCTGCTCGCCGGTGACGAAGCTCAGGTGCGGAACGGGCGAGATGAACTCCTTGGGGGAGCCCGTCATGCCGGCGCGGACCAGGTGCGACCAGAACTGGCGCGACACCTGGAACTGCTCGTTGATCGTGATCGCCTTGCTCGGGTCGACCCGGCCGTCGGGGCCCGCAGGCGTGTAGTTCAGCTCGCAGAGGGCGGCGTGCCCGGTGCCGGCGTTGTTCCAGGGCCCCGAGCTCTCGGCGGCGACGGCGCTGCCCGACTCGAAGACCGCGACGCTCCACTCGGGGGCGACGACCTGCAGCAGCTGCGCCAGGGTCGCGCTCATGATGCCGCCGCCGACGAGTACGACGTCGGGGTTCGCGCTGTCGGGAACGCTGCGCTCGGAAGTCACGTCTGCCTCTCTGGCTGTGTGCTCGGCCCGGCGCCGCAGCGCCTCCTCAACGATCGTCGGCCGGATTCGGCCGCTACATGCGATCGCGGGCGTATGAGGTATGTCACCGCGCTTCGTGGGTGCGGCTCCTCAAGGTTATGACCGGGCGCGCCGGGGGTGATGCGCGGGCCGGTGCGGCGGTCGTTGGGTCCCGGCGCGTGCACCCGACCGGGTGACCGCCGGCGCGGGCGGCCACCGCGGTGCTGGAGGCTGCCGAGGTGAATGCGCGGTTGCTGGGCGTACCCGTGGTGGCGGGTGTCCGTGGTCATGGGAATGCTGCTCGCCCCCTTCGTGGTCGTGCTGTTCCGGCTACTCCGGGACATGAGCTGCGGCGCGTCGATGACGACTGGGGTCGTCGTCGCGGCGATCTGCGGACCGATGGTCGGGTACGTGGCATCGAATCGGGCAAGCAGTTCACTCAGCTGCCGGACCGCTGACCGGACACGTACGTGCGGCGGTGGAGCGAGCGGCGCGGCGGGGCCCCGTTCCGGATGACGATCAGCTGCGCCAGGCCGCTCTGCGTCTCGTGGAGCACGGGTTGGCCGTCCTCGGCACGACGAGGGTGCGCGCCCTGACGTCGGCGGCGGTCCTGCTCCTGGTCGCTGTCGTCCTCGCCGTGGTGCAGTCGCCCTGGTGGTGGATCGTCGTCGTCTTCTGGGTGGGGCTGCTCGTTCTCGTGCTGCTGATGCCCGTACGCCTGGAGCGGCGGGCCGCCGCACTAACGGGTCGGCCGTGGGGCGCACGGTGCTCGGGGCCCGTGCCCGGACGACGGGTGGCGTTCCGGCTGAGCTGTCGACGCACCAGCGAGACCGGCGAGCGCGAGCGGCCCCCGGCGGTAGCCTCACGCCGGGGTGCCACCGGTCCTCGGCCGAGCACCCGCGCCGGGCCTCTAGCTCAACTGGCAGAGCAGCGGACTTTTAATCCGCGGGTTGTGGGTTCGATCCCCACGGGGCCCACCGCGGTTCGGTGTTGTGTGACCGCATGCCGACCATGCCGATCCGCCCGTCACCCGGTCGCGCCGACGGCTAGGTGGCCTCGAACCGGCCGTCCTCCGAGCGGACGCGTCCGACGCGCTCCAGCCGCTCCAGGTGGAGGACCGCGGTGCGTCGCTCGACGGCTGTCACGAACGGGAGTTCGACGTGCGGCCGGTAGACCAGGCGGCGATCGATGATCTCCTCGAGCGTCCGGGGTTCGGCGAGCATGGCCAGGAGTGCCTCCTCCCGTCGCTCGATGACCGCCGCGAAGGCGTCGAGCTGCGCGAGGAAGGCGTCCCGACCCTCCACGACACCCTTGTGGTGCGCCGTGCCGTACCACCGGGCCTCGATGTCGCGCAGGCGGGCGAGCGACGACTCGAAGGTCTCGAGGTCGCTCCCGATGTCGCCGTAGTACGGCCCGAAAGACGTGAGGTCGATGTCGCCGAGGAACAGGAAGCCGTCGGGCTCCACCAGGAAGCCGCAGTGCCCGGGAGTGTGGCCGGGGAGGTGTAGCACGGTCACCGTACGCCCCCCCAGGTCGATCACCTGGCCCTCGACCACCGGGCGCACGTCCTCGTGCCCGGCGAGCGCGAACGTGTCGCGGAGCTCGGCCTGGAACGCCGCGCTCTGCTCGACGTCCATGCCGAAATTCTCGAGCAGTACGTCCGGATTCCGGACCGCCGGTGCTTCGGCCGGGTGCGCCAGTGCCGGGGTGTCCGGGAAGACGGACAGCCCAGCCACGTGGTCCTCGTGCCCGTGGCTGAGGGCGATCAAGTCGACCGCGCCGAGGGAGCGCCCTCTGCGCGACACCTCCAGTGATGGGTCGACGAGAAGGGTGCTATCGGCTCCAGAGAGCAAGAGCGAGTTCGCGCCGGGATAGCGGCCCCCCTCCGCCGACCCGAGGACCGTCACGCCTCCGTACCGCTGGTCGTCAGTGCTCCCGAGAGTCACGCCACCACCCTCTTCGCCGTCGCGTCGTCGTCAGGACCTCGCCGCGGGATCAGCGTCGGCGGCGCCGACCCCTACGAGCTGCTCGAACAGGCCGGCGATCTCGGCGACCGCGTCGTCCCTCCGGATCCGGCCCTCGGCCACGGGCGGGGCGAACGCCTCGACGGTGCCGAACCCCATGCGGGCGATCGTCGACGGTGCGGCATGCAGCCGCGCAAGCCCGCGCTCGGCGGCGCTCTGCAGGTAGCGCGCCGTGCGGGCCATCGTGCGCTCCCTGATCTCCCCCCAGGTGCGCTTGAGGTCGGGGTCGCCGATCGACTCGTGGTCGAGGAGCGTGATCAGGGTGAGGTTGGCGACCGCAGCGTCGAGGAACTTCCGGACAGTGACGGTCAGGACCTCCCGCACGTCGTCCTGGTCGAGCGCCGAGATGTCCTGGGCGGCGACGAAGTCCGCGCGCACGCTCTCGGCGAGCACCAGGAACACGTCCTTCTTGGACGCGAAGTACACGTAGAAAGTGGCCCGGCTGGTGCCGGCCTCCTCGGTGATGTCGGCGATCGTCGTCAGCCCGTAGCCGCGGCGCTCGAACACCGCGCGGGCGGCGTCGACCAGTTGCCGCCGCCGCTCGGTGTCCTCACGCTGATGGTCCTCGCGGACGGACCAGCCCTTGCCTTCCACGGGCGGGAGTATAGGTTTGGTGGACGTTGACGTTGACGTCAATGTCCTTGCTCGTGCGGTGCTGCAGTCGGAGGTCGCCATGAAGGTCCTGGTCGCGAACAGGGGGGAGGTGGCCGTCCGCGTGCTGCGGGCCGTCGCCGACATCGGCGGGTCCACGGTGGCGGTCCACACGCAGGAGGAGGCCGGTTCGCTTCACGTGCGGCTGGCGGACGAGTCCTGCGTGCTCCCCGGGCGCGGCGTCGCCGGCTACCTCGACGGCGAGGCGTTCGTCCGGGCCGCTGTCGCGACTGGCTGCACCCACGTCCACCCGGGCTGGGGCTTCCTCAGCGAAGACGCCTCCTTCGCCGAGGCGTGCCGGCAGGCCGGGCTGGTTTTCGTCGGTCCGGCCCCCGACGTGCTCGCGCTCTTCGCCGACAAGGCCCGCGCGCGCGCACACGCGGTGTCGGCCGGCGTGCCGGTGATGGCGGCCACCGACGCCGGGGTGTCCCTCGAGGAGGCGCGTGAGTTCCTCCAGGCGCATCCCGACGGCGTGATGGTCAAGGCCGCCGCGGGCGGCGGTGGCCGCGGCATGCGCGCCGTCGTGGACCTGGATGACCTCGACGAGGCCTTCGAGCGGTGCCGCTCGGAGGCGGTAACAGCGTTCGGTTACGGGGACCTGTACGTGGAGCAGCTCCTGCCCGTCGCCAAGCACGTCGAGGTGCAGGTGCTGGGGGACGGCCGCGGCGCGGTCGTGCACCTGGGGGAGCGCGAGTGCAGCGTGCAGCGCCGCCACCAGAAGCTCATCGAGGTGGCGCCCAGCCCCGCGCTGGACGACGCCCAGCGCGACGTCCTCACCGGGCACGCCGTACGGCTGGTGGAGGCGGTCGGTTACGCGGGGCTGGGCACCGTGGAGTTCCTGGTCGATGCCGCGGCCCTGGCGCGTGGCGAGCTCAGGGCAGCCTTCATCGAGGTCAACCCGCGACTCCAGGTGGAGCACACCGTCACCGAGGAAGTCACCGGCGTGGACCTGGTCGTCACCCAGCTCCGCATCGCGGACGGAGCGACCCTCGCCGACCTCGGGCTCGACCGGGGCGCCCGGCCGACCGCCCCCGGGTACGCGATCCAGTGCCGCGTCAACGCCGAGCGCATGACGGCGGACGGCGGCGCGCACGCGGCCACCGGCACCGTGACGCGGTTCCGGCTGCCCGGCGGCCCCGGCGTGCGGGTCGACACCCACGCGGACGTCGGCTCCACTGTCGACGGCAGCTTCGACTCCCTGCTGGCGAAGGTGATCACTCGCAGCCGCCGCCCCGGCTTCGACGCCGCCGCCGCGCAGGCGGCGCGTGCCCTCGGCGAACTGGGGATCGAGGGGGTGGGCACCAACGTCTCGGTGCTTCGTGCCGTGCTGACCCACCCGACCTTCGCGGCCGGGGAGGCGACGACGGACTTTCTGCACCAGATCGCCGGCGAGCTGCCCGTCGCCGAGGCCGCGCAGGGGCAGCGGTCCGCCGATCCCGACGCCATCGTCGCGGAGTTCCCCGGCGCCGTCGTCCTGGTGCACGTCGCGCCCGGCGACCGGATCACCGCGGCGACCCCCCTGGCCGTCGTCGAGGCGATGAAGATGGAGCACGTCGTGACGGCGGGGCGGGCCGGTGTGGTCACGGCCGTCGACGTCGCGCCGGGCGCGCAGGTGACCGAGGGGCAGCCCCTCGTCCACCTGGAGGCGTCCGACGACGTGGCGCTCGCCGACCAGGCCGACGAGGAGACTGATCCTGCGTACGTCCGCCCCGATCTGGCCGATCTCCACGCCCGACGTGCGCGCGTGCTCGACGACGCACGTCCCGAGGCCGTGGAGCGGCGCTCCCGCACCGGGCACCGGACGATCCGGGAGAACCTGGCCGACCTGGTCGACGCCGGTTCCTTCGTGGAATACGGCGCGCTGGCGGTGGCCGCGCAGCGCCGTCGGCGCTCGCTGGACGACCTCATGGCCTCGACCCCGGCCGACGGCATGGTCCTGGGCCTGGCCACGGTGAACGGTGACGACGCCGAGGACGAGGGGCGGTGCGTCGTGATGGGCTACGACTACACCGTCCTGGCCGGTACGCAGGGCTTCTTCGGCCACAAGAAGACCGACCGCATGCTGGAGGTCGCCGAGCGCCGCGGCCTTCCCGTGGTGCTGTTCGCGGAGGGCGGGGGCGGCAGGCCCGGGGACACCGACATCGCCGACATCGCGGCCTCGATGCTCGACTGCGGCACCTTCGCCGCCCTGGGCCGGCTGAGCGGCCGGGTCCCCACCGTCGGGGTGCTGACCGGACGGTGCTTCGCCGGCAACGCCGCCCTGCTCGGGAGCTGCGACGTCGTGATTGCCACCGCCGACTCGACCCTCGGGATGGCCGGCCCCGCCATGATCGAGGGAGGAGGGCTCGGCCGCTTCGCGCCCGAGGAGGTCGGGCCGATGTCGGTGCAGGTGCCCAACGGGGTGGTCGACGTCCTCGTGCAGGACGACGCCGAGGCGGTCGAGGTGGCCAGGAAGTACCTGTCCTACTTCCAGGGCCCACGGGCGACGTGGTCCGCGGCCGACCAACGCGGCCTGCGGCACCTCGTGCCGGAGAACCGGCTTCGCGTCTACGACGTGCGGCGGGTGATCGACACCCTCGCCGACACGGGGTCGGTGCTGGAGCTGCGCAACGGCTTCGGCCGGGGCATCGTCACCGCGCTGGTGCGGATCGACGGCCGCCCCATGGGCCTCGTCGCCAACAATCCGGCGCACCTGGGCGGAGCCATCGACGCGGACGCCGCGGACAAGATGGCCCGGTTCCTGCAGCTCTGCGACGCGCACGGGCTGCCGGTGGTCTCCCTGTGCGACACCCCGGGTTTCATGGTCGGCCCGGAGTCCGAGCGGGACGCCACCGTGCGCCACTTCTCCCGGCTCTTCGTCATCGGGGCCCACCTGAGCGTGCCGGTGATCACCGTCGTGCTCCGCAAGGGCTACGGGTTGGGTGCGCAGGCGATGGCGGCCGGCAGCTTCCGCGAGACGCTGGCGACCGTCGCCTGGCCCACCGGGGAGGTCGGGCCGATGGGGCTGGAGGGAGCGGTCCGCCTCGGGTACGCCAAGGAGCTCGACGCGCTGACGGACGGCGAGCAGCGGCGCCGCCGCTACGACGAACTGGTCGCCCAGCACTACCGGTCCGGGAAGGCCGTCAACGCCGCGATGGTGTTCGAGCTCGACGACGTGATCGATCCCGTGGACACACGGCGCTGGATCCGCGACGTCGTGGGCGGCTGGACGGCACCCCGCGAACGGCGGCGGTCCTACGTCGACACCTGGTGACACGACCCGGAAGGAGTGAGCATGGACATCGAGAGCTACCTGGAGGACCTGCGCGCGCGGCAGGAGTCACTGCGACCTCCGGACACCCCGAGCAGTGTGGTCTACCCATTGGGCGAGATCAGTCTGCCCGAGCACGTCGCCCATTGGGCCGCCACGGCGCCGGACCGGGTGGCCGTGAGCTTCCAGGGTCGCGACATCACCTACAGCGAGCTCGACGACCTCAACCGCCGGGCGGCCGGGTGGCTGCAGACGGCGGGCGTGCGTCCCGGTGACCGAGTCGGCGTCTTTCTCCCCAACAGCCCGGAGTTCATCGTCACCTTCCTGGCCGTGCTGCGGCTGGGTGCGGTGCATGTCCCGATCAATCCGATGTTCCAGCCGGGCGAGCTGGCGTACGAGGTGAACGACAGCGGTGCCAGGATCCTCGTGACGGCGGCTCCGCTGCTCGACGTCGTCGAGAGGACTCGGGACGAGCTGCCGGTCGAGCGGGTGATCGTGGTCGGTGACGGGGGGACCACGACGCTGCCGGTCACGGGCTGGCCGGACGTGGTGGCGCACGAGCGGTACGACGGCTGCGCGACCGATCTCGACACGGTGGCCGCGCTCAACTACACCGGCGGGACGACCGGTCTGCCCAAGGGCTGCATCCACACCCAGCGGCACATGATCTACACGGCGGCGACCGGGGCCGGCGCCACCGGGCTGAAGGCGGACGACGGATTCGTCGGCGTGTGCTTCCTGCCGATCTTCTGGATCGCCGGCGAGGACCTAGGCATCCTGATCCCGATCGTGCTCGGCGGCACCGTGGTGCTGATGCAGCGCTGGGACGCCTCCGCGGTGCTCGACTCGATCGACCGGTACCGGGCCACCTTCATGGTGGGGACGGTGGAGAACTACCTCGAGCTGATGGACCACCCGGACCTGCCGCGCCGCGACCTGACCTCGCTGCGGCACGTCCAGGCGGTCTCATTCGTCCGGAAGCTCACCCCCGAGGTGCGCGAGCGGTGGTCCAAGGAGGTGGGCAGCGGGGTGCTGCGCGAGGCCGCCTACGGCATGACCGAGACCAACACCCTGGACACCAGTCCCTACGGCTTCCAGGACGGTGACCAGGACCTCAGGGCCGAGCCGGTCTTCTGCGGGCTGCCGGTCCCCGGTACGGACATCGCCGTGGTCTCCTTCGAGACGGGCGAGCCGATGCCCGTGGGAGAGGTGGGCGAGATCGTCGTGCGCAGCCCCTCGGTGACCACCGGGTACTGGAACAACCCGGCGGCGACCGCGACCCAGCTCGTCGACGGCTGGCTGCACACCGGGGACAGTGGACGGATCGACCACATGGGCTGCCTGCACTACCTCGGGCGCCGCAAGGAGATGATCAAGGTCAAGGGGATGAGCGTCTTCCCAGCCGAGGTCGAGGTGCTCCTCGGACGACACCCGGACGTCGACACCGTGGCGGTCGTGCCCGCCGAGGATCCTGAGCGCGGCCAGCGCCCGGTCGCCTTCGTCCGCACCGTGCCGGGATCCAGCCTCGATGCCGAGGCGCTGCAGGAGTGGGCGCGTGGGCAGATGTCGGGCTACAAAGTGCCTCTCGTCCGGGTCGTCGACACGTTCCCGATGACGGAGACAGGGAAGATCAAGAAGAACCTGCTGGCCGGCGAGGCGCAGGAGATCGCGGACCGCGCCTGAGCACCCCGGACGCCGACGAGGGCTGCCCCGCTGTTGCGGGGCAGCCCTCGTCATGTCCGGGGGGCGTCGCGCCGACGGGTCCGGGGCCGGTGAATCGGCCAGCCGAACCCGCCGACCCGCTCAGGAGGCCGCGGCCTCGGAGACCGGCCGTTGTTTCGACGTCCGGCCGCTGGTGTCACCGAGGCTCACCACCACGGTGAGCAGCAGCGACAGCGGGAGGCCGATGAGGACCTCGCTGGACGCGGGCAGCTCGAAGAACGCGAACGCGACGACGAACGAGGCGGCGCCACCGAGCATGCCGGCGGTCGCGCCCCTGGTGGTCGCTCGGGGCCACCAGATTCCGAGCACCATCGGCGCGAACAGGGAGGAGGCGAGGAGGCCGACCGCCGCGGTGTAAAGGACGATGAGGAACTCGGGGGGGTTGAGGGCAAACAGCGTGCAGACGAGACCGACGCCCCAGGTGGCCAGGCGCGCCGCCCGGACGACCTGCTGCTCCGTCGCGCCGGGCCGGAGAAGGGACTTGTAGATGTCGTGCGCGATGGCCGAGTTGCACGCCATCAGCAGACCGGCCGTCGTAGACATGATCGCCGCGAGGATGGCCGCGGCCACCACGCCCTGCATGAGAGGCGACAGGACACCCTGGGAGAGGGCCAGGAAGAGCGCATCGGGGTTCGAGAGGTCGATGTCGTCAATCAGCACGGCGGCGCCGGTGGTCAGCACCAGGGCCACGATGAGCATCATCACGCCGTAGATCAGCATCGCCACGTTGAGCGACACCCGGGCGGACCGGACGTTGCGCGCCGAGTAGACCCGCATGATCACATGCGGGAGCACCGAGATGGCCGTCGCCCACGTCACGAACGCACCGATGTAGGAGGCCATCGGGAGCGACTCGGCGAAGGTGCCCAGTCCCGGGAAGCGCGTGTTCGCGTCGGCGAAGGCCTCCGACCAGTTGCCGATCGAGCTGAGGACGGAGACGGCGAAGAAGATCATCGTGGCGAACATCAGGATGCCCTGGAAGATGTCGTTCCAGGTGACCGAGAGGAATCCGCCCAGGGCGACGTACAGGATGAAGATGATGCTCGACGCCCACAGCCCGATCCGGTAATCGACGCCGATGACCTCCGAGGCGACGATGCTGGCGCCTTTCAGCTGGGCGACGATGTAGGCCATGCTCGCGGCCAGGATGAGCAGCGGCACCAGCCACTGGATGAGCCGGCTGTCGTAGCGCGACCGCAGGTAGTCCGGGAGCGTGTACTTGCCCAGCTCGCGCAGCGGCCGAGCGACGAAGATGGACGCAACGACGAACCCCACAGGTGCGCCGGCGACCAGTGCGGCCCCGTAGGGCAGCCCCAGGGCGAGCGCGGTGCCGGCCGTCGCCATGACGGACCCACCGCTGGCGAGTGAGGCGAGGAAGGCCCACGAGTTGGCGAAGGTGCCGATGTTGCGGCCGGCCACGAAATACTGGTCCGTGGAGCCCTTGACGCGCCGGTGGGCGTACCAGCCGATCAGGACCAGCACGACGAAGTACGCGGCGACCACGGTGAGGGTCACGCGTCGCCCTCCTCTCGGCTGGTGAGCGCGAGCACGAGCCCGGCCGCCGGGGCCATAACCATGACCCCGAACATCGCCCAGGCGAAGACGCTGACGTCGGCGACGGTCAGGTCATGGCTCCAAGGCAGGAAGATCACAAATGCGATGAGCGCGATGGCAGCCAACAGGCCGCTCTCGGCCTTCGGCAGGTTCTGGCGGCGCATGCCGACCTCCGGATGTGTTGTCGACCACAAGCGCCGCTCACAGTTGTTGACACTGGCGCCAATGTCAATACCGAGGGCTGACTGTCGACTGACCCCGTAGCCGGGACCGGGGAGGGAGCTGGACGGCCCCGCTCGACCGGTGAGCGTTCCGCCGGGACCACCCGTCCACGCGGCATCCCGTCTGGTTCCCGGCGGCTAGCGTCAGTGCATGGCAGAGGTCGTGCTGTTCCACCACGCGCAGGGGCTGACCCCCGGCGTCCGTGCGTTCGCCGACGAGCTGCGCGCGGACGGGCACGTCGTCCACACGCCCGACCTGTACGGGGGACGCACGTTCGACACCCTCCAGAACGGCGTCGCGCACGCTCAGGAGATCGGCTTCGGCACGGTGCTGGAGCGCGGCCGCGCGGCCGTCGCGGAGCTGCCCGAGCGGCTGGTCTACGCCGGTTTCTCCCTCGGGGTCATGCCGGCGCAGCTGCTGGCGCAGACCCGTCCGGGGGCCGCCGGCGCGGTCCTGATGCACGCCGCCGTCCCACTCGGCGAGTTCGCCGACGACTGGCCCGCGGGCGTGCCGGTGCAGTTCCACGTCATGGACGCCGATGAGTGGGGGGACGTCGACGTCGCGCGCGATCTCGCCGAGGCGATCGACGGCGCGCAGCTGTTCCTCTACCCGGGCGACCGGCACCTGTTCAGCGACAGCAGCCTGCCCGACCACGACCCGGGTGCGGCCGCCCTGCTGGCGCAGCGCGTGCGGGCGTTCCTCGCCGGCCTGCGGTAGACCCGCGACACGCCGGCGCGCCGGGTCCGCGGCGGGATGACCGACCCGGCCATCGGCCCCCGCCACGCTCGCGAACGGGTGGTTTGTCGACAGGTCGGCGTCCCGGGGAAGGGGTCACCGCGCGCCCGGGCCCCGCTCCGCAACGAAACGGACACGGGCCAGGCCCGGAACCGGTCCGAGCGGCCTTCGCGGGGGCCCGTCGTCCCTAGCCTTCGGGTCATCCGCGGTGCTTCCCAGCCGCGGAGCACCACCTGCGAGGAGCCCCCAGTGCACGCCACCGCATCACCTGTCCGCACGCCGTCCCTCCCCCTGCGCGAGGTCTTCGACGACCCGGGTCTGGACCTGCTCAGGGAGCTGATGGTGGAGGAGCCGGTCCCCGCGCCACCGGTGGTGCGCCCACCGCACCCCGGGTGGGCGGCCCGGGTGCAGGAGTGGACGAACCGCGCGGCGTCCTGGGGCGCGGGGCCGCAGGGGGCCTGGCGTGCCTGGTGAGCTGCTGGCCATCGCCGGGCCGCTGCTGGGGTGCTGCGGGCTGATCGCGCTCGTCGTCGTCCTGGCCGCGAGCTCCACCGCCCGGTACGAGTTCGAGCGCAACGCGGTGCGGGCGCACCGCGCCACCGTCCACGCGCCGCAGCCCGCCGGCCAGGGCGCGGCCGCCCGCGCGGCCGCTGACGCCGCAGGCGTCGAGTCCTCCGGCGATGCGGCCGGGCAGCCCGGGGCGGAGCGGGCGGCTGTCGGCCTGGCCACCCACCCGGTCGGCCGGAGCCTCCCCGACACCACGGGGGCGACCGGCTGGTGGCTGGTCGACGAGCACGACGGTGCGACAGTGGCCGGTCCGTTCGCGGACTCGCTCGACGCCGAGTGGGCGCGCCTGGCCGAGGACCTGACCGACCGCACGCGGGTCGTCCACGGCGGTCGGCGGGCGGACGGCGGCGTGGTCCGGCGGCAGTCGGCGGAGGAGCGCGACTGGCTGGCCGACCTGGGGGACCAGCTCGACCTGCTCCCGGAGGACTGGGACCCGTTCATGACCGACGACGACGACGTGCTGACCACGCTGGCCGTCGACGTCACCGCCGCGCTGCTCGAGGCCGGGCTGCCCCTGCACGACTGCGACGGCCGGGAAGGCGTGGGGCACGCCGTGGGCGGGGTCTGCCTGACCCCGCACCCGGACTCGGCCGGGGTCCTCGTGACCTGGCGTCAGCACGACCGGATGAGCGTCCACCAGGCCCGTGGCGGTGCCATGGAGGCCGCCGTGCAGCGGTCGATGACCGCGGCCGTCGTCACCGTGCTGCGGCTGATGGGCTTCGAGGTGGAGGAGTTCGGCTCCCCCGGGTGCCACCTGGTGACGGCACCAGCCCGCTGACCCGGGGGCGCGGACCGGTGTCACTCCCGGCGGTCGGCCCCCGGAACGGGTGGCACCACGAGCACGGCGCGCTGGCGCAAGCGGGCCGGTAGGCGGGCGCCGGCCGACGGCAGGCGCGCGGACTGCGGGCGGGTGGGACGGGGGGCCAGGTCGATCACGGATCTCCTCGGGGCTGGGGCGTGCCGTGAGCATCCCCGGCAGGTCTGACGGTTTCCCTCGGCAGCGCCTGCGAACTGCCTGTGCCCCCCTGCCCGTGTCACCTCACCTGGACGGGTGGGGACCGACCTCAAGTGCCGTGGATCACGGCCCGATAGGAGCAGCGTGCGCACACACCAGGACGTGGATAGCGGGCGACGGCGCGGGTTCCCGCTGCGGCGGTACCTGATCGCCCTGGTGCTCCTGCCCATGGTCGGCGTCGGGGTCCTCACCGTCGCGGCGGCCCAGGCGCGCGCGGCCGAGGTCGCCGGCGCGGAGCGTGCCGAGGTCGCCGTGCGCGCGCTGGCCCTGCTCGATGCCGCGCGCAGCGGTGTGGAGCAGGAGATGATCCCGGTCCTGTCGCTGTCGGTCATCGGCGATCCGGCGGCCGCGGCGGCCCTCGGGCTGCCCGAGTTCTTCCTGCGCACCCAGCGGCAGACCGCGATCGACGAGGCGGCTCGTGCGCGAGCAGTCACCGACCAGGCCCTGGCCCGGGTCTCGGCGGGCTCCGTCGGGGCGGCGGCCGCGGCGCGTGCCGCCGATGACCTGGCGGAGTTGCGCCAGGCCGACCAGGCGGGCCGGCTGGACATCGAGGCGCTGCACCTCCGGTTCCTGCGCGTCTCCAACGACCTCATGAACGCGCAGGCGGCGGCCGCCGCGGCAGCGACCTCCGAGGGCGTGCCCGGGAACACGCTGCGGGCCATCCGTGACGTCCAGACCGTGGCCCAGCTGGCGCAGGCCGCCGGCCGGCAGATGCCCCTCTTCATCGGCTCCCTGCTGGCCGAGGGCGGCGACGAGCTGATCGGCTCCCGCACCGCCTGGGAGACCCAGTGGCTGGACTACCTGGACGCCCAGCGCCGGATGGACACTGTCTCGGGGCAGGGCCTGCGGGATGCCTGGGAGGAGGTCCGCACCTCCGACGTCGTCACCCAGCTGGACGGCCTGCTCGCGCAGGGACTCACCGACGACGGCGGCGCCGCCATGCCGCTCAGCGACCTGGTCACCGTGCTGTTCCAGAGCCAGGACCGCAGCACGATGCTGGCCGAGCTGGTCGGGACGGCGGTCGACGAGGCCCGGCAGCTCGTGGCCGCCGACCTTGAGCGCGCCGGCGACCGGCTCCAGTTCGTCCTGCTGATGGGAGCCGGCCTGCTCGTCGCCTCGCTGCTCGGCGCCTTCGTCCTCGGCCGCAGCGTCACCGGGGCGCTCCGCCTGCTCGCCGCCCAGGCGACCGAGATCAGCGAGGGATCGCTGGTGGCGGTCGAGGTCGCCGGGCCGCGGGAGGTCCGGACGGTCTCGGCCGCGCTCGGGTCGGCCGTCGCCGGGCTGCGCCGGATCCAGGACCAGGCGCAGGCCGTGGCCCGCGGCGACCTCGACGACGCGCTCCTCGACGAGCCCCTGCCCGGCCCGCTCGGCGAGGTCGTGCACGCCTCGGTCAAGGCGATCGTCACCTCGGTGCGCCAGCGCGAGGAGCTGCAGTTCGCTCTCGCGCACCAGGCCACGCACGACCCGCTGACCGAGCTGCCCAACCGCGCGCAGGCCCTCACCCTCGTGACCTCGGCCCTGCACCGCGGCCGGCGGTCCGGGGAGATGACCGGTCTCCTCTTCATCGACCTGGACGGCTTCAAGGCCGTCAACGACGGCCACGGCCACGCGGCCGGCGACGAGGTGCTGCGCGCGGTGGCGGGCCGGCTCCGGGCGGCCGTGCGCCCGGGTGACGTCGTCTGCCGCCTCGGCGGCGACGAGTTCGTCGTCCTGGTCGAGCCGGTGCACGCCGAGCACGACCTGATCGACCTCGCCGAGCGGCTCATCGCCTCGGTCAGCGAGCCGATCCCGGTGGGGGCGCTGACGGTCGGCGTCGGCGCCAGCGTCGGCGTGGCGATCAGCCGCGACGGCGGCACCGACGCCGACGTGCTCTTCGCCGAGGCCGACACCGCCGCGTACCGGGCCAAGGCGCACGGCCGGGGCCGGGCGGAGATCTTCGACGAGACGCTCCGGCTGCAGCTGACCGAGCAGGCCGAGCTCGAGGCGGCCATCAGCCACGGCCTGGCCAGCGGCGAGATGCACCTGGTCTACCAGCCGGTCATGGACCTGGCGTCCGACCGGCTGACCGGGTACGAGGCACTGGTCCGCTGGGACCGGCCGGGCGTCGGCCCGGTCCCGCCGGACCAGTTCATCCCGGTCGCCGAGCGGTCCCGCCTCGTCGGGGACATCGACCGCTTCGTGCTGCAGGAGGCGACCCGTCAGCTGGCGCAGTGGCGGAAGGAGTTCCCGGTGGCCCCGGGGCGGCCCGAGCCGACGATCGCGGTGAACATCTCCGGCCGGCACCTCGCCGACCGGCGGGTGGTCACCGACGTCGCGGACGCGCTCGCCACCTCCGGGCTGCCGGCGCGGCTGCTGGTCCTCGAGGTCACCGAGACGGTGCTGGTGGACGACCCGGCCGCGTACGACCACCTGACCGAGCTGCGGGACATGGGCGTCGGCATCGCCATCGACGACTTCGGCACCGGGTACACCTCGATCGGGCAGCTGCGGAACATGCCCGTGGACACGCTGAAGATCGACCGCAGCTTCGTGGCGTCGGGGGAGCCCGCCCACCTCGAACTGGTCGCCCTGATGATCCGCGCGGCGCACACGTTCGGTCTCACCGTGGTCGCCGAGGGGGTTGAGGAGGACGCGCAGATGGCGCGGCTCCGGGCACAGGCGTGTGACCGGGCGCAGGGCTACCTGCTGTCCCGGCCGCTGCCCGCGGCCAAGGCCGGAGCGCTGCTGCGCCGGGAGGAGACGGCCGCCCCCACCACCTGAGCCCGTCGGCCCGGGCTGCCGTGCGGCTGCCGCACGCCGCCGGGTGTGCCACCATCCGGCCGGTGAGCGGCACATCGAAGACGTCGGCAGCGCACCTCGCGACAGAGTGGGGGAAGCGGGCATGAGCGAGCCCGGCACCCGGTCCCCCGACGCGGGCTCCGGGATCAAACGGCGCGTCTTCTACGGCTCGGTCGCCGGCGTCCTCGCGATCGCGCTCTGGGCGACGGCGACCCCGACGTCGGCCGCGGAGACGATCGGCTCCCTGGTCGGCTGGACGTCGGAGTGGTTCGGCTGGTTCTACATCGCCTTCGCCACCGCCGTGCTCGTCTTCGTCCTGGCCATCGCCTTCTCGCGGTACGGGAAGGTCAAGCTCGGCCCCGAGCACTCCACCCCGCAGTTCAGCACCTTCGCCTGGGCGTCGATGCTCTTCGCCGCCGGCATCGGCACCGACCTGATGTTCTTCGCCGTCGCCGAGCCGGTCACGCAGTACCTGGCCCCGCCGGTGGTTGAGGGCGAGACGGTGGAGGCCGCCCGCGAGGCGACCGTGTGGACGCTGTTCCACTACGGCATCAACGGCTGGGGCATGTACGCGCTGATGGGGATGGCGCTGGCCTACTTCGCCTACCGCATGAACATGCCGCTGGCCATCCGCTCGGTGCTGTACCCGATCTTCGGCCGGCGCGTGCACGGCTCGCTGGGCGACGCCGTGGACGTCGCGGCGGTCCTCGGCACGATCTTCGGCGTCGCCACGTCGCTGGGCATCGGTGTGGTGCAGCTGAACTACGGGTTGTCGGTGCTGTTCGGCATCCCCGAGGGCCGGGCCGCGCAGCTGGGGTTGATCGCCCTGGCCGTGGGCGTGGCGACGGTGTCCGCGGTGAGCGGTGTCGACCGGGGTATCAAGCGGCTCTCCCAGCTCAACGTCGTCCTCGCCCTGGGGCTGGCCGGCTTCGTGCTGGTGACCGGCAACACTGCGTTCCTGCTCAACGGGCTGGTCCAGAACGTCGGGGACTTCGTGAGCAGCTTCCCCGGCCTCACCATGGAGACCTTCGCCTACGACCGGCCGGACGAGTGGCTGAACGGCTGGACGCTGTTCTTCTGGGCGTGGTGGATCGCCTGGGCGTCCTTCGTCGGGCTCTTCCTCGCCCGCATCTCGCGGGGCCGGACGATCCGCCAGTTCGTGGCCGGGACGCTGCTGCTGCCCTTCAGCTACATCCTGATGTGGGTGTCGATCTTCGGGAACAGCGCCATCGACCGCATCCGGCAGGGCGATGCGGCGTTCGGCGAGACGGCGATGAACATCCCGGAGCGGGGCTTCTACACCCTCCTGGCGGACTACCCGGCCTTTCCGTTCATCGCCTCGATCGCGACCTTCATCGGCCTGCTGTTCTACGTGACGTCCGCGGACTCCGGCGCGCTGGTGATGGCGAACCTGTCCTCGCGGCTGCGCCGGCCGCAGGACGACGCGGCCGCCGGCGTCCGGATCGTCTGGGCGGTCGTGACCGGCGTGCTCACCGCTGCGATGCTGCTGGTCGGCGGCGTGCCCGCGCTCCAGAACGCGACCATCATCATGGGCCTGCCCTTCGCCTTCGTGATGGTGGCGGTGATGGTCGGGCTGCACCGCGCGCTGCGCAGCGAGGCCGATCGCGCCGTCAACCGCCACCGGATCGCTCCCTCCGGCCGGCCGGCCGCGCGGCGGCGCGCCCGGCTGCGACGGCGCCGGGCACCTGTCCCCACCGGCCGTGAGCGGGTCGACCAGTACCTCCACGAGACGGCGCGGCCGGCCCTGGCGGAGGCCGCGGCCGAGCTGCGCGCCCGGGAGGTCGAGTCGGACATGCACTGGGCCGTCGACGACTCCGGCGCGCCCTGCGTCGAGCTCACGGCGCAGGCCGACGGCGGCGCGCCGTTCCGCTACCGCATCCGGCCCAGCCGCCCGCCGCGCCGCGGGGACGGCGCCCGGCCGTCGTCGGACCCGGGTGCCTCCCGGCTCGATGTCCAGGTCGAGCCGGGCAGCCCGGCGGGGGCCGGCGGCTACGACGTCATGAACTACACCCACGCCCAGCTCATCGACGACGTGATGGACCGCTTCGAGCAGCACGTCGCCGCCGCGGCCGCCCGCGGCTGAACCGCCCGGTCAGCCGTCGAGGAACGACTCGATCACCGGGGCCAGCTCGTCGGCCTCGGTGACCAGCGCGATGTGCCCGCCGCGGTAGACGTGCAGCTGCGCCCGGGGGATCAGCCGGGCCATCACCCGGGCGTTCACGACCGGGATGATCGGGTCGTCGTCCCCCGCCACCACCAGCGTCGGCTGCCGGATGAGCCGCAGGAACGGCAGGCTGCTCCACCCGGTGCTCGAGGCGAGCTGGTAGTAGTAGCCGCGCTTCGGGCCGACCCGGGTGTGCGTGTGCAGCGCCGCCGCCGCCCGCTCGGGGTCGGTGCGCATCGTCCCGCCGTAGATCAGGCCGGCGATCTCGCGGGCGTACTCCGGGTCGCGGTGCCGCCGCGGGGTCAGCATGCGGGCCAGCACGGCGGGGCGGGCCGGCACCATGAGGGAGCCGGTCGCCGTCGCGGCCAGCACCAGCCGCCGGCAGCGGCGCCGGTGCTGCACCGCGAAGTGCTGGGCCAGCCCTCCGCCCCAGGACAGCCCGAGGACGTCCACCGGCCGGTGGTGGCCCAGCCGGTCCAGCAGCCCGGCGACCACGGGGCTCAGCGTGGAGAGCAGGTAGGGGACGACGGGTGGCGGTGAGCCGCCCACGCCCGGCACGTCGAACCGGATGACGGTGCGCCGGGGATCCAGCGCGTCGACGAAGGGCTGCAGCACCTCCAGGCTGGCGCCGATGCCGTTCATCAGCAGCAGCGGCGGCACCGCGTCGTCGGTACCCGGCCGCACGGCGGTCCGGAGCGTCCGGCCCCCGACGGTGAGGCTGCGGACGACCTCCCGACTACTTGTCGAAGACATAGGTGCCCGGGGCCTCGGCGAGCACCTCGAGGCCGTTCCCACCCAGCTCGGCCGGCGCCGGCACCTCCTCGCCCGACCGCTCGCCGAGCCAGGCCATGAAGTCCGGCCACCAGGAGCCCTGCACCGTCTCGGCCGACCGCAGCCACTCCTGGGGGTCGGGTGGCGTGGCGCCCGCCACCTGGAAGGTGGACTTCGGGTTGCCCGGCGGGTTCACCAGGGAGGCGATGTGGCCGCTGGTGGAGAGGATGAACCGGCTCTCCCCGCCGAGCAGCTGGGTGGTCCGGTAGCAGGCCTGCCACGGGCACAGGTGGTCGGCGATCCCCGCGGTGACGTAGGAGTCGACGGTGACCGCCGACAGGTCCACCGGCGAGCCGAGCATGGTGGCCCGGCCGGGCTCGGTCAGCGCGTTGCCCAGTGCCACCTCGATGAAGTCGCGGTGCAGGGCTGCGCTCATCCGGGTCGTGTCGGCGTTCCAGAACAGGATGTCGAAGTTCGGCGGCGGCTTGCCCTGCAGGTAGTTGTTGACCCAGTAGTTCCAGATCAGGTCGTTGGGTCGCAGCCAGGCGAACACCTCCGCCAGCTGGGCGCCGTCGAGGTAGCCCTTCTTCCGGGAGCGTTCGGTGGCGGCCTGCACCTCGTCCTCGTCCATGAGGGCGGAGATGGTGCCGGCGCGGGCCCAGTCGAGGACGGTGACGGCGTAGCTGGCCGCGCGCACCCGGTCCTGCCGGCCGGTCGCGGCCAGGTGGGCCAGCACCATCGCGGTGATGATGCCGCCGGAGCAGAACGCCTGGACGCTCACCTGCTCCTGCCCGGTGACCCGCTCGACGGCGTCCATCGCGTCGAGGACCGCCTGCCCGTAGGCGTCCAGGCCCCAGTCTGCGTGCCGCTCGTCGGGGTTGCGCCACGAGATCATGAAGACCTGCTGGCCGCTGGCCACGTAGTGCTCCACGATGCTGCGGCCAGGCGCCAGGTCGGTGATGTAGTACTTGTTGATCGTCGGCGGGACGATCACCAGCGGCACCGCGCGCACCCGCTCCGTCGTCGGCCGGTACTGGATCAGCTCGAAGACATCGGTGCGGAACACCACGGCCCCCGGCGTCACCGCGAGGTCCTCCCCGACGGTGAAGGCGTCGGGCTCGACCATCGACGGCACCCGGGGCGGGTTCGCCAGGTCCTTGACCATCCGCCGCACGCCCTCGACGGCGTTCTTGCCGCCGGTGTCGATGACCGCCTTGAGGGCCAGCGGGTTGAGCACCGGCACGTTGCTGGGGGCGAGCGCGTCGACCAGGTTCGTGGCGGTGAACCGGATCCGCTCGTCGTCCTGCCAGTCGAGGTCGGCGTCCTCGATCAGCTCCCAGGCCACCCGCGCCGTCGCCAGGTGCGCCTGCATGGCCCGCCGGAGCAGCGGGTTGCCGCTCCACGCGGGGTCGGCGAACCGCTTGTCCTTCTTCCCGGGCGCGAGCTCCGAGCGGCCGAGCACGACCTTGCCGAGCTCGCGGGCCAGTTCCCCGCCGCGGCGGGCCACCACGTCCGGCTTGCGGGCCAGCGCCGAGCCGAAGCGCAGCGCGGTGCCGGCCGGCGGGACCAGCCGGCGCAGCGGCCCGCGGGCGGCGTCGACCAGGACCATGTCGAGGCCCGTAGCGGCCTCGGCGGCCTGCTCGGGGGTCCCGGCGGGGAGGTCGCTCTCGGGGCGGCCGGCGGTGGGTGTGGAGGCCGTCCGGTCCGGTTCGGTCGCGGGCTGCGCCATGGCGGTTCCCTTCGTGCGCTTCCCCGGGCCGGCGACGTCGCCGGCCCCGGGGAGGGGCAGTGTGTGACCCCGACCACTCAACCACAGCCCTCGGTACCCGGCAGGCCGTGCACGCAGCCCGTCAGACGATCGCGCTGGCCCCCGTGACGCCGCGGCCGACGATGAGCGTGTTCACCTCGCGGGTGCCCTCGTAGGAGTAGATCGCCTCGGCGTCGGCGACGTACCGGCCGACGTGGTTCTCCAGCAGGATCCCGTTCCCGCCCATGAGCTCGCGGGCCCAGCCCACGGTCTCGCGCATGCGCATCGTGCAGAAGGCCTTGGCCAGCGACGCGTGCTCGTCGGTCATGGTGCCCGCCATCTGCAGCTGGGACAGCCGGGCGCACATCGCCCCCGAGGCGGTGATGTTGCCGAGCATCCGCACCAGCAGGTCCTGCACGAGCTGGAACTCCACGATGGGCTGCCCGAACTGCTCGCGCTCCAGCGCGTAGCGCAGCGCGTGCTCGTAGGCGCCGCGCGAGCACCCGACCGCCGACCAGGCGACCCCGGCCCGGGTGGTGCGCAGCACGTTGGCCGTCTCCCGGAAGCTGTGCGCCTCCTGCAGCCGGTTCTCCTCCGGCACCCGCACACCGTCCAGGGTGATGTGCGCGTTCTGCACGGCGCGGAGCGCGATCTTGTCCTGGAGGTCGACGGCGGTGAAGCCTGGCGTCCCCTGCTCGACGGCGAAGCCCAGCACGCGTTCGGTGTCCACGTCGCGCGCCCAGATGATGACCAGGTCGGCGAAGCTGGCGTTGCCGATCCACTTCTTCTCGCCGTCGAGCACCCACTCGTCGCCGTCCCGGCGGCACGTCGTCTGCAGGCCGCGGGCGACGTCGGAGCCGTGGTCGGGCTCGGTCAGCCCGAACGCGCCGATGAGCTCCATGCGGGCCATCGCCGGGAGCCAGCGCTCCTTCTGCTCCTCTGAGCCGCAGAGGTAGATCGAGCCCATGGCCAGGCCGCCGTGCACGCCCATGAACGTCGAGATGGAGGGGTCGCCCTTGGAGAGCTCCATCGCGATCATGCCGTCGAGCAGGGATGAGCGCCCCGGGCAGCCGTAGCCCTGGAGCGAGACGCCGGCGATGCCCAGCTCGGCCATGGCGGGGATGAGCTGACGGGGGAACTCCGCGCGGGTCCAGTACTCGTTGATGACCGGCGTCACCTGCTCGTCCATGAAGGTGCGAACCCGGTGCAGCAGCGCCCGGTCGTCGTCGTCGAGCAGCGCCTCGAGGTCGTAGAAGTCGGAGGTGATCGTCGACGGTTCGCTGCTCATGGGGGCTCGGCCTCCTGGATCGGGGAACGGTGGTCCGCACCTACCCGGGGGTCGTGGTGGCAACCAGGCGTGCCGCGGGCCCACCGGGGGCAGGACACCAGGTGACCGACCGACCGGAGGAGTTCCTGATGCGTTCCATCGCCGACCAGACCGTCGAGGAGCTGGGCGGGCCGGGCAGCGTGCTCGTCCGCCAGCGCCGCGACCACGCAGAGCTCGACCGGCTGCTGCACGAGCTCGACGGCACGACCGGCGCCGCCCAGGAGGAGGTGCTCACCCGCATCGACCGGCTGGTGTTCAGCCACGCCTTCGCGGAGGAGACCGTCCTCTGGCCGGTGATCCGCCGGGCGCTGCCCGACGGGGACGCCCTCACGCGGCAGGTGGAGGAGGAGCACCAGGAGGTCAACGAGCTGGTCAGCGCGCTGGAGCGCGACGGCCTGGACCACCCCGAGCGCCCGGCGCGGCTGCGGCGGCTGGTGGAGGTGCTCCGCGAGGACGTGCGCGACGAGGAGGACGTGATGTTCCCGCGGCTCCAGGAGGCGCTCAACCCCGAGGAGCTCCGCGCCCTGGGCCGGCGCTGGGCGGTGATGCGGCGGATCTCGCCCACCCGCCCGCACCCCACCGTCTCCCGTCGCCCTCCGGGCAACGCGCTGTCCGGGCTGCCGCTGTCGCTGATCGACCGCACCCGCGACGTCGTCGACGCCGGGGTGCGCCGTGTGCCGGACCGGTTCGCCCCCGCCGGGCGGGCGGTGAGCCAGGGCCTGGCCGCCGTCGCCGGCGTGGTGGAGCGGGTGCCCCTGGCCCGGCGCGGCGACGGGCCGCCGACCAGCCGCTGAGCCGCGCGCCGCAGCCCGGGCGGCCCCGGCCTCGCCCGATGAACGTCGACGGCCCCCTCCCGCAGCGGGAGGGGGCCGTCAGCCGCAGTGCGTGCTGCGCCTACGTCGCACTCGGGCAGTCCGGTCAGGTCGTCTGCTTGTCGTCGGGCTCGTCCCGGGCGTCGAGCTGGATCTCCTTCTCCGCCCGCGGCACGCCCTCCTTCAGCTCCTTGGTGCGCTCCATCTCGGCGTCGAGCTCGATGCCGAAGAGCAGCGAGACGTTGATCAGCCAGAACCAGATCAGGAAGATCACGACGCCCGCGAGCGCCCCGTAGGTGGCGTTGTAGCTGCCGAAGTTCGCCACGTAGAAGGCGAACGCGGCCGACGCGACGACCGCCACCAGGATGGCGACGCCGGCCCCGGGGCTGATGAACTTGAAGCCGCGCAGCTTGGCGTTCGGCGTCGAGTAGTAGAGCACCGCGATCATCAGCGCCAGGATCACCAGCATGACCGGCCACTTGGCCCAGCTCCAGACGGTCAGGACGGTGTCACCCAGGCCGATCGCCTGGCCGACCGCGTCGACCACCGGGCCGCTGAGCACCAGCATGGCGACGAGCAGCGCCGCGAACAGGATGCCGACCAAGGTGATCAGGATCTGCAGCGGCTTGAGCTTCCAGACCTTGCGCCCCTCGCGCGTCTCGTAGACGACGTTCGCCGCGCGGGTGAAGGCGCCGACGTAACCGGAGGCCGTCCACAGCGAACCGAGGAGACCGAGGACGAGGGCGAAGCCCAGGGGCGCGGTGTTGCCGGCGATGTCCTCGATGGCCGGTCTGATGGTCTCGGCCGCGGACTGCGGGACGACCTGCGTCAACGCGTCGGTGAGCTGCTGCGGGCTGGTGAACAGACCCACGACGGCGGCCAGGGCGGCGAGCGCGGGGAACAGCGCCAGCACCCCGTAGTAGGTCAGCGCGGCGGCCCAGTCGGTGAGGTTGTCCTCGCTGAACTCCTTGGCCGCGCGCTTGAGCGTGCCGCCCGTCGTGGGCTTCGGATCGGCGCCGGTGGGCGCGTAATCGGCCCGCGTGCCGCTGATGTTGTCGTCCTGCGGCGCGGGATCGCCGCCGGCGCGGTTGTCGGTGAAGCGCGTCTCAGCCTTGGTGCGGCTGGACGAGCCGGTGGGTCGGGCCATGAAGAAGTCCTCCTGGGACGCGGGCGGTCGCGCCTGTCGATGCCCCGGACGAACTCGTTCCATGCCGGACGCGCCGGTAACGGTCCGGCCACACCTCTCACCGGCGCCCGTGCCCCGGTCAGCGCACCCCGGACACCGGTGACCACTCGCCCGCCCCGGCGGTGGCCTGTTCCACCTCCGCCAGCGGATCGCGGCGGCCTCGCCCGCCGCGGCGGTCGGCGAGCATGCCGAGCAGCGCGACGAGCACGACCACGACCGAGGCGCCGACGCCGATGAGCGCGACCAGCGTGAAGGCGATGGTCCGCGGCAACCCGGTGGCGGCGTCGATGCTGCCCGCGATCAGCGTGACGGCGAGCGTGCTGCCCAGCGCCTGCCCGACCGAGCGGGCGATCGAGTTCACCGCGTTCGCCACCCCGGTCTCCTCCTCCCGGACCGCGTCGACGACGAGCGCGGGCAGCGCCGCGTAGGCCACGGTGACCGAGACCTGGGTGAGCAGGCCGGCGACGATCACCAGCCACGGTTCGCCGCGTGCCCCGGCGAGCAGGGCGAAGCCGGCGACCCCGCACGAGGCGCCGGCGGTCAGGGTGGGCAGGCCGCCCAGGCGGTGGACGACCCGGCCCGCGAAGGGCGCGAGCAGGATGCCGACCACCCCGCCGGGCAGCAGGTAGACCACTGCTGCCTCCAGCACGCTCGCGTCGAAGCCGTACCCGGTGACCTCCGGGTCGGCCTGCACGTACTGCAGGACGGCGAGGAAGGAGGCGAACAGCGCGATCCCGCTCATGAGGCCGGCCACGTTCGGGACGAGGGTGCGCCGGTCGGCGAGCATGGACGGGCGCACCAGCGGTTCGGCGGTGCGCCGCTGCAGCGCCACCCACGCGGTCAGGACGACGCCCGAGCCGGCGAGGCAGCCGAGCGTGCCCGGTGAGGCCCAACCCCAGGTGTGCCCCTGGGAGAGGGGCAGGAGAAGGAGCACCAGGCCCAAGCCCAGCACCAGGGCGCCCCACCAGTCGACCCGGCCGCTCGCCGAGACCCGGCGGCGGGGGAGCAGCCAGGCGGCGAGCAGCAGGGCGACGAGGGCGATGCCCAGCCCCAGCCAGAAGGCGTGCCGGTAGTCGCCGTCGTCGCCGGTGATCAGCCCGGTGGCGACCAGGCCGACGACGCCGCCCACCGCGAGCGTGCTGCTGACCACCGACATCGCCACGCTCAGCCGGGCCTCGGGGAGCTCCCGTCGCAGGACGCTGATCGACAGGGGGAAGAGGCCGTAGGACGCCCCCTGCAGGACCCGGCCGGCCAGCAGCAGCGGCAGGGACTCCGTCAGGACGATCAGCAGGGTGCCCAGCACGACCGCGACCAGGATGCCGAGGATGACGGGGCGCTCGCCCTTCAGGTCGCCGAGCCGGCCGAGCACCGGGGTCAGGACGGCGGCGGCGAGCAGGTTGGCGGTGAGCACCCAGCCAGCGGCCCCGGCTGAGACCCCGAGCTGCTCCTCGATCCGTCCCAGCGCCGGCACGACCAGGCTCTGCAGCAGCGACAGCGTGGTGACGCCCAGGGAGAGGGCCACGACCAACGCCACGGGACGGGTGCCGGAACCGGTGCCGGCCGCCGGAGCTGCTGTGGGTTCGGACACGCTGTGATGCAACCACGCCGCGGTTCCCCGCTCGGCGCGCGTAACGGTTGTGCATCGGATCACACCCGGCCAGGTGAACTCCCGGAACCGACGATTGAGACGGGTTCGAGCGGGGGACAGTGAGCCCCGACGACGTGCCGCCGTCCCTGACCCGGTGGTGGCATCCGCGAGTTCTGCGAGGAGAGCGATCTGATGATGTTGTGGCCGGCCGTGACCCTGCTGGGGTTCTTCGTCCTGACGGCCCTGGTCATCGCGATGGGCACCCAGTCCACCGCCCGGTACGAGCAGGAGCAGCGGGCGGCCCGCGGTGCCGCGAACGCCCGGCGCTCCGGCTCCGAGCCCGTGGGGGCCGCACGAGCCTGACCCCCGCAGCACAGCGAACGACGGCGCCCCGCCGCTCCACCCGGAGCGGCGGGGCGCCGTCGTCGCGTCTCAGAACCAGGCGTCGCGGGCGTCCAGCACCGTGCGGTCCAGCGACTCCAGCAGGTCGAACCAGCCCCGGGTGCGGGGCAGCTCCCAGCGCCAGAAGTAGCGGGCCGCGGCGCGCTTGCCCTCGTGGAAGTCGGTGGTGCCGGCCTCGGCGGCCAGCGCCTGCTCCAGCCACAGCCACGCGACCACGATGTGGCCCGCCGCCTCCAGGTAGACGTGGGAGTTGGCCAGGGCCAGGTCGGGGTCGCCGGTGCCCCAGAGGGTGGCGGTGACCGCTCCCATCCGGGCGACCGCGGCGTCCAGGTCCGCGGCGAAGCCGGCCCACTGCGTGCCGGCGGCGCGGGCGGTGGTCGCGGCGATCGTCTCGCCCAGCAGGGCGAGCCCCGCCCCGCCCTGCATGACGACCTTGCGGCCGAGCAGGTCGAGGGACTGGATGCCCTGGGTGCCCTCGTGGATCGGGTTGAGCCGGTTGTCCCGGTAGAACTGCTCCACCGGGTAGTCCCGCGTGTACCCGTAGCCGCCGTGCACCTGGATGGCCAGGTCGTTGGCGGCCAGCCCCCACTGCGAGGGCCACGCCTTGGCGACCGGGGTGAGCATGTCGAGCAGGAGGTGCGCTCGCTCCCGCTCCTCCTGGGTCTCCGCGGTCTGCTCCTCGTCGACCAGGCGCGCGCAGTACAGGCCCAGGGCCAGGCCGCCCTCGGCGTAGGACTTCGCGGCCAGCAGCATCCGGCGGACGTCGGCGTGCTCGATGATCGGCACCATCGGCGAGGCCGGGTCCTTCGCGCCCGCCGGCCGCCCCTGCGTGCGGGTGCGCGCGTACTCGAGCGCGTGCAGGTAACCGGTATAGCCGAGCACGGTCGCGCCCATTCCGACGCCGATCCGGGCCTCGTTCATCATGTGGAACATGTAGGTGAGGCCCTTGTGCGGCTCACCGACCAGGTAGCCGACGGCGCCGGGCTGCCCGCCCGGCCTGTGCACGCCCTCGCCGAAGTTGAGCAGCGTGTTCGTCGTCCCCCGGTAGCCCATCTTGTGGTTGAGCCCGGCCAGGACGACGTCGTTGCGCTCGCCCAACGAGCCGTCCTCGTTCACCAGGAACTTCGGGACGATGAACAGCGAGATGCCCTTAACCCCGGGCGGGCCGCCGGGGATCTTGGCCAGCACCAGGTGGACGATGTTCTCGGTGAGCTCGTGGTCGCCACCGGAGATCCACATCTTGTTGCCGGTGAGCCGGTAGGTGCCGTCGTCCTGCGGCACCGCCCGGGTGGTGATGTCGGCCAGCGAGGAGCCGGCCTGCGGCTCGGACAGCGCCATGGTGCCGAACCAGCGGCCCTCGATCTCCGGGGCCACGTAGGTGTCGATCTGCTCCCGGCTGCCGTGGGCCAGCAGCAGGCGCGCGTTGCCCATCGTGAGGAACGGGTAGGCCGACGTGCCCACGTTGGCCGCCTTGAACCACGCGAAGACGGCCTGCCCGACCACGTGCGGCAGCTGCATGCCGCCGAACTCCTCGTCGAACTCGCCGGCCATCAGCCCGGCCTCGGCGAAGACCTGGAGCGCCTCGGCGACCTCCGGGATCAGCTCGACCTTGCCGTCGACGAACCGCGGCTCGTTCTCGTCGGCCTTGCGGTTGTGCGGGGCGAAGTGCTCGGTGGCGATCTGCTCGGCCAGGTCGAGCACCGCGTCGAAGGTCTCTCGCGAGTGCTCGGTGAAGCGTGACCGCTTGGTGAGCGACTCGACGTCGAGCCACTCGTTCAGCAGGAAGTCCAGGTCACGGCGGGACAGGATCAGCGACGACGGCACGAGGTCTCCAGGGCGCGGGTCTCCGGGGCGGTGCGAACCACCTCACACTAGGCCGGTTGCCCCGGCGGCATGTGCGGGTAGGTCGGGACCGTCGTCGACCGAGGAGGAGCCATGGAGCTACCCGCCATCGTCAGCCGCGCCGGAGGCGCGCTGCTGAGCACCCTGCAGCACGTCCGCATCCCGGGCGTGGGGCAGGCGTCGGTGACCGACGACCCGGCGACCGCCGCCCGCCGCTGGCGGGCGGTCACCGTGCTGAAGGCGCCTGACCAGGTCGGTTCGCCGGCGTCGCCGCCGCCCCCGCTGGACCGCTTCGGCGACCGGGTCGAGGTGCGCATCGCCGCAGCCCCCGGGGACAGGGGGACCGAGCTCGCGGCCCGCTTCAAGGAGACGCCGACCGACGACGAGATCGGCGAGCTGCGCGCCGCGCTGCGCGAGGCGAAGCAGCGGCTGGAGACCGGTGAGGTGCTGCGCGTGGACCCGCAGCCGCACGGCTTCCGCAAGCCGACCCCCCAGGGCGCGGCCCTGGAGGGCATGACGGGATCGGCTGCGAAGGAGGGTGTGCTGTGAAGGCCGCGACGTGGACCGGGGTCAACGAGGTGTCGGTGGAGGACGTCCCCGAGCCGCAGCTCCTCAACGACCACGACGTGATCCTGAAGATCAGCCAGTCGGTCACCTGCGGCTCCGACCTGCACCTGATCGGCGGCTACATCCCGTTCATGCGCGCCGGTGACGTGCTGGGCCACGAGTTCATCGGCGAGGTCGTCGAGGTCGGCAAGGAGGTCCAGAACCGCAAGGTCGGCGACCGCGTCGTCGTCGCGCCGTTCGCGGCCTGCGGCAGCTGCTGGTACTGCAAGCAGGAGCTGTACTCGCTCTGCGACAACGGCAACGCGAACCCGGGGATCACCGAGGGGCTGTGGGGCCAGAGCCCCGGCGGGTGCTTCGGCTACTCGCACGCGATGGGCGGGTACGCCGGCAGCCACGCGGAGTTCATGCGGGTGCCCTACGCCGACGTCGGCACCTTCGTCGTCCCCGACGGGGTCTCCGACACCCGGGCGCTGTTCGCCTCCGACGCCGCATCGACCGGCTGGATGGGCGCCGACCTGGCTGGGACGAAGCCCGGTGACGTCGTCGCGGTCTGGGGGGCCGGCGGCGTCGGTCAGATGGCCGCCCGCGCGGCGATGCTGCTGGGTGCCGAGCAGGTCGTGGTGATCGACCGGATCCCCGAGCGGCTCGCGCAGGTGCGCGACCACGTGGGCGCCGAGGCCGTGGACTACACGACCACCGACGTCGTCGCGGAGCTGCGCGAGCGCACCGGCGGGCGAGGCCCGGACGTCTGCATCGAGGCCGTGGGGATGGAGGCGCACGCCCCGGGAGCGCCCGGCATCTACGACCAGGTCAAGCAGCAGCTGCGGCTGCAGACCGACCGGCCGACCGCGGTGCGCGAGGCGATCATGGCGTGCCGGAAGGGCGGCACGGTCTTCACCCTCGGGGTCTTCGCCGCGATGGTGGACAAGTTCCCCCTGGGAGCGGCCATGAACAAGGGCCTCACGATCCGCGGCGCCCAGGTCCACGCCCAGCGCTACATCCCGGAGCTGCTGCGCCGGATGGAGGCCGGGGAGCTGGTCACCGAGCACCTGGCCACCCACGTCATGCCGCTGACCGAGGCGCCGGAGGGCTACCGGCTGTTCAAGGAGAAGGAGGACGGCTGCGTGCGCGCGGTCTTCCTGCCCTGACCGCGGGCGGCGCAGCCCGGCATTGACCCCGAGGCGGACATCCTGCCCGCCGGGATGTCCGCCCGCGGGTCACCGCCGTAGGGCTGCTGCCCGCCCGATGCGTGACGACCCCCTCCCGCGGTGCGGGAAGGGGTCGTCGGCGGTCGCGGTCAGCGCCGGGCGTCGGGCCGGTCGCCGGGCTGGCCCACCGGCGGCGGGACCGACGTCGGCGCGGCCGCGCCCACGGCCTCGGTCGCCTCCTCCGCGGCATCTCCGGGGTCGCTGGTCGCCGTGCCGGCCGCCTCGCCCTGGCGGGCCTGGATGCCCGACTTGGTGCTCAGCGCCAGTTGGGGCAGGAAGAGGAACACGAAGAACCCGACCGCCACGACGCAGGCGGCGATGAGGAACACCAGGTCGATCGAGTTCGAGAAGCCGACCTTGAAGGGCTGGGCCAGGGCGGCCGGGAGCTCCTGGATGAAGGAGGTGTCGTCCAGCGCTGCTCCGCCGCCGGCGTCCAGCTGCTGGAACTGCGGGGCCAGCTCCGGGTTGGCCCGCACGGTGTCCTGCACGGCGGCGTCGATGTCCCGGGGCAGCCGGGTGAACAGGATCGACAGGAAGGCCGCCGTCCCGATCGTGCCGCCCATCTGGCGGAAGAACGTGACCGAGGAGGTGGCCACGCCCATCTCCCGGGGGGAGACGGCGTTCTGGACGGCGAGGATGACCGGCTGGAAGTTGAAGCCCAGCCCCAGGCCCAGCAGCACCATGAACGGGACCAGGGACCAGATGGAGGTGTCGGCCTCGACGAGGAAGGACATCGCCAGCAGCGCGGTCACCATGAGGGCGATCCCGACGAGCGGGAAGACCTTGTACTTGCCGGTCCTGGAGATGGCGATGCCGGAGCTCATCGCGCCGACCATGATCCCGCCGACGAGGGGGATCATCTGCAGCCCCGCCACCGTGGCGCTGGAACCCTGCACGATCTGCAGGTACTGCGGCAGCAGCAGCAGGCCGCCGAACATCCCGGCACCCATGACCACGCTGCCCACACCGCTCACCGCGAAGCTGCGGTTGCCGAACAGCCGCAGGGGCAGCAGGGCGTCGTCCCCGTACGCGCGCTCGGCCAGGAGGAACAGCACGAAGCCGACGGCGCCGATCACATAGCAGGTGACGGCCGCCGAGGAGGTCCAGCCCCAGGTGCGGCCCTGCTCGGCGACGATCAGCAGGGGGACGAGGAAGGTGACCAGCGCCAGGGCGCCGGGCCAGTCGATCCGGTGCTCACGGCGCTCGTGCGGGAGGTGGAGCACCCGCCACACGGCGGCGAAGGCCAGCACGCCGAGCGGCACGTTGATCCAGAAGATCCAGCGCCAGCCGTCGACGCCGAGGATCGAGTCGTGGCCGGCGAAGAAGCCGCCGATGACCGGGCCGAGCACGCTCGAGGTGCCGAAGACCGCCATGAAGTAGCCCTGGTACCGCGACCGCTCCCGGGGCGGGACGATGTCGCCGATGATCGCCAGCGCCAGGGACATCAGGCCACCGGCGCCGATGCCCTGGACCGCCCGGTAGGCGGCGAGCTGGTACATCGTGTCGGCGATGCCGCACAGCGCCGAGCCGACCACGAAGATCGTGATGGCGAACAGGTAGAACGGCCGCCGGCCGTAGATGTCGGAGAGCTTGCCGTAGAGCGGCGTGGCGATGGTCGAGGTGATGAGGAAGGCCGTCGTCGCCCAGGCCTGCAGGTCGTAGCCCTGCAGGTCGTCGGCGATCGTGCGGATCGCGGTGGCCACGACGGTCTGGTCCAGGGCCGCCAGGAACATCGCGACCATCAGGCCGACCAGGATGGTGACGATCTGCCGGTGGCTGAAGGTCCCGCCGGAATCGGGTGCGGCGGCGGCCGCGCGGGCGCTGCGGCGCGCCGCCGCGGCGTTGCGGGTGGTCTGGCTCATCGGGTCTCTCCGGCTGGATCGGTGCTCGGGGTGGAGGCGGCGGCGTTCTCGGCGGCTCCGGGCAGGTCGGCCGCGATGTCGTCGAGCAGGCGGCCGAACAGGGTGGTCAGGGCGGCGAGGTCGGCCTCGTCCCAGTGCGCGGTCACCCGCGCCAGGTGCGCCGTCCGCTCGCTGTGCAGCGCTTCCAGGGCGGCGCGTCCGGCATCGGTGACGACGAGCAGGCTGGCCCGGCCGTCGCTCTCGTCGGCGACCCGGCGCACCAGCCCCTGCTCCACCAGTGCCGCCACGTGCCGGCTGATCGTGGAGGGGTCGGCGTGCACCAGGTCCGCCAGGGCTCCTTGGCGGAGGGCTCCGAGGCGCACCAGGGGGAAGAGCAGGACGAGCGCTGCGCGGTCGCGGTTCTCCGGGCCGGAGGCCTGGTTCTTCAGGGCCTGGACCAGTCGCATGAACCGGGGCAGCTGCTCGGAGAGCAGTTCCACCTGCGGACGGCCGCCCGTGGGGGTGGTGGCCGCTCCGGGGCGCGCGGGGGAAGACATGGGCCTCCAGGAACGGGGAAATTGGATGTAATGTACAACCCGTTGTGCGGTGCATGCAACGAGTTGCGGTCCGCACGGGCGGTGACCTGCCCCACCGCCGCCGCGCCGGGCGGTCGGGCAGTGGGATCCTGGACGGCGGCCCGCCCGTCCCGGGGTCGGCGCCCCGGTACCCCGTCCCGGCCGAGAGGAACGCGAGCGCCCCCGTGAGCCATGTGCACCCCGAGCAGCGGGCGCCGCGCGACGATCTCCGGGAGCGCCTCGCCGGCCTGACTCTCGCCGACGAGCACCGGCTGCGCCGCCGGCTGGACGGGCTGCGCCGGACGAAGGACCAGGGGGCGCGCGACCGGCAGCGGGAGCGCATCGCCGCCGACGTCGCGGCGGCCGAGGAGCGGATCGCACGGCGGCGGGCCGCCGTGCCGGCGATCGGCTACCCCGAGGAGCTGCCGGTCAGCGCCCGGCGCGAGGACATCGCCGCCGCGCTCCGGGACGCCCAGGTCGTGGTCGTCGCCGGCGAGACCGGGTCGGGGAAGACCACCCAGCTGCCCAAGATCGCCCTCGAGCTCGGCCGTGGCGTGCGAGGCCGGATCGGGCACACCCAGCCGCGGCGGATCGCGGCACGCAGCGTGGCCGAGCGGATCGCCGAGGAGCTCGGCACGCCCCTCGGCGAGGTCGTCGGCTTCAAGATGCGCTTCGCCGACCAGGTGTCGGACTCGACGCTGGTGAAGCTGATGACCGACGGCGTGCTGCTGGCCGAGATCGGGCACGACCGGCTGCTGCGCCAGTACGACACGATCATCATCGACGAGGCGCACGAGCGGAGCCTCAACATCGACTTCCTGCTGGGCTACCTCGCCCAGCTGCTGCCGAAGCGGCCCGACCTGAAGGTCGTCATCACCTCCGCGACGATCGACGTCGAGCGGGTCGCGAAGCACTTCGGTGATGCGCCGGTGGTGGAGGTCAGTGGCCGCACCTACCCGGTCGAGGTCCGCTACCGCCCCGTGGTGGACCCGGACGATCCGGACGCCGATCCGGACCGCGACCAGGTGAGCGCGATCCTCGACGCGGTCGACGAGCTGGTCGCCGAGGGGCCGGGCGACATCCTGGTCTTCCTCGCCGGCGAGCGGGAGATCCGCGACACCGCCGACGCGCTGGCCGACCGCGCCCTGCTGAACACCGAGGTGGTGCCGCTCTACAGCCGGCTCTCGGCCGCCGAGCAGCACCGGGTGTTCCAGCCGCACACCGGCCGGCGGGTCGTGCTCTCGACCAACGTCGCCGAGACGTCACTGACGGTTCCGGGCATCCGCTACGTGATCGACCCGGGCACCGCGCGCATCTCCCGGTACAGCCATCGCACGAAGGTCCAGCGGCTGCCCATCGAGCCGGTCAGCCAGGCGTCGGCCCGCCAGCGCTCGGGACGGTGCGGGCGGCTCGGCCCGGGCGTCGCGATCCGGCTCTACAGCGAGGAGGACTTCCTCGCCCGGCCGGAGTTCACCGATCCCGAGATCCTGCGCACCAACCTGGCGTCCGTGCTGCTCCAGATGGCCGCGCTGGACCTCGGGGAGGTCGCCGAGTTCCCGTTCATCGACCCGCCCGACCGCCGCTCCGTCGCCGACGGGCTGGCGCTGCTGGAGGAGCTGCACGCCCTCGACGAGCACGGCAGGCTCACCCCGACCGGCCGCGCCCTGGCCGCGCTGCCGCTGGACCCCCGCATGGCCCGCATGGTGGTGGAGGCCGACCGGCGCGGCGTCCTCGACGAGGTGCTGGTCATCGCCGCCGGCCTGACCATCCAGGACCCGCGCGAGCGGCCCGCCGAGCACCAGCAGGCCGCCGACCAGATGCACGCCCGGTTCGCCGACGAGAACTCCGACTTCCTGGCCCTGCTCAACCTGTGGCGCTACCTCGGCGAGCAGCAGGACGCGCTGTCCGGCAACCAGTTCCGCCGGACCGTGAAGCGGGAGTTCCTGCACTATCTCCGCATCCGCGAGTGGCAGGACCTGCACGGCCAGCTGCGCGGCACCGCGCGGCGGCTGGGCATGGCGGTCGGCGAGCCGGCCGGCGAGCCCGACGAGCGGGGCATCCACGCGTCCCTGCTCGCCGGGCTGCTCAGCCACGTGGGGCTGCAGGTCGAGCACGGCCAGGGGCGGCGGGGCGGGCAGGAAGCAGAGCGTGACAAGCGCCCCGGTCGCGAGTACCTGGGCACCCGGAACACCCGGTTCGTGATCGCGCCGGGCACCCCGCTGGCGAAGAAGCCGCCCCGCTGGGTCGTCGCCGCCGAACTGGTCGAGACCAGCCGGCTGTTCGCCCGCACGGTGGCCCGCATCGACCCCGAGACCGTCGAGAAGCTCGCCGACCACCTGGTCAAGCGCCAGTACTCCGAGCCGCGCTGGGACGCCAAGCGGGGCTCGGTCGTCGCCACCGAGCGGGTGACCCTCTACGGGCTCCCGCTGGTCGTGGGCCGGCGCGTCCAGTACGGCTCCATCGACCCGGTCGTCTCCCGCGAGCTGTTCATCCGGCACGCCCTGGTCCAGGGGGAGTGGACCACCCACCACCGCTTCTGGGCGGAGAACCAGCGCGCGATCGAGCGGGTCGCGGAGCTGGAGGAGCGGGCCCGCCGGCGCGACATCGGCGTCGACGACGAGACGCTGTTCGAGCTGTACGACGCCCGCATCCCCGCCGACGTCGTCTCCACCCGGCACTTCGACCGCTGGTGGAAGCGCGCCCGCCACGAACAGCCGGACCTGCTGACCTTCACGCCGGAGATGCTCACCAACGCCGCCGCGGCGGCGCAGGTCCGGCCGGAGGACTACCCCGACGAGGTGCGCCTGACCCAGGGCCTCGCCCTGCCGCTCTCGTACGCCTTCGCCCCCGGCAGCGCCGAGGACGGCGTGACCGTCGACGTGCCGCTGGGCGTGCTGGACTCGGTGGCGCAGCGCACGTCGGGCGAATCGCTGGCGTTCACCGTGCCGGGGCTGCGCGAGGAGCTGGTGACGGCGCTGCTGCGCACGCTGCCCAAGCCGCAGCGCCGGGCGCTGGTCCCGATCCCCGACCGGGTCCGCGCCGTCCTGCCCCGGATCGACCCCGGCGAGCCCCTGTTGCCGGCCCTGGAGCGGGAACTGCGACGGACGGCCGGTGTGGTGATCCCGCCGGACGCTTGGCAGCCGGACCAGGTGCCCGATCACCTGCGTGCCACCTTCCGCGTGCTCGACGACCAGCAGCGGCCGCTGGCGACCGGCAAGGACCTCGCGGCGCTCAAGGCCCAGGTGGCGCCGCAGGCCCGGGCCAGCCTGGCGCGGGCGGCGTCGGACCTCGAGCGGACCGGCTGCACGTCGTGGCAGTTCGGTGAGCTGCCGCGCACCGTGGAGGTGCGCCGCGGCGACCACGTCGTCACCGCCTATCCCGCGCTGGTGGACGAGGGGACGACGGTCGGCGTCCGGGTGGTCCCGACCGAGGCGGAGGCGAGCCGGCTGACCTGGCGTGGCGCCCGCCGGCTGCTGGTCCTGGTCGCGGGCTCGCCGGTCAAGCAGGTGGTGAAGGGGCTGCGGCCCGCCACCCGGCTGGCCCTGCAGTTCAACCCGGACGGCGAGATCCCCGACCTCGTGGCCGACTGCGTCGACGCGGCCGCCGACGAGCTGATCGCCGCGGCGGGCGGCCCTCCGCGGGAACCGGAGGCCTTCGCGGCACTGGTGACCACGGCCAAGGCGCAGTTGCAGCCGCTCGCCGTCGACGTCGTCGGCCGGGTCGAGGCCGTGCTGACCCGGGCGCGCGAGGTGGCGGTGGCGATCGGTGCGGCGCCGGGCCGCCGGGTGCCCGACGCGGCGGTCGCCGACCTCCGGCGCCAGATGACCGGTCTGCTGCACCGCGGCTTCGTGGCCGCGACCGGTCGCCGGCGCCTGCCCGACGTCGTCCGGTACCTCACGGCGATGGCACACCGGCTCGAGAAGCTGCCGACGAACGCGGCGCGCGACGAGCTGTGGATGCAGCAGGTGGCCGCGGTGACGGCCGAGTACGAGCAGCTGCGGCGGCAGGTCCCGCCGACCGGGGCGCCGGACGACCCGGTCGTCCGGGTGCGCTGGATGATCGAGGAGCTGCGGGTTGCTCTCTTCGCCCAGAACGTCGGCACGCCTCGCCCGGTCTCCGAGCAGCGCATCTACAAGGCGATCGACGCGATCCTGGGGTAGTCCGACGGGCTCACCCGGCCGCGCCGGCGCCGCTCTCCTTCAGCAGCGCCGAGATGCGCTGGCGGGTGACGCCGAACAGCGCGGCGATCCGGTTGATGCTCACCTGCTCGCGCTGCAGCGCCGCCGCCTCCTCGCACCGCCAGGTGTGGCCGGCCGTCGCCAGGGAGGTCAGCACGGTGGAGACCCTCTCGACGACCAGCGGGCGGGACTCCTCCGTCACCAGCTCCAGCCAGGGCCGGCCCGCGCGGCGCTCGACCAGCAGCCGGTCGGCCCGGGCGCGAGCGCGTTGCAGCTCTACGAGCGAGCCGTCGATGCAGGCGATCAGGCCTTCGAGCGCCTGCGTGGCGGGCTCGTCCGGTGCTGCGTCCGGACTGGGCATGCTGCTCCTCACGGACGCGGGCAACGGGACGGGCGAACTGTAGCGGGATATATATCGCACACAACCGGCATGGGGCGCAAGGGGGGTTGCGCCCCGCGCCCCGACAGTGGACAGTTGCGCACAACACAGTCGAGTTCCCCGTCCGAACTGCCGATGAGTCCGGCATCGGGCGGCCGCGCCGACACCCGCCCGCCGGCAGAACGGAACGCTCCATGTCCACGCTCAGCGCCAGCCTCGACCTCCCCCCGGTCGCCGCCAGTGTCCCGGCGGCCCGGCGGCTGGTGCGCGAGCTGCTGCGGTCGTGGGGCGCCCGCCAGGACCACGACGACGCGGCCCTCCTGGTGACCGAACTGGTGGCCAACGTCGTGGACCACGTGGGCGGCAGCGCGTGTCTCACCGTGGAGGCGACCTACTCCGAGGACTGGCTCCGGCTCGCCGTCGTCGACTGCTCCCCGGTCCGGCCGGCGGTCCAGCAGCTCTCCCCGGACCGACCCCGCGGGAGGGGGATGCTGATGGTGGAGGTCCTCGCCGACCGGTGGGGGTGCGAGGACTACCGCGACGGCAAGCGGGTGTGGTTCGAGCTGCGTCCGCCCCGGCTGTGATCCACCAGCTGGTTTGCCGCCCTCGCCGAGCGGGGACGGGCGGAGGGGAAGCCAGCCGAAGGAAGGGACTGCGCGATGAGCGAGCCGAACACCCACGCTGCAGGTGAGGGAGTCTCCGACGAGGAGATGATCGAGACCGTCGCCGGCCAGACCGACAGCGCGTCGGAGAACGCCGACGTGGCGGGCAAGGACTGGGACGGCGATCCGGGCGCGGCGCCCGCGCCCACCGACGAGGCCTGACCTCCCGACGTCCCGCACCGCCCCCGTCCCGCTCCCGGGACGGGGGCGGCGCCGCGTTCCGCCGCCGGGTCCGCGCTGGCAGACTTCGGTGATGACCGCCACAGCCGAGGTGCGGCCCGCACCCTCCGGGGCGGCGCTCGGGCCGCTCGCCCGCCCCGCGCGCACCGCGGTGCGCTGGGCCGTCCGGCACGCCCTGCCGGCGGTCTACCTGTCCCGCAGTGCGCGCCGCGGTGACCTGGTCGGCCGGCTGATGCGTGATCCGGCGCTGCGCGAGCACCCCTACGACCTCTACGAGCAGCTGCGCGCCCGCGGCCCGCTCCCGGGCAGCAGCCTGGGGCTGGTGACGACGTCGCACCCCGTCGCGCAGGAGGTCCTGCGCAGCGACCGGTTCGGCGTCGGCTGGGACCGTTCGGCCGCCCCCGGGGTGATCCGCTGGGCGCTGGAGTTCGGCGACGACCCCACGGCGGCCGGTGTCGCCGAACCGCCGTCCATGCTCGTGGTCGACCCACCCGACCACACCCGGTTCCGCCGGCTGGTGAGCCGGGCCTTCACCCCCCGGGCGACGGCGGCGTTCGAGCCGGTCATCCGGCGCACGGCCGAGCGCCTCCTGGACGACCTGGCGCGCCGCGACGGCACGGTCGACCTCGTCGGTGCCTACGCCGCCCAGCTGCCGGTGCTGGTGATCGCGGACCTGCTCGGCGTGCCTCTCGAGCGCCGGGAGGACTTCCTGCGGTGGGGCGCAGCGGCCGCCGCGACCCTGGACCCCGGCCTGCCGCTGCGCCGCTACCTCGCCGCCGAGAAGGCGCTGCGGGCCATGCACCGATTCCTGGCGGAGCACTTCGCGCGGCTGCGCCACGACCCGGCCGACGACCTGGTCAGCGGGCTGGTCACCCTGCCGGCGGAGGAGGCGCTCACCGACCGGGAGCTGCACGCCACGGTGCTGCTCCTGCTCGGCGCCGGCTTCGAGACCACGATGAACCTGCTGGGCAACGCCGTGGTGCTGCTCGACGCGCACCCCGGCGAGCGGGAGCTCCTCCGCAGCGGCGCCGCAGGCTGGGACGACGCCGTCGAGGAGGTGCTCCGGCTGGACAGCCCCGTGCAGCTGACCGGCCGGACGGCGCGCGCGGAGGTCGAGCTCGCCGGGCGGACGGTGGCCGCCGGCACCCGGGTGACGCTGCTGCTGGGGGCGGCCAACCGCGACCCCGAGGTGTTCCCCGACCCGGCGAGGTTCGACGTCACCCGGGCCAACGCGCGGGAGCACCTGGCCTTCTCAGGCGGCATCCACTACTGCCTGGGCGCGGGGCTGGCGCGGCTGGAGGGCGCCGTCGGGTTGCAGGCGCTCGACGAGCGCTTCCCGCGGCTGCGGGTGGCCGGCCGTCCGCGGCGCCGCGACCTGCGGACCCTCCGCGGTTTCGAGGTCCTCCCGGTGACCCTGCGCTAGGAGCCCGCTCCGCTCCCGGATGATCAGGTCACCTGATCAACAAGGGTCCTGGCTCACGGTGGACGGTGAGCCAGGACCCCTGCAGGTGAGCCAGGACCCTCGAGGTGAGCCAGGACCGCCCGTTCAGCTGCCGGGGACCAGCATCCCGGCGCCGACCGTCGCGTTGGTCGCCTCGTCCACCAGGATGAACCGGCCGGTCACCCGGTTGCGGCTGTACTCGTCCACGAACAGCGGCTGGGTGGTGCGCAGCCGCACCCGGCCGATGTCGTTGAGGCCGAGCTCGGTCGCGCCCTGCTCGCGGTGCAGCGTGTTGACGTCCAGCCGGTACTGCAGCTCCTTGACCACCGCGCGCACCGAGCGGGTCGTGTGCTTGACGGCCAGTCGCTGCCGGGGACGCAGCGGCTCGTCGGTCATCCAGCACACCAGCGCGTCCAGGTCCTGCGTCACGTGCGGGGCGTTCGCGGGCCGGCAGATCAGGTCGCCGCGGGAGACGTCCAGGTCGTCGGCCAGCCGGACGGTCACCGACATCGGGGCGAAGGCCTCCTCGACGGGGCCGCGCGGCCCGTCGATGCCGGCGATCGTCGTCGTCAGCCCGCTGGGCAGCACCTGGACCTCGTCGCCGGGGCGCAGCACCCCGCTGGCGACCGTCCCGGCGTAGCCCCGGTAGTCGTGGTGCGCGTCCGACTGCGGGCGGATCACGTACTGCACCGGGAACCGGACGTCGATGAGGTTCCGGTCGCTCGCCACGTGCACGTGCTCGAGGTGGTGCAGCAGCGAGGAACCCTGGTACCAGGGGGTGTGCTCGGAGCGGCGGACGACGTTGTCGCCGTGCAGCGCCGAGATCGGGACGACGGTGAGGTCGGGGACGTCGAGCTTCGCGGCGAACGCGGTGAACTCGTCGCGGATCGCCTCGTAGGTGTCCTCCGACCAGTCGACGAGATCCATCTTGTTGACCGCGACGACCAGGTGGGGCACTCGCAGCAGCGAGGCGAGGAAGGCATGGCGCCGGCTCTGCTCCAGCATGCCCTTGCGCGCATCGACCAGCACGATCGCCAGGTCGGCGGTCGAGGCGCCGGTGACCATGTTCCGCGTGTACTGCACGTGACCGGGGGTGTCGGCCAGGATGAAGGTGCGCCGCGGGGTGGCGAAGTACCGGTAGGCGACGTCGATGGTGATGCCCTGCTCGCGCTCGGCGCGCAGGCCGTCGGTGAGCAGGGCCAGGTCGACGTAGTCACCCTTGCTCGCGCGCTCGACCGCCTCGTACTGGTCCTCGAACACCGCCTTGCTGTCGTAGAGCAGGCGGCCGATGAGCGTGCTCTTGCCGTCGTCCACCGAGCCCGCGGTGGCGATGCGCAGGATGTCCTTGCGCGCGGTGGCGATCTCCGCCGCCGCCTCCGCCGCGGGTGAGTGGACGTCGATGGGGGCGTCGGGGTGGACGCCGGGCTGGTCGGCGGAGCCGGCGGTCATCGGGAGATCTCCTGGCAGAGGACGGCGGAGCGGCGGACGCTGGGGTCCGTCGTC
Source organism: Blastococcus sp. SYSU DS1021 (assembly GCF_054050995.1). Lineage (NCBI taxonomy): Bacteria > Bacillati > Actinomycetota > Actinomycetes > Geodermatophilales > Geodermatophilaceae > Blastococcus > Blastococcus sp. SYSU DS1021. The sequence continues at coordinate 7,257 of NZ_JBJHAL010000018.1, read as the reverse complement.
CGGGGAGGCAGAGCGTGTTCGTGCTGGTCGCGGCGGTACCGGCGCTGCTCGTCGTGGTCGCCGGCTACGTCGTCGGCTTCGCGGTGGCGGGCTGGGTCTGCGACCTGCTCGGCGCGCGACCGGGCAGCACGCCGGAGGTGACCGGCTGGTCGACGGGCGTGGTGCTGCTCGCCGCCGTGGTGCGGGTGCTGCTCGTGCTCCGGCGTCGCCGCGGACGGGAGGGGCATCAGAAGTAGCCCTCCTTCTTGCGGTCCTCCATCGCGGCGTCGCTGACCTTGTCGTCGCCCCGGGTGGCGCCGCGCTCGGTCATGCGGGTCACCGCGATCTCGGCGATGACCTCCTCGACCGTGGTGGCGGTCGACGGCACGGCGGCGGTCAGGTTCGCGTCACCGACGGTGCGGTAGCGGACGCTCCGGCGCTGGACCTCCTCGCCCTCGCGCGGGGAGATGAACTGGTTGACCGCGTACAGCATGCCCTGGCGCTCCACGACGTCCCGCTCCTGCGCGAGGTACAGCGGGGGGATGGCGATCTCCTCGCGGAGGATGTACTGCCAGATGTCGAGCTCGGTCCAGTTCGACAGCGGGAACACCCGGATCGACTCGCCGAGGTGGATCCGGCCGTTGTAGAGGTCCCAGAGCTCGGGCCGCTGGTTCTTCGGGTCCCACTGGCCGAACTCGTCGCGGAAGGAGAACACCCGCTCCTTGGCGCGGGCCTTGTCCTCGTCGCGCCGGGCGCCGCCGAACAGCGCGGTGAACCCGTGCTCCTCGACCGCGTCGAGCAGCACCGGCGTCTGGATGCGGTTGCGGGAGCCGTTGGGCTCCTCCTTCACCGTGCCCGCCGCGATCGCCTCGGGCACCGAGGCGACCACGAGCTGGACACCCAGCTCCGCCACCCTCCGGTCGCGGAACTCCAGGACCTCCGGGAAGTTCAGCCCGGTGTCCACGTGCATGACCGGGAACGGGATGCGCGCCGGCGCGAACGCCTTGCGGGCCAGCTCCAGCATCACGATGGAGTCCTTGCCGCCGGAGAACAGCAGCACCGGCCGCTCCAGTTCGGCGACCACCTCACGGATGACGTGGATGGACTCGGCCTCCAGCGTCTCCAGCTGGCTGAGCCGGTAGTCGGGCGTCGTCACGCTCTCGTGCTCCACGGGGCTAGGGGTCGGGCGACCCGACCGGCGCAACCCGGTCGGATCGGTGGGGATTGGTGCCCAGTGTCCGCTATCGGGCGGCGGCGACCGCAGCCAGGACCTCGTCGGCCAGCTCCGGACGCGCGACGACCAGGTCGGGCAGGTAGGCGTCGGGGGCGTTGTAGACCAGCGGCGACCCGTCCAGCCGGCAGGTCACCAGGCCGGCGGCGCGAGCGACGCCGACCGGCGCGGCGGAGTCCCACTGGTACATGCCGCCGCCGTGCACGTAGGCGTCGACCTCGCCGCGCACCACCGCGAGGGTCTTGTAGCCGGCCGAGCCCATCGGCACCAGCTCGCCGCCCAGAGCGGCGGCCACGGCCTGCGCCTCGGCCGGAGGGCGGGTGCGGCTGACGGCGATGCGGACCGGCCCCGCCGGCCGGGGTGGCAGCACCGGTGCGGGGTCGGTGACGTGCACCTCGCCGAGCGCCGGCAGCGCCACGGCCGCCGCCACCAGGTCACCGCCGGCCCACAGCGCGACGTGCACCGCCCAGTCGCTCCGGGCGGGATCGGAGTACTCGCGGGTGCCGTCGAGCGGATCGACGATCCAGACGCGGTCGGCGGTCAGCCGGCGGGGGTCGTCCACGGCCTCCTCGCTGAACACGGCGTCGCCGGGGCGCGCGTCGGTGAGCACGGCGAGGATCGCCCGCTGCGCGGCGGCGTCCCCGGCGTCTCCCAGCGCCCGCCCGCCGGGCCCGCCGGTCCGCAGCGGCAGGAGCGCGGTGGCCGCGGCGCGGGCGGCCGCCACCGCGACCGCGACGTCGCCGCCCGGGGTCAGCTCCACTGGACCGAGGTGGCGTCGCCGGGCCGGCGGGGCGGGGTGTGCCGGCCCGCGACGTCGGTGATGGCGCCGAAGTAGGCCCGGGCCTTCTCCGGGCGCGGCATGACGAAGATCCCGCGCGCCTCGACGAGCGGCTGCCCGGGCTCGGCGGCCAGCGCGATCGTGCCGGCGATGACCGACTTGCGGCCCTCGGTGCTCTCGACCCACGCGCGCAGCACCAGCGGGGTCTCCAGCGGCAGCGGGCCGCGGTAGTCCAGCTCCAGGTGCGCGGTCATGCCCCACAGGCCCGCCGCGCCGGCCGCGCTGCCGAGCAGCTGGTCCATGAACAGGGCGCTCATGCCGCCGTGCACGTAGCTGGGCGGGCCCTCGTAGGCGACACCCAGGGTGACCTCGGCGACCACACCGCCCTCCTCCCGGCGCACCACGAGCGGCGGCGCGAGGGCGTTCCCGGCGCCGACGACCGGATTGAAGACCCGTCGGCCCACGGACGGGTCGTCGAGCGCCGGCAGCACCGAGGCCGGGCGCCGGGAGGCGGCGATGCGGGCGGTCGCCTGCCGCACCAGGTCGGTCGCGGCCGCGATCTCGGTCGCCGGCTCCGTCGTGGTGACCGACATCTCGATCAGCTCGCGGATCGCCGCCCCCAGGTCGGTGGACGCCGCCATCAGCGCCGGGTCGTAGGAGGCCGCGGTGTCCGGGTGGCCGTCGTTCGTCGTCACCACCAGATGGTCGCAAGCCGGGTCACGACGAACTCGTCGCACCCCCGTCCGGGCCACCGCGGGGCAGTCGCACGGTGACGGCCAGGCCCGCCCCGGGCGCGGTCTCCAGCGAGGCGGATCCGCCGTGGGCAGCCGCGAGCGAGGCGACGATCGACAGCCCGAGGCCGGTGCCGCCGGCCGCCCGCGTGCGGGAGGCGTCGGCCCGGTAGAAGCGCTCGAACGCGCGCTCGGCGTCGGCCGGCTCCATGCCCGGGCCCTCGTCGGCGACCCGGAGCAGGAGGACGTCGTCGTCGGCGGGGTCCTGTGCCACGGAGACCTGCACGCGGGTTCCCGCCGGGGTGTGCGTGAGCGCGTTCGTGACGAGGTTGCCGACCACCTGCCGCAGGCGGCTCTCGTCGCCGAGCACGACCGGCACGTCGGTGAGCGACTCGTCCAGGTGCAGGCTGATCGGCCGGTCCGGCTGGACGGCGCGGGCGTCGTGCACCGCGTCGCCGGCGATCGCGGCCAGGTCGACCGGGGCCAGGGACAGCGGTCGCTGCTGGTCCATCCGGGCCAGCAGCAGCAGGTCCTCGACGAGCAGTCCCATCCGGCTGCCCTCGGCCTCGATCCGCTGCATCAGCCGGGCGACGTCCGCCTCCTCCCGGACGGCCCCCTGCCGGTACAGCTCGGCGAAGCCGCGGATGGAGGTCAGCGGGGTGCGCAGCTCGTGGCTGGCGTCGGCGACGAACCGGCGCAGCCGCTGCTCGGAGCCGCGTGCCTGCTCCTCCGACGCCTGCTGGGCGCGGAAGGCGGTCTCGATCCGGGCGAGCATGCCGTTGAGCGCCGTGGAGAGACGGCCCACCTCCGTACGGTCGTCGCCGACCGGGACCCGCCGCGAGAGATCGCCCGCGGCGATGGCCCGGGCGGTCTCCTCGACCTCGGCCAGCGGCCGGAGGCTGTTGCGCACCAGGACGTAGCCGGCGGCGCCCAGCAGCGCCAGCACCGCCAGACCCACGACCAGCTCGATGCGGATCAGCCGGGAGATCGCCCCTCCGTCGCGCCCCTGGTCCTCGCCGACCACCAGGGTGTAGCCCCCCGGCAGCTCGCCCGAGGCCATGCGCCACGCGTTCCGGCCGGAGCCGACCGTGATCGCGGGACCGCCCTCGCGGAGGGCCTCGACGTCCGCCTCGTCCAGCTCCGGCAGCTCGTGGACGCCGGGGCCGTACGGCTCCCCGATGACCACGGGCTCGTCGCTGTCCGCCGGGAGGCAGGCGACGTAGAGGGGGCTGGGTTCCGAGATCTCCCGGAGGCAGGTGCTGACCAGCCGCGGGCCCTGGTTGCTGGCGACGATGGCCTGCAGCTCGTCGTCCTGCTGCTCCTGCAGGTAGTCCGCGAGCAGGGACGTCGCGGCGGCCCCGGTGGCCAGGAGCGCGACCGAGACGAGGGCGACCAGGAGCGCGACCAGGGTCACGCGCAGGGGGATCTGCTGCCCCCCGGCGCGCACGGGGCCCTGCCCGTCCATCGCGGTCAGGAGCCGCGCGGCAGCCGCAGGGTGTAGCCGACCCCGCGGATCGTCTGCAGCAGGCGCGGCTCGGTCGTGTCGATCTTGCGGCGTAGGTAGGAGATGTAGGACTCCACGACGTTCGCCTCGCCGTTGAAGTCGTAGTTCCACACGTGGTCGAGGATCTGCGCCTTCGACAGCACCCGCCCGGCGTTGGCCATCAGGTAGCGCAGCAGCTTGAATTCGGTGGGGGAGAGGCTGATGACCTCGCCGGCCTTGATGACCTCGTGGGTCTCCTCGTCCAGCTCGATGTCGGCGAACGTCATCCGGGGGGCATCGGCCTCCCGCTGCGTTCCCGCCGTGCGCCGCAGGACGGCCCGGATGCGGGCCACGACCTCGTCCAGGCTGAACGGCTTGGTCACGTAGTCGTCGCCGCCGAGGGTCAGCCCGGAGATCTTGTCCTCCGCGGCATCCCGGGCGGTGAGGAAGAGCACCGGGGTGTGGCGGCCGGTCTCCCGGAGGCGCCGCACGACACCGAAGCCGTCGAGGCCCGGCATCATGACGTCCAGCACCAGGAGGTCGGGCCGGAACGAGGCGGCCAGCGCGAGGGCCTGCTGACCGTCGGCGGCGGTGGCCACCTCGAAGCCCGCGTAGCGGAGGCTGGCCGACAGCAGCTCGCGGATGTTCGGCTCGTCGTCGACCACGAGCAGGCGGGCCTCCGGCGCCGTGCGCCCGGTGGGCTGGGTGCCGGACATCGCTCCTCCGGTGGCGTGCGCCGATGCCGTCGTCATGCCCCCAGGGTGGGGACGCCGGCTGCGGTGGATCTGGACGCTACCTGTGAACCTCCTGGGAACCGACCCGGGCCACGCGGCGGACGGGTCAGCCGGCCGGCGCCATCGCCCGGCCGCGCCGCCAGTAACCGATGGCATGGTGCTGGGCCCGGCCGAGCCCCCAGCGACCGCGCAGGTCGGCCCGGATGGCCCGCACGGCGGCCGACTCGGCGCCCACCCAGGCGAAGACGTCGTCACCCGGGGGCCGCTCCAGGGCCGCCACGGCGTCGACGAGCAGCGTGCTCTCCCCGGGAGGCGTCGCGCCCCGGTGCAGCCAGCGCAGGTCGACGCCCGGTGGGGCGGCCAGCTGCTGCTCCTCCTCCGGTCCGGCCACCTCGAGATAGGCCACACCGGTCGTCTCCGGCGGTGCGGCGGCGAGGATGCGGCTCACGGCGGGCAGCGCCGTCTCGTCCGCGGCGAGGAGCAGCCACCGGGCCGGGCGTTCGGCGAGCGAGGCGGCGCCGGCGACGCCGAGCAGGGCGCCGGGACGGGCCGCCGCGGCCCAGGACGCGGCCGGGCCGTCGCCGTGGAGCACGAAGTCGATGTCCAGCTCGCCCGCGGCCGGGTCCTGCCGGCGGGCGGTGTAGCTGCGCAGTGCGACGCCGTGGCTGCCGTCGGGCCACACGACCCGGCCGTCGCGCTGGATCAGCGGCCAGCGGGGAGCCGGGTCGTCCACCCGGGGCACCAGCAGGTTCACCGTCGGCCCGGCCGCCGCCACCGCCTCCGCCGTCCCGGTGAGGGTCACCCGGCGGACCGAGGGCGTCACGTCGGTGACCGCGACGACGGTGAGGACGTCGACCGGGCGCAGGCCGTCCACGAGGGCGGCGTCGTTCGCGGTGGTCACGTCCGACGAGCCTAGGCGGGCGGCCGGCCCGGTCTGCGCATGTGTGTCCGGGCCTTGCTGCGGGCAGGGGCAGGGGCAGCACCGTCCGACGAACGGAGACCACGATGGCCGACGAGTTCGACAAGGGTGACCACGTCACCTGGAAGAGCCACGGCTCGACGACGGAGGGCGCGGTCGAGCGGAAGATCACCTCCGACACCGAGGCCTCCGGCCGCACCGTGCGCGCCAGCGAGGACGACCCGCAGTACGAGGTGCGCAGCGAGAAGTCCGGGCGCACCGCGGTGCACAAGCCGGGTGCCCTCGACGAGGCCTGACCCCCTTCGCGGACGGATCCACGGCCCGGCGGTGCCGGGCCCCAACACCAGGAGGCACACGTGACCGAGTCCGCAGGCGAGTTCGCCGGCTCGCGCAGCACCAAGCACAACCCGCGCCTCGACGAGGAGCTCGAGCACGAGACGCAGGGGATGATGAAGGCCGAGCGGGCCACCCGGTCGCACGAGTGGCGCGAGGTCGAGCCGGTCGCCGAAGGTGACCCCGACGTCGACGCCGATCCGGCCGGCACCCTCGTCGGTGGCACCCCCGTGGGCATGACCGAGGACGCGGTCGTGGCGCGCGCCGAGCTCGCGCGGTGGCTGGACCGGGCCGACTTCCCGAGCACCGGCCCCGACCTGGTCGAGGCGGCCCGCGACCACCGGGCCCCCGACGTCGTCGTCAGCGAGCTGGAGCGACTGCCCGAGGGGGAGACCTACGAGCGGATCGGCGACGTGGTCCGCGCGCTGGGCTACCCCACCGAGACCGGCTCCGGTCCGGGCGCCTAGCCCGGACGCCCCTCCGGTCGCCTCGACCGCCCGGGGTGGGAGGGCGTCGGCTCAGGAGCCGGCGCCCTCCGCCTCTCTCTCCCGCGCCTCGCCGTCGGCGATCTCCTCGGCACCGCGCCGGCGGAACAGCTTCGAGCCGGGGAAGCCCTTCACGATCTGCCGCATGTCCTGGACCGTGTCGACGAGGTCCCGGACGTCGGTCCCCACGTTCTCCAGCCCCTCCAGCGCGGGGAGGACCTGCTCGTCGAGGTGCCCGAGCACCTGCGGCAGCCGGTCGATGAGCGTGATGAGCGCGTCCACCTCCGTCGCGTCGAACTCGGCCGCCAGTCGCCGGATGGACGGCGCCAGGGCGGTGAGCGCGGGCTCGTAGTCGGTCAGCAGCGGCTCGACGCGACCGACCAGCCCCTCCGCGCGCCCGACGATGCCGTCGGCCCGTTCCGTGGTGCCGGCGACCCGGTCGATGGCGTCGTCGGCCTTGGCGCGGGTGTGGCCCATGGCCTCGATGGCGTCGTCGGCTTTGGCGCGGGTGTGGCCCATGGCCTCGATGGCGTCGTCGGCTTTGGCGCGGGTGTGGCCCATGGCCTCGATGGCGTCGTCGGCTT
>NZ_JBJHAL010000017.1:0-94941 GCF_054050995.1 Blastococcus sp. SYSU DS1021 | reverse complement strand
GCTGGGGTACCCGACCGGGGACGATCAGCCGACGGCGGATCGGCGTGGCTACATGACGCCGTTCCAGGGTGGGGAGATCCACTGGTCGGCGCAGACCGGTGCGCAGGTGGTGCGGGGCGCGATCCTGTACACCTGGAAGCAGGCGGGCGGAACGGGTGGCTACCTGGGCTTCCCGACGACCAGCGACGCCCCCGCGCCGGGCGGTCAGGGCTACCAGACTTCTTTCCAGGGCGGCACCATCTACTGGTCCGCAACCACCCAGGCGCGGGTGCTGAGGACCGAGCTGAACGCCGCCTACCTCGCGCAGGGCGGCACGACCGGGCCGCTGGGGTACCCGATCTCCGACACCGTCGTCGTGGGGGCGCAGCAGCGGGCCGAGTTCCAGAACGGGGTGCTCACGGCGCCGTAGCGACAGGCGCGGGGCCGGCGGGACGGGTGTGACGAACAGGTCCCGTCGGCCTCGCGAGCCGACGCCGTTCCGCTCCGGTGCGCAGGTACCGTGACTGCTCGTGACAGTGGCACAACCGACCGGGCGGACTCTGTCTGCCGCCGTTGCCGATCTCCGGCGCGGGTGGGAGCAGCGGCCGCTGTGGGGCTACCTCGGTTGGCAGGACATCCGGCAGCGCTACCGGCGCTCGGTCCTCGGGCCGGTCTGGATCACCATCAGCATGGCCGTCACGGCCGTCGCGCTCGGGATCCTCTACTCGGGGCTGTTCGACATCCCGCTGGAGCGGTTGCTGCCGCACGTGCTCGTGGGCTTCATCGTGTGGGGCTTCATCAGCGGCTGCATCACCGAGGGGTCGGAGGTGTTCATCGCCAACGAGGGCCTGATCAAGCACCTCCCGGCACCGCTGTCCACCCACGTGTACCGGCTGATCTGGCGGCAGACGCTCTTCCTCGCCCACAACCTGATCGTCTACCTGATCATGCTGCTGTTCTTCCCGCAGCCGCTGCACTGGACGGTGCTCGCCGTCGTGCCGGCCTTCGTGCTGCTCGCCCTCAACGGCGCCTGGGTCGCCCTCGCCGTCGGCGTCGTCACGGCGCGGTTCCGCGACATCCTGCCGATCACCCAGAGCATCGTCCAGCTGATGTTCTTCCTCACGCCGATCGTCTGGATCTACGACGAGCTGATCAACAGCCCCAACCCCGCCATCGCCGAGCGGGCCAGGCTGGCCGAGTTCAACCCCTTCCTGCACTTTCTCGAGATCGTCCGCCGTCCGCTGCTCGGTCAGGACCAGCAGCTGCGGTACTGGCTGGTCGTCCTCGCCATCACCGTGGTCGGCTGGGCGCTGACGATGTTCGTGCTGCGCCGCTACCGGTCCCGCGTCTCCTATTGGGTGTGAGCGTGTCCCAGATCAAACCCGGCCCGGTCAGCATCGTCACGAAGGACGCCTGCGTCGACTTCCCGATCTTCGACGCGAAGAGCCGGTCGCTGAAGAACACCGTCATGGGCGTGGTCGGCGGGCACATCGACAGCGCCGCCAAGGTGCCCGTCATCGAGGCCCTCCGCGACATCACCGTCACCCTCGAGCACGGCGCCCGCGTCGGGCTCGTCGGCCACAACGGGGCCGGCAAGTCCACCCTGCTGCGACTGCTGTCGGGCATCTACGAACCGACCCGCGGTGTCGCCGAGGTCCGGGGGCGCGTGGCGCCGGTCTTCGACCTCGGGGTGGGCATGGACCCGGAGATCTCCGGGCTCGAGAACATCATGGTCCGCGGCCTCTTCCTGGGCATGACGCGCAAGCAGATGGAGGCCCGGGTCGACGACATCGCCGACTTCACCGAGCTCGGCGACTTCCTCCGCATGCCGCTGCGCACGTACTCCACTGGTATGCGGGTGCGCCTGGCTCTCGGGGTCGTCACGAGCATCGACCCGGAGATCCTGCTGCTCGACGAGGGCATCGGTGCGGTGGACGCGGCCTTCCTGGAGAAGAGCAAGCAGCGGCTGGTGCAGCTGGTGGAGCGTTCCGGTCTGCTGGTCTTCGCCTCGCACTCCGACGAGTTCCTCCGCGAGCTCTGCGACACCGCGATCTGGATGGAGCACGGCCAGATCAAGCAGCAGGGGCAGCTGGACGACGTCCTGCGGGCCTACAAGGGGCAGCGGGCATGACGGCCGGGTCCGGGACGGAGAAGGTCGTCGCCGTCGTCGTCACGCGGCACCGGCCCGAGCTGCTGGCCGAGAGCCTGGCCGCGCTGGCGGGCCAGCGCCGGCCGGTCGACCACGTCGTGGTCGTCGACAACGGGCCCGACCGGGCCGTGGCGGAGGTCGTGCGCGCCAGCGGGCTGCCGGCGACCTACCTGCCCAGCGAGCGCAACCTGGGCGGGGCCGGCGGCTTCGCGCTCGGCATGCTGCACGCCCTGGCGCTGGGGGCCGACTGGGTGTGGTGCGCCGACGACGACGGCCGCCCGGCGGACGGCACCGTGCTGGACACGCTGATGACCACGGCTCACGAGCACGGGCTGGCCGAGGTGTCGCCGTTGGTGACCGACCTCGCCGACCCGGAGAGGCTGGCGTTCCCGCTGCGCCGGGGGCTGCGGTGGCGACGCCGCCGCAGCGACTTCGACGGCATCGAGGTGCTGCCCCGCTACGCCTCGCTCTTCAACGGCGCGCTGTTCCGGGCCGAGGCGCTGGACGTGGTGGGCGTGCCCGACTACCGGCTGTTCTTCCGCGGCGACGAGACGGAGATCCACCGTCGCCTGCTCCGCTCGGGGCTGCCGTTCGGCACCTGCACCGCCGCGGCCTACCTGCACCCCGAGGGAACGACGGAGTTCGTCCCCATCCTGCGCGGGAAGCTCTCCGCGCAGTACCCGGGCAACGAGGTCAAGCGGTACTTCACCTACCGCAACCGCGGGTACCTGATGGCTCAGCCGGGGATGCGCTGGCTGCGCCCGCTGGAGACCGTGCGCTTCGGCTGGTTCTTCCTGGTGTCGCGCCGCGACCCGGGTGGGTGGCGCGAATGGCGCCGCCTCACCCGGGCCGGCCGGCGGGAGGAGCTCACGCGCCCGGCGTGAACTCCCCGTCGAACGCCTTCGACCAGCTCTGCTGGCTGGTCAGCTGCTCCATGTGCGCCCGGTACTGCTTGGACAGCCGGGGGAACTCGCGGTAGAGCTTGACGTGCACCCGGATCGAGTGCCGCAGCATCTGCCAGAACGTCCCCGGCTCCCGGCGGCGGAAGGTGACCCCGCGACCGTCCGCGGTCCCGACCGTCGCGCTGTCGAGCCGGGCGAGCAGGAACCAGCGGGCGTCCTGCGCCGAGATGTTCATCTGCGGGCGCTCGGCGGCGTCCGGCTTCGGCCTGCGCAGGTTGTGGGCGAGCGCCGCGGCCAGGGTGCGGGTGATGGTCGTCGGCGTCGTCGGCGGCTTCATGAACCGCTCGGCCTTCGTCGGGCTCATCGAGGGCAGGGGCAGGTCGGACGAGGAGCCGATGACCTGGCCGTCGGGGTAGTCGCCCTGGTGCCGCAGCGCCGTCGGCAGGGCCGTGGGCAGCAGCGGGAAGAGCCGGTCGGGGCCGGCGAGGAAGTCGTCGTACGCCCGGTGGTGCAGCGCCGCGGTGGCGTACTGCAGCATGATCAGGAACTTCAGGTCGAACTTGAAGGTGTCCCGCAGCAGCGTGCCACCCCGCTTGTACTGGCTGTGCAGCGCCGCGGCGACCAGCCGGTTCCGGGTGTGGAAGTAGGCCTGCCACCCCGCGGTGTCGTCCTTGTCGCTCCAGGACAGGTGCCACACCGCCGCGCCCGGCAGCGTCGCGGTCGGGTAGCCGTGCTCTCCGGCGCGGATGCCGTACTCGGCGTCGTCCCACTTGATGAAGACCGGCAGAGCGAAGCCCAGCTCCTGCATGACCTGGCGCGGGATCAGGCACATCCACCACCCGGTGTAGTCCACGTCGATCCGCCGGTGCAGGGCGGGAGTCGACCGCAGGCTCCGCCTGGCGAAGTCGTGGGCGTACTCGGTGTTGGGTGCCGCACGCCAGAAGAACTTGTCCGGCGCGACGACCTCGCCCATGGTGTGCAGCACCGAGCGGTCCTGCAGGGCCAGCATCTGGCCGCCCACCAGCATCGGCTTCTTGGTGAAGCGGGCGAAGGCGAACATCCGCGCGATGCTGTCGGGTTCGAGCTGCACGTCGTCGTCGAGCAGGATGTGGTGCGTCGCGTCCGTGGAGGTCAGCGCCTCGTGCATGGTGCGGGAGAACCCGCCGCTGCCGCCGAGGTTGGGCTGCTCGACCAGCAGCAGCCGGTCGCCCAGGGCGGCGGCCGCGTCGGCGAAGCCGCCCGCGTCGCGGACCTTCTTGGTGCCCTGGTCGGCGACGATGACGCGCGAGATCAGCCCGTCGACGACGGGGTCGCCGGCGAGCGCGGCGAGCGCGGAGACACAGTCGTCGGGCCGGTTGAAGGTGCAGATGCCGATCGACAGGCGCGTCTCGTGGGCCGGCTCGCGCGCGGCGGACCAGTCGGCCTCGTGCACCGTCACCGGCGCGTCGTCGGCGGTGACGTCGAACCAGTACCAGCCGCCGTCCTCGAACGGGGTGAGCTCCAGCTCGAACTCGAGCGCCCGGTCCTCGCCCGTGGTCGTCGTGCCGGTGACGTGGATGATGCTGCCGTCGGCCTTGGAGCGGTAGACGTCGACGCGGCCGGGGCCGGAGAGCCGCATGCGCAGGATGACCTGCTCCAGGACCGTCCAGCGGCGCCAGTAGCTCGCCGGGAAGGCGTTGAAGTAGGTCGCGAAGGAGACCTCGCTGCCCGCGGCCACGGTCGCGTCCGAGCGGGTGGTGGACTTGACCCGCTTGTTCCGCTCCTCGTCGACGTAGAGGCTGCGGACCTTCAGCGGGTCACCCGGGCGCGGCATGATGACGCGCTGGAGGAGCGTGACGGCCTTGCCCTCGGCCAGATCCGCGGCGGTCGGTTCGCTGACCCGCTCCGGGGACACCGTCTGATGTGTTGTCGTCATGTGGTGCTCAGTCCTCCAGGCGGCCGTCGAGGGCGCCGCCCTGGTCGAAGAAGGGGCGGATGCGGTTGTCGAACATGGTCAGCGCCGACCCGATGGCCATGTGCATGTCCAGGTACTTGTAGGTGCCCAGCCGACCGCCGAAGAGAACGCGCTTCTCGGCGGCCTCCTTGGCCGCGAGCTCGCGGTAGCGCTCCAGCTTGGCGCGGTCCTCGGGGGTGTTGATCGGGTAGTAGGGCTCGTCGCCGGTCTGCGCGAACCGTGAGAACTCCCGCACGACCACGGTCTTGTCCGTGGGGTAGTCCCGCTCGGGGTGGAAGTGGCGGAACTCGTGGATCCGGGTGAAGGGGACGTCCTCGTCGGCGTAGTTCATGACGGAGGTGCCCTGGAAGTCGCCGATCGGGAGGACCTCGGTCTCGAAGTCCAGCGTCCGCCAGCCCAGTTCCCCGGCCTCGTAGTCGAAGTACTTGTCGATCGGCCCGGTGAACACGGTGGGGACGTCACGGGGCAGCTCGTCGCGGACGTCGAAGTAGTCGGTGTTCAGCCGCACCTCGATGTTCGGGTGGTCGGCCATCCGCTGGAGCCAGGCCGTGTACCCGTCCTTGGGCAGGCCCTCGTACGCGTCGTTGAAGTACCGGTTGTCGAAGGTGTACCGCACCGGCAGACGGGCGATGACGGCGGCGGGCAGCTCGGTCGGGTCGGTCTGCCACTGCTTCTTCGTGTAGCCGCGGATGAACGCCTCGTACAGCGGGCGGCCGATCAGCGAGATCGCCTTCTCCTCGAGGTTCTTCGCCTCGCCGGTGTCGAACTCGCCGGCCTGCTCCGCCACGAGGGCCCGCGCCTCGGAGGGGGAGAAGCTCTTGCCGAAGTACTGGCAGATGGTGGCCAGGTTCATCGGGAGGGAGTAGGTCTGGCCCTGGTAGATCGAGTAGACCTTGTGCTGGTAGTTCGTGAACTCGGTGAACCGGTTGACGTACTGCCAGACCCGCTCGTTGGACGTGTGGAACAGGTGGGCGCCGTAGACGTGCACCTCGATGCCGGTCTCCGGCTCGGGCGCGGAGTAGGCGTTGCCGCCGATGTGGTCGCGGCGGTCGATGACCAGCACTCGCTTGTCGAGCTGGCTGGCCACCCGCTCTGCGACGGTGAGGCCGAAGAAGCCGGAGCCGACGACGACGAGGTCAGGTCCTGTGGTGGTCACGGGTCTCGACGGTACCTGTCGGTCCGGAGGGGCACGACCACGGAGCGGCGGTTTCCCGGCCGTAGCGACCCGTTCCGTCACACTGACCACACGCACCCCGGAGACCGCTCCGCGGCGCGCATCCGCGCTCGCCCGCGGTCAGTGCCTAGGGTGGTCCTCCGTGTCGTCTGCCTCCGGCTCGTCGCCCCTGCGCGTCGTCGCCGTCACCTACTCGCCGGGCGCGGCGCTCGAGGACTTCGTGGCGTCGCTGGCGGGTGCCACCACACGGCCGGTCGAGGTGGTGCTGGCCGACAACGGCTCGACCGACGGGGCACCGGAGCGCGCCGCGGCCCGGTACCCGCACGTACGCGTGCTGCGCACCGGCGGGAACATCGGCTACGGGGCAGCGGCGAACGCCGGGCTCGCCGACGCCCGCAGCGGACGGGCGCTGATCGCCAACCCCGACCTGCGCTTCTCGCCCGGGTCGGTGGACGAACTGCTCGCCGCGGCCGACCGCTGGCCGCGGGCGGCCACGCTCGGGCCGGCGATCATGACGCCGGCGGGTGAGCTGTACCCCTCGGCCCGCGACCTGCCGCGGCTGTCCACCGGCGCGGGGCACGCCCTGCTGGGCTGGGCCTGGCCGGGCAACCCGTGGACCGCCCGCTACCGGCGCGAGCGCGAAGCCCCCCGGGAGCGGCCCGCCGGCTGGCTCAGCGGCTCCTGCCTGCTCGTCGACCTCGAGGCGTTCTGGTCGGTGGGCGGGTTCGACCCCGGCTACTTCATGTACTTCGAGGACGTCGACCTCGCGGAGCGGCTCACCCGCGCCGGGTGGCTGCACGTCTACGTGCCCACGGCCGTCGTCGAGCACGAGGGCGGGCACGCGACCCGGCGGGAGCCGCACCGGATGCAGCGGGTGCACCACACCAGCGCGCTGCGGTACCTCTCCGGGCAGTACCCACGCCGGCGGCACGCCCCGCTGCGCGCCGCCCTCCGCGCCGGTCTCGGCGGCCGGATGCTGGTCTCCTACGCCAGCGGGCGCGTCGCGGCCGGCGCCCGGTTCCAGCGCCGGGCCCGCGACCTGGCAGCCGTGCCCGATCCGCGGCGCACCGGCGCCGAGGGGGGCTGACGTGCGCCACGCGGTGATCATGGCCGGCGGCTCGGGCACGCGGCTGTGGCCGTTGTCGCGGGAAGGCCGGCCCAAGCAGCTGCTCGACGTCGTCGCCGGCCCGGACGGTGCGCCGCGGAGCCTGCTGGCGGAGGCCTGGGACCGGCTGCGCGCGGTGCTGCCCGCGGAGCGCATCTGGGTGTGCACCGCGGCCCGTTACGCCGGGCAGGTCCGGGCCGCGCTGCCGGAGCTGCGGGCCGACCGGCTGGTGCTCGAGCCGGTCGCCCGCGACACCGCGAACGCCGTCGGGCTGACGGCGGCGCTGGTCGCGGACGTCGACCCGGACGCCGAGCTCGCCGTCGTCAGCGCCGACCACGTGATCCGGCCGGTGGAGCGCTTCGCCGACGCGCTGCGCACCGCCTACGACGCCCTCGCCACCCGCCCCCGGTCGCTGGTCACCCTCGGCATCCGGCCCACCGCGCCGGCCACCGGGTTCGGCTACGTGCAGCGTGGCGCGCCCACCGGGCAGCCGGGCGTGGCCGAGGCGGCGTCGTTCCGGGAGAAGCCCGACCGCGCCACCGCCGAGCAGTACCTGGCGTCCGGGCAGTACCTGTGGAACTCGGGCATGTTCGTCTGGCGCGCCCGCACGGTGCTCGACGCCCTGGCCGACCACCTCCCCGCGTCGGCGGAGGGGCTCGCCCGGATCGTCGCGGCGCCCGCCGGGCCGGGCCGGGACGCGGTGCTGGCCGACGTCTTCCCGACCCTGCCGAAGATCAGCGTCGACTACGCCGTCCTCGAGCCGGCCGCCGCCGAGCCCGGACGGGTGCTCGTGGTCGACCTGGACGTGGCCTGGCTGGACGTCGGCTCGTGGCCGGCGCTGGCGCACACGCTGGACCACGACGGCGCGGGCAACGCCGTCCGCGGCCTCGCCGTCGTGCTCGACGGGGCGGGGAACATCGTGTTCAGCGACGACCCGCGGCACCTGGTCGCCCTCGTGGGCGTGCGGGACAGCGTCGTGGTGCACACCGCCGACGTCACCATGGTCTGCCCGGTCGCCGACGCCGAGCGGGTGAAGCAGCTGCTCGCCGCGGTGCAGGAGAGCCACGGCGGCCGTTTCGCCTGAGCTCGTGATTGGCTGCGGGGCATGAAGAACTTCGACGTCGCAGCAGTGGTCAGCGGGGGCGCCTCCGGGCTCGGGGAGGCCACCACCCGGGCGCTGGCCGCCCGTGGGGCCGCGGTCACCATCATGGACCTGAACGAGGAGCGCGGGCAGGCGCTCGCCGCCGAGCTGGGCGGGCACACCACGTTCGTCCGCACAGACGTGACCGACGAGGCCTCGGTGCAGGCCGCGGTCGCCGAGGCCACCGGCAAGGACCGCCCGCTGCGGATCGCGGTCAGCTGCGCCGGCATCGGGCTGGCCCAGCGCACGGTGGGCCGCAACGGCGAGCCGCACGAACTCGGCGGGTTCCAGAAGGTGCTGGCCGTCAACCTGGTCGGCACGTTCAACGTCCTGCGCCTGGCCGCGGCGGCGATGTCGCAGACCGAGCCGGGGGAGGAGGGCGAGCGCGGCGTCGTCGTCAACACCGCCTCCATCGCCGCCTTCGACGGCCAGATCGGCCAGCTGGCGTACTCGGCGTCGAAGGGCGGTGTCGTCGGCATGACCCTGCCCGCGGCCCGCGACCTGTCCAGCGTGGGCGTCCGCGTCTGCACCATCGCCCCCGGGCTGGTGGACACGCCCCTGCTGGGCTCGCTCCCCGAGGAGGCGCGGGCCGCCCTCTCGGCGGGCATACCCTTCCCCAAGCGGCTCGGCCGCCCGGCCGACTTCGCCGAGCTGGCGCTCGCGATCGTCGAGAACGGCTACCTCAACGGCGAGGTCGTCCGGATGGACGGCGCGCTGCGCATGGCACCCCGCTGACCTTCCCCCCGGAGCACCTGCTGAGCACCGCCCTGGACGCCCCCGCCTACGCGGCGGTGTGGACGCCGGACTGGCCCCTCGACGTGGGCCGGACCCTGGCTCCGCACCGCCGCGGGCCGGGCGACCCCGCGCTGCGGCTGGCCGACACCGGGTTCTGGCGCACGACGTCGACCCCGGCGGGCGCGGCCACGGTGCGGCTGGTCCGCACGGCCGCGGGGGTGGCCATCAGCGCGTGGGGCCCCGGTGCGGAGTGCGCGGGGGTCGCCGTGCCCGAGTGGCTGGGCGCCGCCGACCGCCCCGAGCAGTTCCGCCCCGGCGAGCACCCGACGGTGGCCGAACTGCACCGCACGACGCCGTGGCTGCGGCTGGGGCGGACCGGTCGCACCTGGGACGCGCTCGTCCCGGCGGTGCTGGAGCAGAAGGTGACCGTCGTCGAGGCCCACCGGGTGTGGCGGGAGCTGCTCCGGTTGGCGGGCGAGCCCGCGCCCGGCCCCGCACCCGAGGGGATGCGCGTGGTGCCCTCGGCGCAGCGCGTGCTCGAGGTGACCGACTGGGAGTGGCACCGCTGCGGGCTCGACGGTGCGCGCCGCCGGGCGCTGCGCGCCGCCGCGACGGTGGCCGCCGCCCTGGAGCCCGAGCGGGCCGGGGACTCCGGCGGTCTGCAGCAGCGCCTGCGCTCGATCCCCGGCATCGGCATCTGGACGGCGGCCGAGGTGGCGCAGCGGGTCCACGGTGACCCGGACGCCGTCAGCGTGGGTGACTACCACCTGAAGAACCTGGTGGGCTACGCGCTCACCGGCCGCCGGAACACCGACGACGAGGGCATGCTCGAGCTGCTGGAGCCGTGGCGGGGGCACCGGCAGCGGGTGGTGCGCCTGCTGCTGGCCGGCGGCCCCCGGCGGCCGCGGCGCGGGCCCCGGTTCGCCCCGGTGGACAACCGGCGCCGTTAGCGCTCGGCGAGCAGGCCGAGCAGGTAGGCGCCGTAGCCGCTCTTCCCCAGCGGCTCGGCGATGGCGCGCAGCCCCTCGTCGTCCAGCCAGCCGTTGCGCCAGGCCACCTCCTCGATGCAGCCGATCTTCAGGCCCTGGCGCTCCTCGACCACGGAGACGAACTCGGTCGCCTGGCGCAGCGAGGCGAAGGTGCCGGTGTCCAGCCAGGCGGTGCCGCGGTCCAGCGCGGTGACGGTCAGCCGGCCCTCCCGCAGGTAGTGCTCGTTGACCGCGGTGATCTCCAGCTCGCCCCGCGCGCTCGGGGTGATGCCGCGGGCCACCTCGACGACGTCCCCGGCGTAGAAGTACAGCCCGGGGACGGCGTAGGCGCTCTTCGGGCGCACCGGCTTCTCCTCGATCGAGAGCACCCGGCCGGCGTCGTCGAACTCCACGACGCCGTAGTCCCGCGGATTGGCCACGTGGTAGGCGAACACGTGCCCACCGGCGGGCACGGGCAGCCGGGACAGCGCGGTGCCCAGGCCGGCGCCGTAGAAGATGTTGTCGCCGAGGACCAGGGCCGCGGCCTCGCCGCCGAGGAACTCCGCCCCGATGAGGAACGCCTGGGCCAGGCCCTCGGGTCGCGGCTGGGCCGCGTACTCGATCCGCATGCCCAGCCGGCTGCCGTCACCGAGGAGGGCGCGGAACGCCGCCTGGTCCGCCGGGGTCGTGATGACCAGCACCTCGCGGATCCCCGCCATCATCAGCGTGGAGAGCGGGTAGTAGATCATCGGTTTGTCGTAGACCGGCATGAGCTGCTTGCTCACCGCCTGGGTGATGGGGAACAGACGGCTCCCCGTGCCACCGGCCAGGATGATCCCGCGCATGGGGACGAACCGTACCGAGCGCTCCGGCTCTACAGCGCCGGACCGCCCAGCCACAGCCTCCCGACGAGTGAGGTTCCTCCGGGGGAGCCGACCGGCTCCCACCGCGTCGACCAGCCCATGGCGTGCAGCTGCACGAGCGCGGCGCCGATCACCGCGCCGAGGTTCAGCGCGGTGGTGAGGGTGACGGTGTCGGAGAGGTGGAGGTCGACGACGCCGTCGCCGTCGCCGCCGTGGCGCAGCACGACCGGGAACTCCGGGAGGGCGGCGGCCGCGACGCGGAACGCCTCTGCGACGGCGTCGAGCTCGCCGGGCCGGGGCACGAGGTCGGTCGCGGGGGAGCGGGACGCCACCACGTCGCGCGACCCGTAGGGGAAGAGGTCCTCGCCGGGCAGCCGCACCAGCGGCCGCGTGCCCTCGTCGGCGTCGTCGGCCGGCCGTCGCGCCGGCAGCCCGCGGACGACCGCGACCGGAACGCCGGCCAGCTTGCCCTTCACCAGGTCCGCGGCGGAGGCGAGCTCGTCGACGACGGCGACCCGGGTGGTCTCCAGCCGGTTGCCGTGGGCGTCCACCGCCCCGCGGAGGTCCTCGAGCGCGACGATCCCGGCGGCCCCGACCGCGACGTCGGTGAGCCCCTCGCGCCAGGTCCGGCCGAAGGTGTCGCTGACCACCACCGCGACCTCCACCCCGGCCAGCTCCCGCAGCCGGGCCCGCAGCCGCCGGGCGGAGGCGTCGGCGTCCTCGGGCAGCAGGACCAGCGCGTCGGCGGAGACGTTCGAGGCGTCGATGCCGGCGGCGGCGACGACCCAGCCCTGCCGGGTCTGCACGATCTTCAGCGGCCCGCGGCGGGCGACCACCCGCACCGTCTCTGCATCGATCGCCCGCTGGCGGGCGGCCTCCCGGTCGGTCCGGGGCTCCAGGCGGACCAGTCGGCCCTCCACCTTCGAGACCACCTTGGAGGTGACCACGACGACGTCGCCGTCGGCGAGCCAGGGCGCGGCGCGCGCGATGGCCGCGGCCAGGTCGTCACCGGCGGCGAACTCCGGCAGCCCGGCGACCGGGTGGATCGAGACACCGGATGGCACGGCCCCGTCCAGAGGCGCGCGGCGATCGTGCGAGCCGTGCGGAGGACGGGGTCCTTCTTCAGGCACAGGCATCGAGCGCGGCGCGGGCCAGGGCCGTGGTGGCCTCGGGGGTGGACATGAGCAGCGGCAGCCGCCGGACGTCGACGCCGGGCACGTCGGCGGGGTCGTCCTCGGCGACCAGCCAGGCGTCGAGCAGCCCGCCGTCGGCGCGGGCGCCGTAGTGCCGGCCGACCCCCTCGGCGCTCACCTCGATGCCCAGCACGGGCAGGCAGCGGTCGGCCATGCCGCGCACGACCGCGCCGCCCACGATCGGCGAGACCCCGGCGATCCGGGCCGGTGAGGACCGCAGGGCGTCGCGCAGCCCGGGCACGCCGAGGACCGTGCCGATCGAGACCACGGGGTTGGAGGGGGCGAGCAGGACGGCGTCGGCGGAGGCGAACGCCTCCACGACGCCGGGTGCGGGGCGGGCACCGTCCACGCCCACCTGGACGAAGGCCGAGGGGTCGAGCCCGGCCCGGTGGCGCACCCACCACTCCTGGAAGTGGATCGCGCGCGACCGGCCGTCCTCGGGGTCGGTGACGACGACGTGGGTCTCCACCCGCTGGTCGCTCATCGGCAGCACGGTCACCCCGGGCCGCCAGCGCTCCGCGAGCGCCGCCGTGACCTGCGAGAGCGGGTAGCCGGCGTCGAGCATCCGGGTGCGGATCAGGTGCGTGGCCAGATCGCGGTCACCGAGGCCGAACCAGGCGGGGTCGGCGCCGTAGGCGGCGAGCTCCTCCTTGACCGTCCACGACTCGCCGGCCCGGCCCCAGCCGCGCTCCTCGTCGATGCCGCCGCCGAGGGTGTAGACGACCGTGTCCAGGTCCGGGCAGATGCGCAGCCCGTGCAGCGTCACGTCGTCCCCGGTGTTGACCACGGCCGTGATCTCCGCCTCGGGGGCCGCGGCGCGGACCCCGCGCAGAAATCGAGCCCCTCCGGTCCCACCTGCCAGCACGACGATCTGCACGAAACGCATGGTGCCCGATGAGCACTTGTCGACTGTTCGCCGGGCGTGTCGAGGGCTACCACGAGATGTGACGAAGGCCCCGTGACGGATGGGGCTGGTGTGGCGTGTCGCTTACACCGGGCGAAGTTGACGCCTGGGCAACGACACGCGTGTAATTCCGGCGGTGTCAACGAGTGCTGATCGGCCCGGGAACGTCCTGCCGGCCGCGCACCGGGACGAGAGCGAGAGGGGACGCACCGTCATGGCAGAGGTGTCGTGGTTGAGCGACTACGTCAACGGGTCGGAGCGGTCGGCCGACCGGCTGCCGGTCACCGGGCATGCCACGGGCCAGGCCGTGGGCCAGGGGACGGGGCAGCCGTTCGTCGGCTTCCTCGGCTTCGGGCTGGAGCCGGACACCCAGTCCTGGCAGGAGCAGGCGCTGTGCGCCGAGACCGACCCCGAGGCGTTCTTCCCCGAGAAGGGCGGCTCCACCCGCGAGGCGAAGAAGATCTGCACCGGCTGCGAGGTCAAGGCCGAGTGCCTCGAGTACGCGCTGGCCAACGACGAGCGCTTCGGCATCTGGGGTGGCCTCTCCGAGCGCGAACGACGCCGGCTCCGCCGCCGAGCGGTCTAAGGACCCCCTGCTCCCCACCGCTCGCGAGCTCGCGGCGGGTCCCTGCAGGGGCCGATCCAGCACTCTCACCCCAGCCGCCGGCGCCCCTCGCCGGCGGCTGTGGTTCTGTTCGGGCATGGTCGCCCGCGTCGCCCTCGGTCGAGCGCACGTGGTCCGCGAGGTCCGGGCCGCGGAGCCGCTGGCGGAGGCACTGGCTGCGCCGCTGACCGCCCGCGCGCCGTGGCTGACCGCGGTGCTCAACCACGGCGCCGCGCGCCCGCTGCCGACCCGCCCCGCCGCCGTCGTCGTCCCGGGGCACAGCGACGGCACGCCGCGCGCCGCCGCCTTCCTGGAGCTGCGCCGGCGCGGGGTGCTCACCCAGGTGACCGTGCTGGGCCAGGCGACCCGGCCGCTGCCCGGTGGCCGCCCCACCGCGCGCCTGCTGGCCCGTGACGACGAGGCCGCCGGGCACCTCGCCGAAGGGGTGCTCGGCCTCCTGGGCTCGCTGCGCGGACCCTGGGCGCTGCACCTGACCGGGCTCCCCCTGGGTGATCCCACCGCCCGCGCGCTGGCTGCCCGGCTGCCCACCGCCGTCCTGGCCAACGCCCGCACCGCGCTGCTGGTCGACGCGCTCGACCGGGCCGGGCCCGTGGAGCGCACGCACGACCACCGGCACCTCGAGCGCTGGCTCCCCGCGTTCCTCGCCGCCGCGCCCGATCGGCGGGCGCGGGAGTTCCTGCGGGCCGCGGCCCGGCTGCACGCGGCCGTCGGCCGCCTGGAGGTGGCGGTCGTCGCCGAGGGCGACCGGCCGCGTGCCGGGCTGCTCACCCTCGTCGACGGCGGGAACCGCTGGCCGTGGTGGGGCATCGACGGCGACGGCGGTCCCCGCACGGTGATGGGCGCACCGGTGAGCACCCTCTCCGTGCCGGTGCGGCGCTGGCCCCGTTGAGGCTCAGCCGGGGAGGTGGACCCGGCTGCGCTCGGGCAGGAGCGGGGCGCTGCCCGTGCCGAGGCGCAGCTCCCCGGTGGCGGCCCGGGCGCTGTCGGCAGCCGGTGCGCCCTGGGGCACGAGGGTGAGCTCCAGCGGGTAGACCCGGCCGGTCGGCTCCGGGGCCGAGCCGCCCGGCCGGAGGACCGTCGGGGCGCGCCCGCGCACGGTCCACCGCTCGCCGTCGCGGGAGACGACCAGGTCCTCACCCTCGACGACGGCGTGCTCGACGGGCGTGGCGGTGCACCCGGCGGCGACCGGGTCGGCCGGGGCCTCGGCGGCCAGGCAGTTGTAGGTGGGCAGCCGCAGCTCCAGCCGGGCCGTGCCGGCGGAGGTGGTGAGCCGCGCCTCGGGGTAGGCCGCGGTGACGCCCACCGCCCGCGGCTCCAGGACGAGCCCGCCGGCGACCAGGTCGGCGACGAGGGCGTCGGGCGCCCCGGCGTCCGAGGTCGGCGCGGGACCCGGCGTCCCCCGGTCGTCGGTCCCGGGCCCGCCGGCGGAACCGCTCGCCGCGAGCCGGCCGGCCGCGACCGCGGCGGCGGTGCCGACGACCGCCAGGGCGACGACGCAGAGCGCGGCCAGGACGGCGCGGCCCCGCCCGTGGTCCTCGCCGGGAAGAGCGGGCGCCACCGACGGCGGGGCCAGCGTCGCCCAGCCGGCGGGGGACGGCGGCTCCGGCCGGGTGCCCGGTGGGTGCTCGTGGAAGTCGGCCAGGTCGTCGACCGGATCCGGTGTGCCGGTCGGGCGGGACCGGCGCGCCCGGACGACGGCCGTGGCGGCGACCAGGGCCGCCACGGCCAGGACGCCCAGGACCACGCCGGTGACCAGCCAGGCGGTGGTGGCGGCGGCGTCCATCCCGTCCAGCATGTCAGCGGGTGGGGTCGATCTCCTCGGGATCCCGGCCCAGCAGGGTGGCGACCTGGTCGACGACCACGTCGCGCACCAGGTCGGCGAGGTCCTCCCGGTCGTGCGCGCGCAGCTCCAGCGGCCGGCGGTAGACCACGATCCGCGGCGGGACCTCCTGGCCCTGTTCGCGCCGGGCCGGCAGCAGCCGGGCCAGCGGGACGCCCGCGTCGTCGAGGACGTCGGCGTCCAGCAGCGCCTCGTCGGGATCGGTGTGCTCGACCCAGGGCACGTCCTCGACGGCGAACTCCACCCCGGCCAGCTCGCGCTCCCAGCGGCGTTCCAGGTCCTCGACGGCGTCCAGGACCAGGTCGTCGAACAGCTCGGCCCGGCTGCGCGACAGCGGCACCTCGGCAGGGGCGAGGCGCCCGCGCAGGCCACGACCGTGGCGGTCGCGACGGGAGCGGGCGCGGCGGCGCGGAGGATGGCTCATGACTGCCCGAAGGGTACGGCGACCCGCGACACGCCGGGCCCCGGGACGGCTCGCCGGGCGTTCTCCCACGTCGAGCCGCGCCGGTCCCGAACCCGCGCCCGACCGGTGACGATGCCCACGGGGTCATCGTGCAGGATGGTGCGCCACAGCCGGTTTCCCGGTGTGCCTGCTGTCGCGCACCGCCGGGCGGGATTACTGTGCCGTGCGTGAGGAACCGGTGGTGAGGCAGTCACGGCGCTGCTCGCGCAGCGGCTGCGCGCAACCGGCAGCGGCGACCCTGACCTACGTCTACGCGGAGTCGACCGCTGTCGTGGGCCCCTTGGCGACGTACTCCGAGCCGCACAGCTACGACCTGTGCGAGTTCCACGCGGAGCGGCTGACCGTCCCGCGCGGCTGGGAGGTCGTGCGGCACGAGATCGACGTCGAGGACGCCGGGCCGACGGGGGACGACCTGCTGGCCCTGGCCGACGCCGTCCGCGAGGCCGCCCGCCCCGAGCCGCCGCGCGCTCCCGCGGACGACGGCAGCGGCATCCGGCGCGGGCACCTGCGGGTGCTTCCCGACCTCCCCTAGAAGGACCACCTTCCCCCCACGCCTCGCAAGCTCGGCGCGAGCCCCGAGAGGGTGGCCGTTCCAGCGCGTGGCGGGGCGCGCCGATAGTGTCGCGGCGTGCGTGATCTCTCGGCCCTGATCAAGGCCTACGACGTCCGCGGGGTGGTCCCCGACCAGTGGGACGAGGACGTCGCGCGGGCGATCGGGGCGGCGTTCGCCGAGTTCGTCCTCGCCGAGAGCGGTGCGACCGCCGTGGTCACCGCGCACGACATGCGCGAGACCTCCGTCCCGCTCTCCCGCGCCTTCGCCGAAGGCGTCATCGGCCGCGGCGTCGACGTCGTCGAGGCCGGGCTGGGCTCCACCGACCTGCTGTACTTCGCCGCCGGATCGCTCGACGTGCCCGGGGCGATGTTCACCGCCAGCCACAACCCCGCGCAGTACAACGGGATCAAGATGTGCCGTGCCGGGGCCGCCCCCATCGGGCAGGACTCCGGGCTGGTCACCATCCGCGAGTGGGCCGAGCGCGACACCTACGAGCGCGTGCCGGAACGGGTCGGCACCGTCACCACCCGCGACGTCCTCGCCGACTACGCCGCGCACCTGCGCTCGCTGGTCGACCTCGCCACGATCCGGCCGCTCCGCGTCGTAGTCGACGCGGGCAACGGCATGGGCGGGCACACGGTCCCGGTGGTCCTCGCCGGGCTGCCGCTGGAGATCGTGCCGCTGTACTTCGAGCTGGACGGGTCGTTCCCCAACCACGAGGCCAACCCCCTGGACCCGGCGAACCTGGTCGACCTGCAGCGCGCCGTCGTCGAGCACGGCGCCGACATCGGCCTGGCGTTCGACGGCGACGCCGACCGGGTCTTCGTCATCGACGAGCGGGGCGAGCCGGTGAGCCCCTCGGCCATCACCGCCCTGGTCGCGGTGCGCGAGCTGGCCAAGGGGCGCGGGACGACGATCATCCACAACCTGATCACCTCCCGGGCCGTGCCGGAGATCGTGCGCGAGCACGGCGGGCAGCCGGTCCGCACGCGCGTGGGGCACTCGTTCATCAAGGCCGAGATGGCCCGCACCGACGCGGTCTTCGGTGGCGAGCACTCCGCGCACTACTACTTCCGCGACTTCTGGCGGGCCGACACCGGCATGCTCGCGGCCATGCACGTCCTGGCCGCGCTGGGGGAGCAGGGTCGGCCGCTGTCGGAGCTGACCGCCGCCTACGCGCGCTACGCCGCCTCCGGCGAGATCAACTCCACGGTGGCCGACGCGGGGGAGCGGATGGCGGCGGTGCGGGAGGTCTTCGAGAAGGAGGAGGGCGCGACGGTCGACGAGCTCGACGGCCTGACCGTCGAGCTGCCCGACGGCGCGTGGTTCAACCTGCGGGCCAGCAACACCGAGCCGCTGCTGCGGCTGAACGTGGAGGCGCCGGACGAGGCGCGGATGAGCGAGGTGCGCGACCGGGTGCTCCGCACCGTGCGCGCGGAACAGGAGTCGAAGTGACCACACCCCGGAGCGGCACCCCGAGCGGCCCGCTCGGCCTGGACCCGGAACTGCTGGCCATCCTCGCCTGCCCGGACAGCCACCACACCCCGCTGGCCGTCGACGAGGCGGCCGGTGAACTGGTCTGCGGCACCTGCGACCGGGCGTTCCCGGTCCGTGACGGCATCCCCGTGCTGCTGCTCGACGAGGCGCGGCACCGCTCGTCATGACCTCGCCCGAGCTGGCCGAGGAGGTCCTCGACGACCTCGAGCTGCTGCGCGCGCGGGATCCGCGCGGGCTGCTGCCGGCCGTGGCCGGGTCCGGTGCGCAGGTCCGGGAGACCGCGCGGCTGACCGAGGAGGCCGGGCTGGACCGGGTCACCGAGGGCGGCCGGCCCCGCGGGCTCGTCATCGTCGCCCGGCGGGAGGGCGCCGTGGCCGCGTCGGTGCTGCGGGCACTCCTCGGCCCCGCCAGCCCGGTCACCGTCGACGTCGTCCCCGGTCCCGCGCTGCCCGTGTGGACCGGCCCCAGCGACGTCGCGGTCGTGGCCACGCGCACCGGTGCGGGCGCGTACGCCCTCGCGCCGGCCTACGAGGCCGCCCGCCGGGGGGTCGCGCTGGTCGGGATCGGCGCCGAGGACGCGCCGCTGCGCGGCGTGTGTTCCTCGGCCCGGGCGCCCTACGTCGCGCTGCCGGCGAGCCGCGTCCGCCACACGACCCTCTGGTCGCTGCTCACGCCGATGCTTCGCCTGGCGGCCGACCTGAGGCTGCTGGCCGACGGCGTGGCCGACACCGAGGCGGTGGCGGGGGCTCTGGACCGGGTGGCCGAGGAGTGCGGCCCGGCGCGGGAGTCGTTCGTCAACCCGGCCAAGAGCCTGGCGCTGGAGCTGCTCGACGCGCTCCCGGTGATCGCCTCGGAAGGGCCGCTCGCCGGGGCGGCGGCGACCCGCGTCGCCGACCAGCTGGCCACGCTCGCGGGGCTCCCGGTCGCCGACTTCCGGCTGCCGGACCAGCGGGTTGCCGCCTGCGCCGTCCTGGGCGGGCCGCTCGCGCCGCAGGACGCGGCCGACGACTTCTTCCGGGACCGCGTCGCCGACAGCGGCCGGCGGCTGCGGCTGCTGACGATCCGCGACAGCGACGCCGGCGGGCACGACGGCGCGGGGGAGCGGGAGCCACGCTCGGCGGCCGAGGCGATGCAGCAGGTGCTGAGCACCGCCGCGGCGCACAGCGTGCCGGTCAGCGGCCTGGCCGAGCACGGGGAGCCGGAGCGGTTCGCTCGGCTGCCCCGCCTGGCCCGGCAGCTGGCCGTCGCCGACTTCAGCGCCGTCTACCTGGCGCTCGCCCTCGACACCGAGCGGGCCCGACCTCGCTGAGTGCGCGCGCGGCCCGTGGCGGGTCCACCATCATGGCGACAGCACGCCGGTGCTGACCGATCGGAAGGAACTCCCTTGGCGGGTGGACTCGTAGCCCTGCTCGACGACGTGGCGGTGCTGGCGCGCGCGGCCGCGGCCTCGATCGACGACATCGGGGCGGCTGCCGGGCGGGCCAGCATCAAGGCGGCCGGCGTCGTCGTCGACGACACCGCCGTCACGCCGCAGTACGTGCACGGGCTGAACGCCGACCGCGAGCTGCCGATCATCCGGAAGATCGCCGTCGGATCGCTCCGGAACAAGCTCCTGATCATCCTGCCGGCGATCCTGCTGCTCAGCCAGTTCCTGCCGTTCCTGCTCACCCCCATCCTGATGATCGGTGGTGCCTACCTCTGCTACGAGGGAGCGGAGAAGATCTGGCACCGGGTGAGCGGCCACGCAGAGGCGCACGCCACGGTGGAGGACGCGCTCCCGGACGAGAGCACGATCGTGTCCGGGGCCGTGCGCACCGACTTCATCCTCTCGGCCGAGATCATGGTGATCAGCCTCAACGAGGTGGCGAGCGAGGGCTTCCTGTCCCGGGCGGCCATCCTGGTGGTCGTCGCGCTCGGCATCACCGTGCTGGTGTACGGCGTCGTCGGCGTCATCGTGAAGATGGACGACGTCGGGCTGAACCTGTCGCAGCGGACCTCGAAGGGGCTCGCCGCGTTCGGCCGCGGCCTGGTGAAGGGCATGCCGAAGCTGCTGTCCGCCCTCACCGTCGTCGGCACCGTCGCCATGCTGTGGGTCGGTGGGCACATCATCCTGGTGGGCACCGACGAGTTGGGCTTCCACCCGCTCTACGAGTTCGTGCACCACCTGGAGGAGGCAGCGCACGACGCCACCGGCGCTCTCGGCGGGGTCGTGGGCTGGCTGGTCAACACGCTGGGCAGCGCGCTGCTCGGGCTGGTCGTGGGGGCCGTGGTGGTCCTGGTCATGAACCTCACGGTGCACCGGGGCAAGGCCGGGGCCGGGGCGCACTGAGACGCGGCGCCGGCGGCGCCGCACCCGTGCCCCGGTCGCCGGGGCGGGGGAGAAGGCCACCGTCCCGGGAGGTCCCCGCCCCGGGCGCCGCGGGGCCGTCCCGCGGTGTGACCAGGGGGCGACCCGCCCCGCGGGGGTGAGGTTCGTTCCCGGGGACGCGGTCGGGCCGTAATCTGCCCAGACCATGTGGCAGCTGAGCAACGGTGTGCGGTTCTACCCGTGGGGGAGCCGCACCGTGATCCCCGAGCTCCTCGGTGAGCCCGTGCCCGCGGAGCGGCCGCACGCGGAGCTGTGGATCGGGGCCCACCCCGACGAGCCCAGCGTCCTGGCCGACGGGCGCCCGCTGGACAAGGCGATCGCCGAGGAGCCCGCCGAGCTGCTGGGCACCCCGGTGGTGGAGCGCTTCGGGGCGCGGCTGCCCTTCCTGATGAAGGTGCTCGCCGCCGAGACCCCGCTGTCGCTGCAGGCGCACCCCACGACGGAGCAGGCCGAGGCCGGCTACGCCGCCGAGGAGGCCGCCGGCATCCCGCACGACGACCCGACGCGGACGTTCAAGGACCCCTTCCACAAGCCCGAGCTGCTGCTCGCGCTCACCACGTTCGAAGCGCTGTGCGGGTTCCGCCCGGTGGAGGAGTCGCTGCACTGCCTGGCCAAGCTGCAGGTGCCTGAGCTCAAGCCCACCATCGCCGCCCTGGCGCGCGGCGGCCTGCGCGCGGCGATCCCGCAGCTGCTGGCGCTGCCCGGGGAGCGCCGGACGGAGCTCGTGGCCGCCGTGGCCACCGCGGCGGGCAGGTTCGTGGCGGCGCACGACCCGGAGTTCATCAACACCTACCGGTGGGCGGCGACCCTCGCCGAGACCTACCCCGGCGACCCGGGCGTCGTCATCTCGCTGATGTGCAACCACCTCAAGCTGGCCCCGGGAGAGGCGGTGTTCCTCCCCGCGGGCAACCTGCACGCCTACCTGTCGGGTGCCGGTGTCGAGGTGATGGCCAGCTCCGACAACGTGCTGCGCGGCGGGCTGACCGCCAAGCACGTCGACCTCGCGGCGCTGATCGAGGTCCTGGACTTCTCCGACGGGCGGGTGCCGGTGATCCACCCGGTGCTCGGGCCAGGCGGCCTGCGCTACCCGGTGCCGGTGCAGGACTTCGACCTCACCCGCTGCCAGCTCGACGAGCAGGCGGGCACGCTGACCACGCGCGGACCGCAGCTCCTGCTGTGCACGGACGGCACCGCGGTGCTGGCGTCGGTCGACGGAGAGCTGACCCTGGCGAAGGGCCGCGCGGCGTTCGTCCCCGCCGGTGCGCCGGTCGCCGCTCGCGGCCCGGCGGTGCTCTACCGGGCCACCACCGCCATCTCGTGAGACGCCGGCCGGCCCCGGCGTTGCGCCGACGGGGTCCGGCAGCCGCGGCCTAGCGTCGGGCCGGTCGCCGTCCGGCTGGTGGGGGAGTTGCGTGCACGTACGACCCGGTTCCCGGTCCCGTCGGCTCGCCGGTGCGGTCCTCGCGTTCGGCGTGGCGATGGCGTCGGCCGGCTGCGAGGCGGTGGACGTCGGCGAGGGCGCCGACCGCACGGAGGCCACGGCGGCGCCCGCGCTCGTCACCGGCTCCGCGCTCGCCGCGCTGGACGAGCTGGACGTCAAGGGCCGCGCCCCGAAGACCGGCTACGACCGGGACCAGTTCGGCGCGGGCTGGGTCGACACCGACCGCAACGGCTGCGACACGCGCAACGACGTCCTGGCCCGGGATCTGACCGGGGAGACCTTCCAGCCGGGTACCCGGGACTGCGTCGTCGCCACCGGCACCCTCGCCGACCCCTACTCGGGGGAGACGATCCCCTTCCTCCGCGGCCAGGACACCAGCGCCGACGTGCAGATCGACCACGTGGTCGCGCTCTCCGACGCGTGGCAGAAGGGCGCCCAGGGCTGGGACGAGCCACGGCGGGTCCGGTTCGCCAACGACCCGCTCAACCTGCTCGCCGTCGACGGCCCGCTCAACATGCAGAAGGGCGACGGCGACGCCGCCACCTGGCTGCCGCCGGACCGCGGCTACCGGTGCGCCTACGTGGCCCGGCAGATCGCCGTGAAGGCCGCGCACGGCCTCTGGGTGACTCCGGCCGAGCACGACGCCATGGCCGGGGTACTCGCGGGGTGTCCGGACGAGCCGCTGCCGTCCGCCGACCATTCACCGCTGCCCGTCCCGCAGCCGGCGGCGACCGTTCCCGAAGCCGACCCGCGGTCCGCGTCGGCGCCCCGCTACGCCGACTGCGCGGCGGTACGGGGCGCCGGAGCGGCGCCCATCCACCGGGGTGAGCCGGGCTTCTCGGAGGCGTTCGACGGCGACGGGGACGGGGTGGGCTGCGAGTCCTGACGTGTGCCGCGACGATCCGGTGGGCCCGCCGCCTGGCTCCCGGGACGTCGCGTGCCCGGCGCGCTGCTCGCGGCGCGTCGAGCACTGCAGGCCACTCCACGAGGCTCACGCCGGTCGGGCGCGGTTCCTCGATGTCGAGCCGGGGCTGCAGTCGGCGTGCCACTGAGGCGTCCACGCGGCCCTGTCGGCTTCGGGCCAGGTGAACGTCTCGCGGGTGGTTCAGGACGGCGAGCCGAAGGCGCGACCGGACTGGCGCAGGAGTTCCGGGCGCACCGGCCCGGCTCCGAACCCGTGGGGACCGGTGCTGGGTGTGCTGTCGGGGTGAGGACGGTTGGCCTGCCTACGGGGCGTCCGGGGTCGCGGGCGCTGCCAAAGGCGTGGCGTGCAGGGAGGCGAGCAGCTGCAGCCTGTCCGCGCTGGGCGAGCCGGGCGCGGCGTGGTAGACGATGAGCTGGCGGCCGGGTGAGCCCTTGACGTCGAGCGTGTGGTAGTCGAGGACGAGGTCGCCGACGTCGCGGTGGCGGAACGCCTTGGAGTCGTGCGTCTTGCCGCGTACGTCGTGCTTGGCCCACAGGTGGCGGAACGCGGAGCTGGCCGTGGAGAGCTCGACCACCAGCCGGCGCACGGCATCGGCGGAGTCCACGTGTCCCAGGGCCAGGCGCAGGTTGGCCACGCAGGACTCCGCGGCTCGGTCCCAGTGGGCGTAGAAGCTGGAGCCGACCGGGTCGAGGAACGTCATGCGGGCGACGTTGTCGATCCGGTCGAAGTCCGAGTACAGGGCGCCGGCCAGGGCGTTGTGCGCCAGCACGTCGAGCTGCCGGTTGATGATCACCGCGGGGGTGTGCGGCCACGCCTCCAGCAGGTCCAGCAGTGACTGCGGCGGCGCCGGGGTGGTGGGCGCCAGGGTGGTGGGCGCCAGGTGGGCCAGGCGGAAGAGGTGCTCGCGCTGGTCGGGGTCGAGGCACAGGGCGCTGGCGATCGCGTTGAGCACGGACGGTGACGGGTTGCGTTCGCGGCCCTGCTCCAGGCGGGCGTAGTAGTCCACGCTGACGCCGGCCAGCATCGCCACCTCCTCGCGACGCAGCCCGGGCACGCGGCGGGTGGTGTGCCCGGTCAGCCCGACGTCGTCGGGCTGGAGGTGGCCGCGGCGGGCCTTGAGGAACGGGCCGAGGTCTGCGGTGCGCACGTTCCGACCGTAGGGGCCGCTCACCTCGGCAACCAGGACCTGGTGCTCCCTGGCAGCCGTCGGCCGCGGCGCGCCGGGGCCCCTCGGCCCGGCGCGCCGCCTGCTCAGCGTCGGGTCATCACGAACCCGGCGTGGTGAAGGACGCCGTCCAGCAGCTGGCCGAACGCCCAGAAGCCGGAGTCGTCCAGGTAGGTGACCCGGTCCTCGTGCAGCCAGTAGCGGCCGGTGTACGCGTCGGCGCGCCCGCCCCGGGTCTCGGAGTAGCGGCCGTCTGGTCGCAGGTGCTGCAGCAGGCCGCGGCCAGGGTCGTGCCAGGTGCCCACCCACGTCTCTCGGACGGCCGGGTCCGCGACGTCCTGTCCCGCGGGCCGGGTCGGCTCGCCGTCCCAGGCCTCGAGGTGTCCGGCGACCCACACCGCCAGCAGGTCCTGCGGGTCGACGACCAGCATGCTGTGCACCTGCGCCTCGCTGACCGGGCGGCGCACGACGGCGAAGGTGGCCGGGTTGCCGGGCACGAGGTCGTACCCGCCGCGCCGGGCCGGCGGCAGCTGCGCCACGGCGCTGTCCACCAGCAGCGGGACGGCGTAGGCGCCGTCGACGTCGATCACCTCCACCCCGGGGTCGGCCGGCCCCGCGGCCAGACGCTCCCCGACCACGTGCAGATCGCCGGGCGCCACGGTCCCGGACCCGGTCCTGACGTGCGCACGCGTGACGACGAACGTGTCGGCGTCGGGCGGGGTCACCGGCCGGCTCCGGTGGTGGCGAGACGCTCGGTGATCGCGGCGACCGAGTCGTGCACCTGGGTGCGCAGGGCGTCGACGTCCACCCCGACGAGGGCGCCGTCCCACTTGCGCACCTGGCCGGCCACCCACACCGAGGTGATGTTCGAGCGGTCGGCGCCCAGCACGAGGGTTCCGACGGCGTCGTGCAGCGGCATGGTGTTGATCGCCTCGGCGTCCACGATGACGAGGTCGGCCTGCTTTCCTGGGGTGATGGAACCGGTGCGGTCGTCGAGCCGCAGCGTGCGCGCCCCGGACAGGGTCGCGAAGTCGAGCACGTCGCGGGTGGTGATGCGGCTGGGCGCCTGCCCGGTGCCGTAGGCGGCGTTGACCGCGCGCATGCGTTGGATCGTCAGCAGCGACCGCATCTGGGTGAACATGTCGGAGGCCAGCGCGACCTCCACGTCCACCGACAGCCCGGGCCGGATCCCGTGGGCGAGCGCCTCGTCGACCGGCGGGACGGCGTCCTCCAGCCCGATCTGGGCGTCGGAGGTGGGGGCCAGCGAGACGGTGACGCCGTGGTCGCGCATCGCCGCCCAGGCGTCCGCGGACAGCGCCGTGGAGTGGATCGACTCCAGGTGCGGGCCGAGCAGCCCTTGCCCCTGCCAGTCCAGGATGGCGCGGGAGGCGGCCTGACCGAACATGACGTCCAGGCTCACGCCGATGTCGAGGTCGGCTGCGACCCGAGCCAGGTCGGGACCGTAGGCGAGGTGCCCGGCGATGTCTCCGGTGGCCAGTGCCGCCACGCGCAGCGTGACCAACTGGTCGTCGGTGGGGACGTAGGTCGAACGCAGCCGGGTCAGGTCCGCGGGCCACTGGCCGTCCCAGTCGCCGAAGTGCGGGGCCATGGAGGCGTGCACACCGCGGATGCCGGAGTCGATCAGCGCGGTGATCGCCGCGTCCGAGTGGGCGGTGGTGCGCGAGTTGTGCGAGAAGTCGAGCATCGTGGTGATGCCGCCGTCCAGTGCGGTCAGCGCGGCCAGGCGTGTGCCGAGGTACACGTCGTCGGGGGCGTAGGTCGGCGCCACGTGCATGAGCGTGGACTGCAGGTATCCGGCGAGGTCGTCGACGTCGGGGATGGTGCGGCGCATCTGTGCCTGCCAGGCGTGCCGGTGGGTGTCCACCATGCCCGGGGCGACGATGCTGCCGGTCACGTCGACGGCGATCGCCCCGGCGTCCGGAAGGTCGCGGCCGACGTCGACGATGCGCGCCCCGCGCACCAGGACGTCACCGGTGTCGATGGTTCCCAGCGCAGGATCCATCGTCACGACGGTCGCGCCGCGCAGCAGGACGAGGCGGTCGGCATCGGTGGCGGAGCGGTTCAGTGCGTCCAGGACGGGGTCGGTGCTCATCGGGCGTCCTTCCGGTGCATGGTGTAGCCGGCGTGGTGCAAGGCGTCGTCGGCGAACCGGCCGAAGGCCCAGAAGCCGAGGTCGTCGAGGTAGTCGATGCGGTCACCGTCGACCCAGTAGCGGCCCGCGAAGGCGTGCGGGCGGCCCCCGCGGGTCTCGTCGTAGCGGCCGTCGGCGGTCAGTTCCTGGTGCAGGAAGTCGCCGGTGTCGACCCACACGCCTACGCGGCCCGGGTCGACCGCGAGCCGGTCGGGCTGCAGCCGGGTACGGGGCGGCACGGAACCGAGGGGGTCGCCGGCCCAGTGGACGGGGCGTCCCTCCTGCAGGACTGCGAGCAGTAGGTCGGGCCGCGTGAACGCGGTGTGCAGTGCCGCGGCCAGGTCCGGGGCGTGCTCGTCGGGCACGACGGCGAGGTCGGCGTCCGCGCCGGGTGCGAGCGTCCCGGGGCCGGTGCCGCGCGCGGCGGCGCCGAGGGTGGTGGTCGCGTCGAGGCGGGCGGGGAGCACGGTGGTGCCGGTGGCGTCGATGACCACGGCACCGTCGTCCTCGGCCGCGGTGACGATGCCGGGCCCGACGCCGACGACCAGCGTGCCGCCGAGGAGCACGTCGGCGTCGTGCATGGTGCCGATCAGCGGGTCGAGGGTGTGGATCGTCGCGTTGGTCAGCAGCAGCGGCCGATCGGCGCCGGCGCGGACGGCGGCCAGTCCGGCGGCCGTGAAAGCGGGGAAGGTGGTGGGCATGGCTTCACCCTCGTGCGGCCCGACACGGCAGAGAAGGCCGCGATGCACCCAGGGAGTGCCGCACCCCGGCAAGGGGAACTGGCTCTTCTACGGCGCGCGATCCCCGAGGCAACCGGCCGACGGACGGCCTGGAGCTGCCGGGGGAGAGAGCGGGTGACCTCGACGGGCGGGCGGGTCTGCGGTGGAAGCGCCGGGACGAGCCCCGCATCAGGCCCCGATCACCATGGGGGCGACATCGCCCGGCCGTGGCCTCGATCCACCGACCGGCGGGGTGCGCGGTGTGGTTCTCGGGCGAAGGGTGAGTGCCGCCTTCAGGGGGCCGGCCGGCCCAGCCGATGCAGGCGGTGCACAACCGACGTGCGTGAGCAGGGACGGGCGCCCGTCCCGGGCCGCGCGTCTAAGCTGGACGCCGGCACGAGCCCCGCCGAAGCCTCGGCATGCTCGCTCTCTCAGACCACCCCGTAGCGCCCCGCGGGCCACGGCCCGGGCGCGGACACTGGAGCGACATGACCGCCAGCACTGGCACCCGCACGCTGACCGACGGCGACTTCAAGGTCGCCGACCTCTCCCTGGCGCCGTTCGGCCGCAAGGAGATCCAGCTCGCCGAGCACGAGATGCCCGGCCTGATGGCGCTCCGCGCCGAGTACGGCGACGCCCAGCCCCTGGCCGGTGCCCGCATCGCCGGGTCGCTGCACATGACCGTGCAGACCGCCGTCCTCATCGAGACGTTGACCGCGCTGGGCGCCGACGTCCGCTGGGTGAGCTGCAACATCTTCTCCACGCAGGACCACGCCGCGGCCGCGATCGTCGTCGGCGACGGCACCCCCGAGCAGCCCGCCGGCGTCCCCGTCTTCGCCTGGAAGGGCGAGACGCTCGAGGAGTACTGGTGGTGCACGCAGCGGCTGTTCGAGTTCCGCGACGAGTCGGGCGCCGTCGTCGGCCCCAACATGCTGCTCGACGACGGCGGTGACGCCACCCTGCTGATCCACCTGGGCACCCGCTTCGAGGCCGACGGCGTCGTCCCCGACACCACCGAGGCCGACTCCGAGGAGTACGGCGTGATCCTCGACGTGCTGCGCGGCACGCTCGCCGAGGACGGCCAGTACTGGACCCGCATCGGCCAGGGCATCACCGGCGTCACCGAGGAGACCACCACCGGCGTCATGCGCCTGTACGAGCTCGCCCGCGAAGGCCGGCTGCTCTTCCCGGCGATCAACGTCAACGACTCGGTGACCAAGAGCAAGTTCGACAACCTCTACGGCTGCCGGCACTCGCTGATCGACGGCATCAACCGCGCGACCGACGTGATGATCGGCGGCAAGGTCGCCGTCGTCTGCGGCTACGGCGACGTCGGGAAGGGCTGCGCGGAGTCGCTGCGCGGCCAGGGTGCGCGGGTCATCGTCACCGAGATCGACCCGATCAACGCCCTCCAGGCGGCGATGCACGGCTACGAGGTGACCACGCTGGACGAGGTCATCGGCAAGGCCGACATCATCATCACGGCCACCGGCAACAAGGACATCATCTCGGCCGACCAGCTGAGCCGGACCAAGCACCAGGCGATCATCGGCAACATCGGGCACTTCGACAACGAGATCGACATGGCCGGCCTGGCGCGCACGCCGGGGATCGAGCGGACCACCATCAAGCCGCAGGTGGACGAGTGGCGGTTCGCCGACGGCCACACGATCATCGTGCTCTCCGAGGGCCGGCTGCTGAACCTGGGCAACGCCACCGGGCACCCCAGCTTCGTGATGAGCGCGTCGTTCTCCAACCAGGTGCTGGCGCAGATCGAGCTGTGGAACAACCGGGCCGCCTACGAGGGGCAGACCCCCGGCGTCACGGTGCTGCCCAAGAAGCTCGACGAGCACGTGGCCCGGCTGCACCTCGACGCGCTGGGCGTGAAGCTCACCCAGCTCACCAAGGTGCAGGCCGACTACATCGGCGTCCCGGTGGAGGGGCCCTACAAGAGCGACCACTACCGCTACTGAGGAAGGACGCCCTCGCCCCCCACCGCTCGCGGCGGGACCCTGCGAGGGGGCCGTTCCAGTCCCTGACAGGGGCCGGCCGCTCGTGACCCAGCGCGGCGATCTGCGGCCCTGATCAGCCTGTTCCGCCCCGCCCGGGGGATCTTCTCCGGGCGGGGCGAAGCGTTTTCGGGGGTGCGTCACGCAGAATGGGCGCCGTGCCCCCCACTGCTCCGCAGAACGGACCCAGCCGTGGCCGTGTCCTGGTCGTCGACGACGACGCCGCCCTCGCCGAGATGCTCGGCATCGTGCTGCGGCGCGAGGGGTACGAGCCGGCCTTCGTCTCCGACGGCAACCGCGCTGTCGGCGTCTTCCAGCAGACCAGGCCCGACCTCGTGCTGCTGGACCTGATGCTGCCCGGCCGCAACGGTCTGCAGATCTGTCAGGACATCCGGACCCAGTCGACGGTGCCCATCGTCATGCTCACCGCGAAGGGCGACACGATCGACGTCGTCCAGGGGCTGGAGGCCGGCGCCGACGACTACGTCACCAAGCCGTTCAAGCCCGTCGAGCTGGTGGCCCGCGTGCGTGCACAGCTGCGCCGGGGGGAGACCGGGCAGGCGGAGAACCTGAGCATCGGCGACGTGCAGATCGACGTCCCCGCGCACCAGGTCACCCGGGACGGCGTCCCCATCGCGCTCACCCCGCTGGAGTTCGACCTGCTGGTGGCGCTGGCGCGCAAGCCGCGTCAGGTGTTCACCCGGGAGCTCCTGCTGGAGCAGGTGTGGGGCTACCGGCACGCGGCGGACACCCGCCTGGTCAACGTGCACGTGCAGCGGCTGCGGGCGAAGGTCGAGCGCGATCCGGAGAAGCCCGAGGTCGTGCTGACCGTGCGCGGGGTGGGCTACAAGGCCGGGCCTCCGTGAGCGGATCCGGATGCACCGTGAGCGGAGCGGTGCCCGCTGGGCGCGGAGTCCCGGGATCGGCAGCCGGCTGAGGGACACTGAGGCGGTGACCGCCACCCGGACCCCCGAGACGGGCGCCGGGTCCGGGCAGTACTCACCGGATCCCGGGCGCGGCCCAGGGGCGCGCGAGGAGCTCCTCCGGGTAGGGCGCGGGCTGCGCCGCCGCGCCGGGCAGGTGCGCCGCCGCGTGCGGCGCACCGCCGGTGCTCTCGGCTCGCGGGCGGCGCAGGCCTGGCGGTCGTCGCTGCAGGTGCGGATCGGCGCGATCACCATGCTCCTCGCCGGCACGGTCGTGCTGATCGTGAGCATGGTGCTGTTCAGCCAGATCCGCGACCAGCTGCTGCGGGTGAAGCGCGACGCGGCGGTCGACCAGGTGCAGGCGGGCGTCGTGTACGCCCAGAGCGAGCTGGCCGGCATCGCCACCGGGGACGCCGCCAGCGTCCGCGCCACCCTCGAGCGCACGGTGAACCGGCTGCTGGACCGCGGTGGCGCGGCCGGCGACTTCGACGTCGTCATGATCTACCGGCCGAGCGGCGGGGCAGAGGTCCCGGCCACCAACCGCCGGCCCCTGTACGCCGCGCTGCCCCCCGAGCTGCGGTCGGCGGTCGACGCCGGCAATCAGGCGTCGAAGTACCACCGGGTGCCCGGCGAGTCCGGTGACCCCCGGCCCGGCCTGCTGGTGGGGGCGCCGGTCAGCGGCGACGCGCAGGGGCCCGACCGGATCGAGCTGTACTACGTCTTCCCGCTGCAGCAGGAGCAGGAGAGCCTCCAGCTGATCCGGAGCACGGTGGTCATCAGCGGGGTGGCGCTCACGCTGCTCGTGGTCGGCATCGGCGTCCTGGTCACCCGGCTGGTGGTCGACCCGGTGCGACAGGCCGCCGGCACCGCCCAGCGGCTGGCCGAAGGTCAGCTCGAGGAGCGGATGGAGGTGCGGGGCGAGGACGACCTCGCCCGGCTGGCGACCAGCTTCAACGCGATGGCCGACAGCCTGCAGCGGCAGATCACGCAGCTGGAGGGGTTGTCCCAGCTGCAGCAGCGGTTCACCTCGGACGTGTCCCACGAGCTGCGCACCCCGCTGACCACCGTGCAGATGGCGGCGGAGATCCTGCACGAGGCCCGGGAGGACTTCCCGGCGCACGTCGCCCGCTCGGCCGAGCTGCTGCGCGCCGAGCTCGACCGGTTCGAGGCGCTGCTCACCGACCTGCTGGAGATCAGCCGCTACGACGCCGGCGCGGCCGTGCTCGACTCGACCCCGACCGACATGGGTGCGTTGGTCGGCCGGGTCGTCGACGGGATGAGCTCGCTCGCCGAGCGTCACGGCTGCGAGCTGCGGGTCACCCGGCCGGCCGAGGCGGTCCTGGCCGAGGTGGACGTCCGCCGGGTCGAGCGCATCCTGCGCAACCTCGTCGGCAACGCCATCGAGCACGGTGCCGGGCGCCCGGTGGAGATCACGCTGGCCGCCAACCGGTCGGCGGCCGCGGTGACCGTGCGCGACCACGGGGTCGGGCTGAGCTCCGGCGAGGCGCAGCACGTGTTCGATCGGTTCTGGCGCGCCGACCCCTCGCGGGTGCGCACGGTCGGCGGCAGCGGCCTCGGGCTGTCGATCAGCCTGGAGGACGCCCGTCTGCACGGCGGTTGGCTGCAGGTGTGGGGGCAGCCCGGCGCCGGCGCCCAGTTCCGGCTCACCCTGCCCCTGGTGGCCGGCGGGGATCTGACCAGCTCGCCCCTGCCGCTGCGTCCGGTGAGGCTCCAGCGACCAGGCGCGGCGCGGTGAGGCGGCGTGCGTCGGTCGCCGTGGCGTTGCTGACGGCGCTGCTGACGCTGGTCGCGTGTTCGACGGTGCCCACCGACTCACCGACGGTGCTGATCACCCAGGCGCCGGCCCGGGTGCCGGAGGCGGTCGGCATCGAACCGATCGCGCCGGCCCCCGGGGCCAGCACCGAGGAGATCGTCCGCCAGTTCATCGACGCGGCGGCCAGCACCGTGCGCCGTCACCCCGTGGCCCGGGAGTACCTGACCCCGGCGGCGCGGGAGTCCTGGGACGACACGAGCGGCATCAGCATCATCGGCAGCGACTACGCGGTCGTGACGACCGACGAGGGCGCGGTCACCGTGACCGCCAACCTGATCGGCACGGTCGATCCCCGCGGCGTGTTCACCGTGGCCGAGCGGGGCGTCTTCACCCGGGACTTCACCCTGGAGCGAGTCGACGGCGAGTGGCGGATCAGCAACCCGCCGGACGGGCTGATCATGCTCGAGCCGGACTTCCGGCGGCTGTACGACGAGGTCGCCGCCTACTTCCTCGACCCCACCGGGTCGCGCGTGGTCCCCGACCCGCGCTACCTCATCCGCGGCGAGTCCCAGCCCACGGTGATGGTGGAACGGCTGATCGCCGGCCCGTCGCCGGCGCTGGCCGCCGGCGTCCTCAACCCGCTGAGCGGCGTGGAACTGGAGCGGTCGGTGACCGTCGAGGGGCAGACGGCCACCGTGGAGCTCACGGGTCTGCCGGCCGAGCCGGCGCCGCTCCTCGCCGAGATCTGCGCGCAGCTGGTGTGGAGCCTGCAGCAGCTGGTCCGGCCGCGGATCGTCAACGTCGTCGTCCTGCTCGACGGGGAACCGATCGCCCCCGACGGGGTGCCGCAGCGGCAGACCGCCGAGGACTGGGCGTCCTTCGACCCGGACGCCGTACCCGTCGACGGGGTCGGCCACTACATCGATGCGGGGGCCGTCCGCACGGTCCCACGGGGCGACCCGGTTCCCGGACCGGCCGGAGAGGGCGTCTACGCGCTGGAGAGCGCCGCCGTCGCGGCGGCCGGCGGTGAGCTGAACTTCCTCACAGGTGTCCGCGCCGACGGCACGGGCGCCACGCTGCTCGCCGGCCCCTACGGCGGCGAGCTGGCGCCGGTGCTCGACGGCCGCACGCTCAGCGCACCCACGGTCGCCGCGACCCGCACGGAGGCCTGGGTGGTGCGGGACGGCGCGGAGCTGGTCCGCGTTCCCGCCGGAGGGCCGCCGCAGCCGGTCGCCGCTCCCACCCTCCCCGGCCTCGGGCGGGCCGACGTGCTGCAGCTCTCGCCCGACGGCGTCCGGGCCGCCGTGGTGGTGGAGGGCAGCCAGGGGCGCCGGCTCCACGTCGGCACCGTCGTCCGCTCGGACGCGGACGGCGCCGTCGTGCTCCGCGACCTGCGCGCCGTGGCGCCGACCCTGTCCGGCGTCGTCGACGTCGGCTGGCGGGACAGCGGCGAGCTGCTGGTGCTGGCCGGCGACGAGGGTCAGGACCGCATCGTCCCGTACTCGGTGGGTGTGGACGGCTGGGGCCTGAGCCCGGTGCCGACCTCGGGGCTGCCCAGACAGCCCACCGCGCTGGCGGCCGCCCCGTCGCGCCAGCCGCTGGTGAGCACCGGCGCCGACATCTGGCAGCTGTCCGGCGGGAGGTGGGTGACCCTGGTCCGCGGGGAGGAGCCGCTGCCGGGGACGGCGCCCTTCTACCCGTCCTGAGGTGCACCCGTCCTGAGGTGCACCGCCGTCCACAACCCGGAAGCGGCGTCCACCTCGTGCCCGCGCCACCCGGCAGGCTGGCCCGGTGGGCTCCGGGGTGCTGTCGGCGCTGGCCGACCTGGTCCTGCCCCGCACCTGCGCGGGGTGCGGGCTCCCCGGCGCCGTGCTCTGCACCCGCTGCGCGCGGCTGCTGGCCGTACCGCACCTCGCCTCGCCCCGGCGGTTCCCCGCGGGCTTCCCGCCGACGGTCGCCGCCGCGGTCTACGCGGGACCGGTGCGCCCGGTGGTCAACGCGTTCAAGGAGCACGGCCGTGCGGAGCTGGCCGCGCCGCTGGGCACCGCGCTCGCCCTGGCGGTCGCCGGGGTCCGGATCGGGGTGGCCGGGGAGCCACCGCTGCTGCTGGTGCCGGTACCCGCGTCGCGGGCGGCCCTCCGGGCCCGGGGCCGCGACCACGTGCGCGAGCTGACCGGGCGGGCGGTGCTCGAGCTGCGCGCGGCCGGGGTGTCGGCGCAGGAGTGCCGGCTGCTGCGCCGGCGCGGCCGCGTCCGGGACTCGTCGGGGTTGTCCACCGCCGAGCGGCGGGCCAACCTGGCCGGCACCTTCGAGGTCACCGGCCCGCCGCCGACGCCCGGTGCGCTGCTGGTGCTGGTCGACGACGTGGTGACCACGGGCGCCACGCTGACGGAGGCGGCGCGGGCGCTGGGAGCCGCCCGGGGGGCTGCGGGCGGGGTGGTCGCGGCGGTCGTCGCGGCCACCCCTCGGACGCCGGCAGGCCCGGCGCGGGGCGCTGCGGGGAGCCCCGCGTACCGGATCGGGACGGTCGTCCACCACGACCTCGATCGACTGTCGCGGTCCAGGGGGAGGGACTAGCGTCGAAGCGACCAACGCCCGTCCCCAACCGGGAGGTCCCATGGAGATCGTGGTCCGTGGTCGCAACGTCGAGGTCCCCGAGCACTACCGCCAGCACGTCGAGGACAAGGTCGGCCAGCTCGAGCGGTTCGACGCCAAGCTGTCCCGCATCGACGTCGAGCTCTTCCACGAGAAGAACCCGCGCCAGTCGGCCAGCTGCCAGCGGGTGGAGATCACCCTGCGCGGCAAGGGGCCGGTGATCCGCGCCGAGGCGGCGGGCCCGGACTTCTACGCTGCGCTCGACCTGGCCTCGGGCAAGCTGGACAACCGGCTGCGTCGGGCGGCCGACCGTCGCCGGGTGCACCACGGCCGGCGGACCCCCGACAGCGTGCGCCTCAACGGTGCCGCGCTGGACGCCGGCAATCCCGAGCTGACCATCGAGCAGCAGCTCCAGCTCGACCGCGAACTGGCCTCCGGCACCCACGTCACCGACCTCGACGAGCACCTGCCCGGCCAGATCGTGCGGGAGAAGCACCACCCCGCGACACCGATGACCGTCGACCAGGCCCTCCACGAGATGGAGCTGGTCGGCCACGACTTCTTCCTGTTCCAGTGCGCCGACACCGGCCAGCCGACGGTCGTCTACCGCCGGCACGCGTACGACTACGGCCTCATCCGCCTGGCCCCCGTGGCCTCGGACGGCGCCGCGCCGGCGTCCGCGGTGAAGCAAACGGCGAGCGCCTGACCTGAGCGGGGCACGGCCGCCGGCCGTGCCCCGCTCAGTCGCCGGCGAGCCGGCCGAAGAGGACGGCGTCGGCCCACGTGCCGTCGCGCTGGTCCAGGCAGGCGCGCACCACACCTTCCTGGCGGAAGCCGGCACGCCGGGCCACCACCTGCGACGCGGCGTTCGCCACGTCGACGAACAGGTGCACCCGCGGGGCGCCGAGGCCCAGCGCCCAGTCGGCGAGGGCGTGCGCGGCCTCCGCGGCGTAGCCGTTGCCGCGCGCCCAGGGGGCGACCGTGTAGCCGATCTCCGGGCCGAGCCGCCCAGGACGGAAGTGCAGCCCGCCGGTTCCGGCCAGGCGCCCGTCGGCCTCGATCACGACGGACAGCCCGGTGCCCTCGCTGCGCTCCCGTATGGCCACGTCCTCGACGAAGCGGCGGGCGTCCGCGGGGGTGTACGGCACCGGAATCGTCGGGATCCAGCGCTGGGTGTCCGCGTCCTGGGACGCCCGGTGCACCGCGTCGGTGTCGCTGGTCCGGAACGGGCGCAGCACGAGCCGCTCGGTCCGCAGCGTCTCGGTGGGCAGGTCGACGGCGGAGAGATCGAGGCTCACCGCCCGATCCTCACTGGTTGCCGAGGATGCGGTCCACCGAGATCTCGATGACGACCCGGGCCGGGTTCTCCCGCGGCTGCTTGTACCGCCGCGCGTACCGCTCGACCGCGTCGGCCACCGACGCGGCGTCGTCGCGGACCACGGCGGTGCCC
Source organism: Blastococcus sp. SYSU DS1021 (assembly GCF_054050995.1). Taxonomy (NCBI): domain Bacteria; kingdom Bacillati; phylum Actinomycetota; class Actinomycetes; order Geodermatophilales; family Geodermatophilaceae; genus Blastococcus; species Blastococcus sp. SYSU DS1021. Next base: position 59,375 of record NZ_JBJHAL010000017.1, on the reverse strand, counting down.
TCCAGGGTGGCCCAGCGGCGCCCGTCGACCTGGCAGACGGCGACCCGGGACCGCCCGTCACGGACGTGCCGCGCCTTGACGGAGGTGCCGGAGGTGATCACCCGGGCGGTCCGGGTGGCCGCGTCGTAGGTGACGCCGACGGGGACCACGTGCGGGCTGCCGTCGGGGCGCAGGGTGGTCAGCGTCGCGAGGTGCCGCTCGGTGAGGAACTCCAGCAGCCCGGGGCCGGGGTCGGACGGATCGCGTGCCATCGCTGCAGCGTACGGATGGGACGCGTGGTGCCCGGGGCGGTCGCCGCGACCGCAGTCGCGGCCGGGCCGCCTACGCTGGGGGCGTGCTGTTCTCGAAGATCCTCCGTGCCGGTGAGGGCAAGCTGGTCCGACGCCTCGGCAGAATCGCCGACGCCGTGGAGTCGCTCGCCGACGACTACACCGACCTCTCCGATGCGGAGCTCCGGGCGAAGACCGACGAGTTCAAGGCGCGCCACGCCGACGGCGAGTCCCTCGACGCGCTGCTGCCCGAGGCGTTCGCGGTCGTGCGCGAGGCGGCCACCCGCACCCTGGGGCAGCGGCACTTCCGGGTGCAGCTCATGGGCGGTGCGGCGCTGCACCTGGGCAACATCGCCGAGATGCGCACCGGTGAGGGCAAGACGCTCACCGGGGTCCTCCCCGCCTACCTCAACGCGCTCTCCGGCAAGGGCGTCCACGTGGTCACGGTCAACGACTACCTGGCCAAGCGCGACGCCGAGTGGATGGGCCGCGTGCACCGCTTCCTGGGGCTGTCGGTCGGCAGCATCCTGTCCGGCCAGACCCCCGCGCAACGGCGCGAGCTGTACGCCTGCGACATCACCTACGGGACGAACAACGAGTTCGGCTTCGACTACCTGCGCGACAACATGGCTTGGAGCAAGGCCGACCTGGTGCAGCGCGGGCACCACTACGCGATCGTCGACGAGGTCGACTCCATCCTCATCGACGAAGCCCGCACCCCGCTGATCATCAGCGGCCCCGCCGAGACCGCCGGCAAGTGGTACCAGGAGTTCGCGCGGATCGTGCCGCTGATGAAGCGCGACGTCCACTACGAGGTGGAGGAGGACAAGCGCACCGTCGCCGTCACCGAGGAGGGCGTGGAGTTCGTCGAGGACCAGCTCGGCATCGACAATCTCTACGAGGCCGTCAACACCCCGCTGATCGGCTACCTGAACAACGCCCTCAAGGCCAAGGAGCTGTTCAAGAAGGACCAGCAGTACATCGTCAGCAACGGCGAGGTCCTCATCGTCGACGAGTTCACCGGCCGCGTGCTGGCCGGGCGCCGCTACAACGAGGGCATGCACCAGGCCATCGAGGCCAAGGAGCGGGTGAAGATCAAGGACGAGAACCAGACGCTCGCCACGATCACCCTGCAGAACTACTTCCGGCTCTACGAGAAGCTCTCGGGCATGACCGGCACGGCCCAGACCGAGGCCGCCGAGCTGCACCAGACCTACAAGCTGGGGGTCGTCCCGATCCCCACGAACCGGCCGATGGTGCGGCAGGACCGCTCCGACGTCATCTACAAGACGGAGAAGGCGAAGTTCGACGCCGTCGTCGACGACATCGCCGAGCGGCACGAGGCCGGCCAGCCGGTGCTCGTGGGCACCGCCAGCGTCGAGAAGTCCGAGGTGCTGTCGAAGTACCTGCTCCGGCGCGGGATCCCGCACGAGGTGCTGAACGCGAAGAACCACGCCCGGGAGGCGTCGATCATCGCGCTGGCCGGGCGGCCGGGCGCGGTGACCGTGGCCACCAACATGGCCGGGCGTGGTACCGACATCCAGCTCGGCGGCAACGCCGAGTTCATCGCCGACGAGGCGCTGCGCGCCCGCGGGCTGTCGCCGACGGAGACCCCGGAGGAGTACGAGGCCGCCTGGGACGAGGCCCTCGAGGCGGCGAAGGCCCAGGTGAAGGCCGAGCACGAGGCGGTCGCGGAGGCCGGCGGGCTGTACGTCCTGGGCACCGAGCGGCACGAGAGCCGCCGGATCGACAACCAGCTGCGCGGACGTTCCGGCCGGCAGGGCGACCCGGGGGAGTCGCGGTTCTACCTCTCCCTGGGTGACGACCTGATGCGCCGGTTCAACGGCCCGATGCTCGAGTCGATGATGAACACCCTCCGGGTGCCCGACGACCAGCCCATCGAGTCGAAGATGGTCAGCCGGGCGATCCTCTCGGCGCAGACCCAGGTCGAGCAGCAGAACTTCGAGGTCCGCAAGAACGTCCTCAAGTACGACGAGGTCCTCAACCGCCAGCGCGCCGTCATCTACGACGAGCGGCGCAAGGTGCTCGAGGGGGCCGATCTGCACGAGCAGGTGCGGTCGATGGTCGACGACGTGGTCTCCGCCTACGTCGACGGCGCCACCGAGACCGGGTACGCCGAGGACTGGGACCTCGACCAGCTGTGGAGCGGTCTCAAGGCGCTGTACCCGGTCGGTGTCACCGTCGACGAGCTCGTCGCGCAGAAGGCCGGCGGGGAGCAGTCCGACCTCTCCGCCGAGGACCTCAAGGCCGCGCTGCTCGACGACGTCCACCGCGCCTACGAGGAGCGGGAGACCGCCCTCGGCGCGGAGGTCATGCGCGAGCTGGAGCGGCGGGTGCTGCTGAGCGTGCTCGACCGCAAGTGGCGCGAGCACCTCTACGAGATGGACTACCTGCGGGCCGGCATCCACCTGCGCGCGATGGCCAACCGCGACCCGGTCGTGGAGTACCAGCGCGAGGGCTACGACATGTTCGTGGCGATGCTCGACGGCATCAAGGAGGAGTCGGTCGGCTTCCTGTTCAACCTCGAGGTGAAGACCAAGGACGAGCAGGAGGCCGAGGCGAAGGCCAAGCAGGCCGAGGCGGAGGCCAAGGCGCTGGCGGCTGCCCAGGCCGGCACGGCGAAGCTGCTGGCCCGGCAGGCCGCGGCGGCGAAGGCGGCCGCCGGTGGCGCTGCGGCCGCGACGGCGCGCCGCTCGTCGGCGCCCGCGGCACCGAACGCCCCGCTGGTGGAGGCCCCTGATCCGGCGGCCGCTGTCGCGGATGCCCCTGCTCCGGCGCCCCCGTCGGAGGTCCCTGCTCCGGCATCTCCCGCGCCGGCTGCCGAGGCAGCCGAGGAGGCGGCCACGGCCGGCACCGGGCCGGTGCTGGCGGTCAAGGGTCTCGACGAGCCGCGCCGTGCGCCGGAGAACCTCACCTACTCCGCGCCCAGCCTGGACGCATCCCCGGCCGAGGGTGGAAAGGCCAAGGCCGCCAAGACGGCGACGGTCTCCGGCACCAAGGAGACCCCGCGCAACGCGCCCTGCCCGTGCGGGTCGGGCCGGAAGTACAAGCAGTGCCACGGGGCGGCCGGCAACTAGCAGAAGGACCCCGTCCGGACGCCACGACGCCCCGCCGACCGGCACACGGTCGGCGGGGCGTCGTCGTGCAGGGGCCCGCGGGGCTCAGCCGATCTGCAGCACCGTGCAGCGCCAGTGGCCGTCCATGCCCTCCAGTCGAGCCGCCACGGCGTGCGCGCGGCCGCCCCGGTGCGTGACGGCGCTGACCTCCGCGACCCCGTCCACGGGCTCGCAGACGCGCACCCGGCCGATCACCACCGGCGCGTTGCCCTCGGCGCACCACCGCGGGCGGCGGCCGGCCGACAGCGCCGCGTAGACGCCGGGCGAGGCCAGGGGCCGAACCTGGGCGAGTGGTCGCCGTCCGGCCAGCGCCTCCAGCGCCGTGGTCACCAGCCGCCGGGCCGCCGCGCCGACCGGCGGGAGTTCGTCCCGCCCCGTCAGGACGGGTCCGAACTCGTCGCGCGCGGCGGCGGGGGCCGCGACGCTCGGCCGGGGGCCCGGGCGTGGGACGGGTCGGGGGAGCGGCCGTCCCGGGTGCACCAGCCGCAGAGCCGGCAACGGGTCGGCCGGCGGCTGCGGTGTGGGGACGACGGTCAGGCGCAGGGCCGGGCGTGCGGTGGGCGGGGCGTGGCGGGACGGCGCGGTCATCGGGGCTCCCGGGAGTGGCGGTCGGTGGCGGACGGGCGGGTCACGGCAGGGCGGGCGGGCGCAGCACCTGGCCGGGCAGCAGCAGGTCGGGGTCGGGGCCGATCACCTCGGCGTTGGCGCGCCACCAGGCCGTCACGGCGGTGGCCACCTGGGCGGTGGCGGGCGCGCGCCCCGCGGTGCGCGCCAGGTGGTCTCCGGCGATGCGCCAGAGGCAGTCGCCGCGCACGACGACGTGCTCGTCGGCGGAGGGGGCCGGCGGCCAGTCGGGCGGCGCATCGGCCCGCGCACCGTCGTCCGGCGTCGGGGCGGCAGGCGGTGCCGGGGCCGGCCAGTCGGGGACGGCGCTCCCCGCTCCCGCACCGGGCCGGGCCGGGACCTCCTCCGCCGCGGCCGCGGCCGGCAGCCCGGGCGCGGCGGTCACCAGCAGCGGTGGGGCGATGCCCAGGCCGACGCCCAGGGCGAGGGAGGCGGCCCGACGAGCGGATCGGGGGAGCAGCCCGCGGAGTGCGCCGTCGGCGAGGGCTCCGGCCGCGCCGGGCAGGGCCGAGCACGCGGTGAGCGCGAGGCCGAGCGCGCCCCAGCCCCACACCGCCCAGGCGAGCAGCCCCACCAGGTGGAGGACGAGGACGTCGGCGCCCCCCGTGTCGGCCGTGCGCTGCGCGGCGCCGAGCGCGGCGAGGGAGGCAGGGACGGCGGGTGTCAGCAGCCCCAGCAGGACGGCGATCGCGGCCATGCCGAGGCCCGTGCCGAGCAGTCGTCGCGCCGACATCCGCGCCTCCTCCGTGTTGACGTTGCGTCACTAAAGCAACCAAACGCAAGCAAACGCAAGTATTCGCACGATCTAGGCTGTCGGCGGAGGTGGGAGATGCGGTGGCAACAGCTGTTCGCCGACCTGCAGGCGCAGTTCGAGGCGGCGGAGGAGGCGGAGGAGCGGGCCGAGTGGGCGTCGCGTGCCCGCGCGGAGATCGGCGCCGTCCGGCTGGCCGACCGCATCGGGGGCGCGCTCGGCGCGGAGCTCGTGGTGACCTGCCGCGGCGCGGGGCGGGTCCGGGGGGTGCTCGCCGACCGGGGGAGCGACTGGCTGCTGCTCACCGACGAGCGGGCACGCGACCAGCTCGTGGCGGTCGCCGCGGTGCGGGCCGTCGACGGGCTGGGCCGGTGGACCGCGCCGGCGGAGGAGGCGGGCCCGGTGCGGGTGCGGCTGGACCTGCGGCGGGCGCTGCGCGGGCTCGCGCGGGACCGGAGCGCCGTCCAGCTCGTGCTGGACGACGGCACGCAGCTGACCGGGACGATCGACCGGGTGGGCGCCGACTACCTGGAGGTGGCCGAGCACCCGGCGGACCAGCCGCGTCGCCCGCACGCGGTGCGGCGGGTGTCGGCCGTGGTCGTGGACGCGGTGGCCGTGGTGCGCACCCTGGTGCCGGGCTGGGACTGAGGCGTCAGGCCCGCTGGTCGGCGGCCTCCTCCGCGCCGGCACCCGGAGCCGGCTCGGTGGGCACCGTGCCCGCGCGGGCCTCGGCGTACTTCTGCTGGATGAACCGCTCCAGCTCGTCCACCTCGACGCGCCACTGGCCGCGGCCGCCGATCTGGATGGCGATCAGCTCCTTGCGGCGCACCAGCGCGTAGGCCTGCGACCACGAGACGTTGAGGATCTCGGCGACGTCGTCGAGGGTCAGGAAGCGAGGTGTGGGCATCGGCGTCTCCATCCGGTCGCCGTCCAGTCTGTCAGCCGTGCCGGTGGTCCGTGGCGGCCGTCCACACCCGAACGTGTGGACGGCGGATGCACGAGTACGCACGCGTGCCGCATCATCGGCACCCCATTGCCGCCGTCGGCCCGTACCCGCGAGCCGACGCGCCCGACCGGGCCGGTGGCCTGCCGGCAGAGAGAAGGTCGTGTGACCGCCGTGCGCACCCCGGGCGCCGTCCCCGAGGCCCCCGAGCTGCCGGCGGGGCCCACCCCGCGGCGCGTCCGGGCACCGGGGTGGCTGGACCTCCGGCTGGTGCTGGGGGTGCTGCTCGTCCTCGCCTCGGTCCTGCTCGGCGCGCGGGTGGTCAGCGCCGCGGACGCCACCGTGCCGGTCTGGAGCGCCGCCGACGACCTCGCGGCCGGGACGGTGCTGACCGCGGACGACCTCGTGGTGGTCGACGTCCGGCTCGACGACGCCGCGGACCGGTACCTGGCGGGCAGCACCCGTCCGGACGGCAGCACCCTCGCCCGCGGGGTCCGGGCCGGGGAGCTCCTGCCCCGCTCGGCCCTCGAGGAGCCGTCGGACCTGGTGCAGCTGGCGCTCCCGGTCCAGGCCGGCTACGTGCCGCCGGGTCTGCGCCGGGGGCAGCTGGTCGACGTGTACGCCGTCGCCGACCCGGCGGCCGGGGCCACCGGGCCGGCCGTCGGCAGCGTGGACCTCGTCGTCGGCGCTGCGCCGGTGCAGGCGCTGTCGGGCAGCTCCTCGGGCGTGCTCTCCACGCCGACCACCACGGTGCAGGTCGTGGTGAGCGTCGCGGCCGACGACGCCGCAGACGTGCTGGCGGCCATCGCCGGGCGCCCGCTCGTGGTCGTCGCCCACCCGGCCGGGGCGACCGCGGTGCAGCGGACCGGCCCCCCGGCGCCGTCGAGCGCGGCGCGCGCCACGCCCGCACCGTCGTCCGCGCCCGGCCCTGCTCCGGGGCCGGCCGCGGCCACCGAGGGAGCGCCCGCACCGGCGGGACCGACCGGCTGATGGCACTGCAGGTCTTCACCGCCGTGACCGGGGCCGGCTGGGAGTCCGAGCTCGTCGGCGCCCTCGACCGCGACGACCACGGGGTGACCGTCGTCCGGCGCTGCGTCGACATCTCCGACCTGCTGGCCGCCGCCGCCACCGGCACCGGTCAGGCGGCCCTGCTGTCGGCGGAGCTGCGTCGCCTCGACGGCGACACGGTGGCCCGGTTACACGCGGCCGGCGTCGCGGTCGTCGGGCTGGTGGAGCCCGGCGACGACGCCGCGGCGCAGCGGCTGCGCCGGCTCGGGGTCGCCCAGGTGCTGCCGGCCGATGCAGATCCGGAGCTGATCGCCCGGGCGCTGCGGGAGGCGGTCACGGGCGTACCGGCGTCCGGCCACGACGTCGCCGACCTGCGCGCGGCGCTCCCCGGGCCCGGTGCCCCCGTCGAGCCGGCGCGGCCGCCGGGAGAACGGGGCCGGGTGGTGGCGGTCTGGGGACCGACAGGGGCCCCCGGCCGGACGACGGTCGCGGTCGGCGTGGCCGACGAGTCCGCTCGGCTGGACGTGCCCACCCTGCTCGTGGACGCCGACGTCCACGGCGGGGTGGTGGCGCAGGTCCTCGGACTTCTCGACGAGTCGCCCGGGCTCGCCGGCGCGGCCCGGCAGGCCGGCCTCGGATCACTGGACGGCGCGGCGCTGGCCGCGCTGGCGTGGGCGGTCCGCCCCCACCTGCGCGTGCTCACCGGCCTGGCCCGCGCCGACCGCTGGCCGGAGCTCCGGCCGGCCGCGGTCACCGCGGTCCTCGAGCAGGCGCGCCTCCTCGCGCGGCTGACCGTCGTCGACTGCGCCTTCGCCGTGGAGGACGACGAGGAGCTCTCCTTCGACACCGCGGCGCCGCGCCGGAACGGCGCCACGCTGGCCGTCCTGGAGCACGCGGACACGGTGCTGTGCGTGACCGGGGCCGACCCCGTCGCCCTCCAGCGGTGCGTGCGGGCGCTGGAGCAGCTGCGCGACGTGCTGCCCGACGTCGAGCCGCTGCTGGTCGTGAACCAGCTGCGCCGCGGACCGGTCCCGGGTGAGCCGCGCCGGGAGATCGGGGAGGCCCTGGAGCGCTTCACCGGCCGGCGGCCCCGGTTCTTCCTCCCGGCCGACCGGCGCGCGACCGATGCGGCGCTCGCGGCCGGCCGCACCCTGGCCGAGGCGGCGGCGGGCTCGGCGCTGCGCACGGAGCTGCGCGCCCTGGCCGCCCAGCTCGCGGGGGTCCCCGTCCCCGTGGCCGGCCGACGCGGGGCGGTGCGCGGTCGGCGGGCGGGCTGAGCGCCGGGCTGTCCGGAACCGCGTCGCCGTCGTAGCGTGAGGGCCCCGTCGGGAGGAGCACGATGGTCGAGCGGTTGGGCACCCTGGAGGCCTCGTTCCTCTACCTGGAGGAGCCGGGCGTCCCCATGCACGTCGGCGGGGTGCTGATCCTCGAGACGCCTCCCGGTGGCCTCGACGCGCTCGCCGCGCTGGTCGAGGCGCGGCTGTCGCTGGTGCCGCGGTACCGGCAGCGGGTCGCCGAGGTGCCGGGGCACCTGGCCAACCCCGTGTGGGTCGACGACCCCGACTTCGACATCACCTACCACCTGCGCCGGTCGGGGCTGCCGCGGCCGGGCACGGAGCAGCAGCTGCTCGACCTGGTGTCCCGGCTGATGTCCCGCCCGCTGGACCGGCGGCGCCCGCTGTGGGAGGCGTACCTCGTCGAGGGCCTCGGTGGAAACCGGGTGGCGGTGGTGACCAAGACGCACCCCGCGCTCGTGGACGGGCTCAGCGCCGTCGACATCGGGCAGGTCCTGCTCGACGTCTCGCCGGACGCGCCGGCACCGGAAGCGGCGGAGTGGCGACCCCGCCGGCCGCCCTCAGGCGTCGAGCTCGTGTGGTCGGCCCTCGAGGACTACCGGCAGCGCCCGTCGTCGCTGGTCGGGCTGGCGCGCTCCGCGGCGACCGACGCGCGCGCCACCGCCGTGCGGATCGGCGGGGTGACCGGCGGCCTGCTCCGCACGGCCCGCTCGGCGATCCTCCCGGCGCCGCACAGTCCGCTCAACGCCCCGATCGGGCGGCAACGTCGGGTCGCGGTGGCGTGCGCCGACCTCGACGACCTGAAGCGGGTGCGGAAGGCGCACGGCGGCACGGTGAACGACGTGCTGCTGACCGTCGTCGCCGGCGCCCTCCGGGAGTGGCTGCTCTCGCGCGGTGAGCCGCTCGTCGGCGGCACCTCGGTGCGGGCCCTGGTGCCGGTGTCGGTGCAGGACGAGGACGGCTCCGCGGGCAACCAGGTCACCTCCCACCTGGTGGACCTGCCGGTGGGGGAGCCCAACCCGAGGGTCCGGCTCGCCCGGCTCACCTACGCCATGCGCGGGCTCACCCAGCACGGGCAGTCGGTCGGGGCGGACAGCCTGATCGCGCTCAGCGGGTTCGCCCCGTCGACGCTGCACGCGCTGGGCGCCCGGGCGGCCCGGGGGCTCTCCCGGCGGCTGTTCAACCTCGTGGTGACCAACGTGCCGGGCCCCCAGGTGCCGCTGTACGCCGCCGGTGGCCGGGTGCTGGAGGTGTTCCCGGTGGTGCCGCTGGCCCGCGGGCAGGGGCTGTCGATCGGCATGACCTCCTACGACGGCACGGTGTTCTTCGGCCTCAACGCCGACCGGGACAGCATGGGTGACGTCGACGTGCTCGCCGACCTCATCGAGCAGGAGGTCGCCGGGCTGGTCGAGACCTCGTCCTGACCCGCCGTCCGGCGGCGGCTACGGTCGTCCTTCCACCGACGAAGGGGGTCAGCCGGGTGCGCGTGTACCTGCCGGCGACGACGAACGTGCTCCGCACCCTGGTCGAGGAGGGGCACCTGCCCGCTCCGCAGACCGTCTTCGCGGTCACCCCGCAGCTGCGCGAGTTCTACGCGCTCAGCGACGCGGAGGCCGACACCGAGGAGCTGGAGTACGCCGCGCTCCTGGCCGCGGCGCGGGCGAGCCTGCGGCTGCTCGACCTCGACCCCCTGGCCGCCCGCCGCCGGGTCGTGCTCGCCGCCGACGTGCCCGACGACGCGGTGACCCCGATGGACGACCCGCACGTGGAGCGCGGCGCGGCCCGGCTGGCCCACGAGGTGCGGCTGCCCGAGGTCGTGAGCGCGCACATCGACGACGCCGAGGCCGAGGAGGACGTCCGCCGGGCGGTGGGCGTGGTCCTGGAGGCCGACCTCGGCAGCGAGGACGCGCAGTTCGTCGTCGACCAGGCCGAGGGGCACGAGCTCGGCTGGTACGCCAGGCAGGAGCTCGGACCGGTCCTGGAACTGCTCTGACGCCCGGGGCCCGGGCGCCGGCGGGTGCCGGCCCGTGCCGCGTCCGTAGGATCACCAGCCGTCTGTCAGCGTCGACGTCGGGAGCCAGCGAGATGCAGTTCGGTCGGTACTACGAGGAGTTCGAGGTCGGGGCCGTCTACAAGCACTGGCCCGGGAAGACCGTCACCGAGTACGACGACCACCTGTTCTGCCTGCTGACGATGAACCACCACCCGCTGCACATGGACGTGAACTACGCGGAGAAGACCACCGACTTCGGCAAGAACGTCGTCGTCGGGAACTACATCTACTCGCTGCTGCTCGGCATGAGCGTGCCCGACGTCTCGGGCAAGGCGATCGCCAACCTGGAGATCGAGTCGCTGCGGCACGTCGCCCCGACCTTCCACGGCGACACGATCTACGGCGAGACGACGGTGCTAGACAAGACGCCGTCGAAGTCGAAGGACGACCGCGGCGTGGTGTACGTGGAGACCATCGGCTACAAGCAGGACGGCACCGTCGTCTGCATCTTCCGGCGCAAGGTCATGGTGCCCAAGCGCTCGTACGGGGAGGCCCGCGGCGGCGAGCAGCCCGGCCGCCCGGAGCCCACCCCCCGCGGCTGACGACGGCGGGGCGTGCGGTCGGGTCAGCCCGGCAGCACGCCCCACTCCTGCAGGGTCTCCACGAGTCGCGGCGTGCACCGCAGGGCGGCGATCGTCGCCGCGTCCGCGAAGACGACGTCGAGCGCGTCGTCCCCGGCGACCGGCTGCGCCCCGGGCTCCAGCAGGGCGCACGCGAGGTCGACGACGTCGTAGACGACCGCACCGCCGTCGATGCGGATCCGGCCCACCTCCGCCCCCGCGCGGACCCGCAGCCCGGTCTCCTCGCGGACCTCCCGCTCGACGGCCTGGCCGACGGTCTCGCCCGGCTCGACCCGGCCACCGGGGAGCGACCACAGGCCCCGCCCCGGCTCGTTGCCCCGGCGCACCAGCAGCAGGCGGCGCTCCGCGTCGTGCACGACGGCGCCGACGCACGGCACCGCGGGAGGCTCGGCGGCGGTCACACCCGGGAGGCTACGCACGCCGGCCGCGGCCCCGCACCGCTGCGCTTGACGATCGGGGCCGCTCCCGCGACCGTGTTCCCCGATGAGTGCGTCACCGGTCTGCCCGCGCTGCGGTGAGCCAGTGGCCGTCCGCCCCGGATCCGAGGCGCACGCCTGGTGCCACCGGCACGGCGCGGTCACGCCGCTGCACCACACCGCCCTGGTCGCCCACGACGCGATCGCCGCCGTCACCGCCGACGCGCGGGTGCCGGCGTGGGTGCCGGACCCGGTGCCCCCGGGCTGGGCGGTGACCGGGCTGGCCTGGGGTGGTGAGCCGGGCGCCCGGGCGATCGTCGTCGACTGTGCCGGACCGGCCCCGCTCGGGGGCGCCGCCGAGCTCGTGCTGGTGGCCGAGGAACCCGGTACCGGCGTCGGCTGCGGCTACGCCGGTCTCCCGGGGCTCGACCCGGGGGACGTGATCTCCGGGCCGAGCTCGGTCGACGTCGAGGCCGCCGGCCAGCACGCCCCGCTGTGGGCGGTGCCGACGAGCCAGGACCGTGCGGCGTTCGTGGGGGAGGCCTACGGGGTCTGGCTGTGGCTGGTGATGTGGCCGATGAGCGCCGCCTGGCTGCTGGTCGAGGAGCTGCGGCTGCTCGACCTGCGGGAACGGATCTACCCCGACCTGCCGCTGGGGCCGGTGGGGGAGCACCTGCTGCCCGGCCGCTGATCCCCGGTCGCGGAACCGACCGGGCCGCTCGTGACCGGCGCGTCGGTGCGGTGCGCCGTGGGGCCTGTGTTACTCATGGGACGAACGCGTCCGCCGCACCCGGCGGACCCTCCTGCCGGCCCGGACGCCCGGGCTGCCTCGTCCCACACCACGGAGGTGGCGGTGAACCTCAAGAAGGTCCTCACCTGGGTGGTCGTCGCCTTCGTGCTCTTCTACGTGATCCAGGCGCCGGAGTCCTCGGCGGAGATCGTCCGCAGCGCCGGCGAGGCGCTCGGCGAGGCGGCGTCGTCGCTCGCGCAGTTCGTCGGCTCCCTGGTCTGAGCCGGTGGCCGATCCTGTCGGGCTCCCGACCAGGGCCGCCAAGGACGTCCGGAAGTACCTGCTCGACGACGAGGACGCGGTGGTGGTCACCCGCCGGCACTGGGCGGTGCTCGTCGTCCCCACCCTCAAGTTCCTGCCGGTCCTGTTCGTCGGCGGCTGGCTGCTCGTGCTGGACCCGGAGAACCGGGTCACCAGCACCGTCGGGATGCTCGTGGTCCTGGTCGCGTTGGCCACCTACACGATGCGGGTCGGTGAGTGGTGGATGCGGCACTTCATCGTCAGCCGGCGGCGGGTGCTGCTGACCTCGGGCGTGATCGTCCGGACCGTCACGCTGCTGCCGCTGCGCCGGATCACCGACCTGACGTGGAAGGAGACCTTCTTCGGCCAGCTGCTGGGCTACGGCACCTTCCGGTTCGAGTCCGCCGGGCAGCAGCAGGGGCTGTCGGAGATCACCTTCCTGCCGCGCGCCGGCGACCTCTACCGCGAGGTCAGCGGCCTGCTGTTCGGCAGCGACTGGGGCAGCGCCGGCGCCGGGGACGACGAGGGCAACCCCGAGTCGCCGGCACCGGCCGGGCCGGTCGCCACCGGCGGACGGCGGGACACCGAACCCATCCCGCCGCTCCCGCCGCGAGAGCCGTGACCGGCCGCTCCCCGGGTGGTGCATGCCCGCGTGCGGCAGGCTGACCGGTGATGCGGATCGACCTGCACACCCACTCCTCGGTGTCCGACGGGACCGACGACCCCGCCGCGCTGCTGGCCGCCGCGCGGGCCGCGGGCCTCGACGTCGTGGCGCTCACCGACCACGACACGACGGCCGGCTGGGCTGCGGCGGTGGAGGGCCGTCCGGCCGGGCTGACCGTCGTCCCCGGCATGGAGATGTCCTGCCGCTGGTTCCCCTCCGACCAGCCGCCGATCAGCGTGCACCTGCTCGGCTACCTGTTCGACCCGCTGCACCCGGTGTTCGCGGCGGAGCGGGCCCGGCTGCGGGACGAGCGCCTCGGTCGCGCCGAGCGGATCGTGGCGGCGCTGGCCGCCGACGGGTACCCGGTGGTCTGGGCGGAGATCGTCGCGCACGCCGGCGGCGGGGTGATCGGCCGGCCGCACGTGGCGCAGGCGCTGATCCGTGCCGGCGTCGTCGGCACCGTCGCGGAGGCGTTCGCCGGGCTGCTGCACCACCGCAGCCCGTACTACGTCAGCAAGGCCGACACCGACGTCCGCGAGGGGATCGCCCTCGTGCGGGCGGCCGGCGGCGTGCCGGTGTTCGCCCACGGGCTGGCCACCGCGCGCGGCCGGGTGGTCGGGGACGACGCGATCGCCGCCATGGCCGCAGCCGGGCTGCTCGGCCTGGAGGTCGACCACCCCGACCACACCGCCGAGCAGCGCGCCCACCTGCGCGGGCTGGCCGCCGAGCTCGACCTGATCGCCACCGGCTCCAGCGACCACCACGGCACCAACAAGGCGACGCCGCTCGGCGCGTGCACGACGGACCCGGCGCAGTTCGAGCGGCTGCTGGCGGCGGGCACCGGCACCGCGCCGTGGCGCGACTGATCCGGAAGCGTCGCCCCCCGCGGCTACCGTGACCGGTATGCGCAACCCCACGGACGGCGGGCAGGGCGTCCTGCCCGGCATGCCCCGGCGGCTGCTGCGCGCGAGCCCGAAGTCGCTTGCCGACTTCTCCGACTGTCCACGGCGCTACCGGTTCGCCAACGTGGACCGGCCGAGCCCGCCGCGCGGCCCGCGGTTCGCCCACCACACCGTCGGCACGGCGCTGCACCAGGTGCTCTCCTCGTGGTGGGACCTGCCTGTCGAGCGCCGCACGCCCGGGGCCGCGCGGCAGCTGCTCGTCGCGGCCTGGAGCCCCGCGGGGTTCCGCGACGACGAGCAGTCCGACCGCTGGCGGGCCCGGGCGGCCGGCTGGCTCACCGACTACCTCGCCGGCGTCGACCCGACCGAGGAGCCCCGCGCCCGGGAGCGAACCGTCAGCACGATGACCGAGCGGATGACGCTCTCGGGCCGGGTGGACCGCATCGACGAACGCGGCGAGGAGCTCGTCGTCGTCGACTACAAGACCGGCCGTGCACCGAGCACCGATGACGAGGCGCGCGGCTCCCAGGCGCTGGCGCTCTACGTCCTCGCCGTCCGCCGCACGCTCCGCCGGCCGTGCACCCGGGTCGAGCTGCACCACGTGCCCTCCGGCACGGTGGCCGCCTTCGAGCACACCGAGCGGTCGCTGGCCAACCACGCCCGGCGGGCCGAGGACGTCGCCATCGACATCCAGGCGGCGAGCGAGGCGGTGGCCGCCGGGCAGGACCCCGACGCCGCCTTCCCGGCGGTCCCGGGCAAGCAGTGCGGGTGGTGCGACTTCCGGCCCAGCTGCCCGGCGGGGCAGGCCGCCGGCCCGGCCCGGGAGCCGTGGAGCTTCCTCCCCGAGGACGACGCGGCCACCTGATGGAACGGCCACGCTGCAGGGTCCCGCCCCGAGCTCGCAAGGGGTGGGGGGCAGCGTGGTCCTCTCTCAGGCGGCCGGCGCCACGGGCGCGCGGACGAGCCCGGCGCGCACGATCGGTGACCGGTACGCCCGATCGGGCAGCGCCAGGAACGCGGTCCGGAACGCCCGGAGCCCGGCGGTCGCCGCGGCGTCGGTCAGCGCCAGCCCCGGCAGGGAGTACATCCTCCGGGCCCAGGCGGGCAGCAGCGCGAAGCAGAGCGCCGCCAGGGTGCCCCACACCGGCCTCGCCGGCGTCAGCACCTGCAGCCACCCGGGCATCGGCGGCAGGAAGAGGTCCCGGACACCCTTCACGGCCGCCGGGGTGGCCGCCAGCGAGGGCCGCATGCCCTCGAAGTACGCGTCGAGCTCGGCCACCGACCTCGGCACCGTCGCCAGCGGCACCCCCACGAGGTGCGCGAAGGTCACCTGCTCGTCCACGTAGCGGTCGGCCTCGTCGTCCGTCAGCGCCACCCCCGCCCGGCGGGCCGTCGTCAGGATCGACGCGACGGCGCAGGCGTGCACCCACAGGAGCAGGTCCGGGTCGTCGACCCGGTAGGCGCGGCCGGTCGTCTCCTCGACGCCGGAGAGCTTCCGGTGGTAGCCCCGCACCCGGGCGGCCATCCGGCGCGCCTCGGTCCGCCGCCCGAAGACGACCGTCTCCATGTACTGGCCGGTGCGGGTCATGCGCATCCACCAGTCGTCCTTGAAGCCGGCGGAGTTGCGCGCAACGCCGTCCATGGCCACCGGGTGCAGGGCCTGGAGCATCAGCGCCCCCATCGCGCCGACGTGGTATGCGGGGTCGCCGTGGATCCGCCAGGTCACGCTCCCCGGGCCGAAGAAGCCCAGCCGGTCCTCCTCCTCGGTCCAGTCGTCGGGCGAGGGCAGCGGTGCCAGCCGGCTCACGACCGCTCCTCGGCGCTCGACCAGAAGTCGCAGAGCACCTCGAGGGTGCGCGGCGGGTTCTCGACGGCGGGGGAGTGGATCGCGTTGTCGATCACCTCGTGCCGGGCGCCCAGCCGGCGGGCCATGTCGGCCTGCACGTGCGGCAGCCAGGCGTCGTCGGCCTCCCCGTGCGCCACCAGGACCGGCACACCGGCCTCCTTCAGCTCGGCCACCCGGTCGGGTTCGGCCAGCATGGCGTCGGCCATGCCCCGCAGCCCGGCGGCGGAGTTGCGCAGGAAGCGGCGCGAGTAGAACTCCCGGGTCGGCGCCGGTACGGCCTGCGCCTTGGGATCGGTCATCGCCAGCTGCTCCAGCGTCTCGTGGACCAGCGGCACGCCCCCGGCGTCCAGCAGGGGGCCCAGGTGGTCCAGCAGCTCGGCGCGGCGTCCGGTGAGCCGGGAGGGCCCCGACCCGAGCAGCGTGAAGGTGGTGAACAGGCCCGGTTCGGCGAGGACCGCGGCCCGGGTGACCAGCCCTCCGAAGCTGTGCCCCACCAGGTGGAGGGGCGCACCGGACTCCTCCCGCAGCACCTGCGCCACCGCGACGACGTCGGCGCCGAGGGCCGCCACCGAGTACTGGGCCGGGTCGTCGGGGCCCGGTGACTCATACTGCCCCCGCTGGTCCAGCGCGACCACCCGGTACCCGGTGGCGGCGAGCGGGCTCAGCAGCGGGGCGAAGTCCTCCTTGCTGCCCGTGTAGCCGGCCACCATCAGCGCGGTGCCGCGGGCGGCGCTTCCCCCGGTGTCCAGGGCGGCGAGCGGCCCGGCGCCGCCGGGAAAGGTGCGCGCGACCGCGTCGTGCCGCGCGAGCTGGCGGAGGTCGTCGGGCGCGATGGCGAGGGACACGGGTCGGGCATCGGGGCCGCCGGGCAGGACCATGGCCCCCAGTGAACCCCGAACGCAGCGGGCGCGCCGGGGCGGGGCGGCCTCAGCGGTAGACGCGGACCTCGCCGGGCAGCGCGAGGACGACCGCAGGGCCGACGACGGTGGCCACCGCACCCTCGGGCAGGTCGCTCGCTCCCGACCGGCCCAGCTCGTCGCCGGTGCCGGGGTCGAGGTGGACGATCCCGTCGGACGTCGGGACGGGCAGCGTCGTGGTGCCGTCCGCGGTCGCCTCCCCGGGTACACCGGTGGCGGGAGCCGTCCACAACGGTCGGGCGGACTCCGGGTCGAGCGCGGTGAGCGTGCCCCCGGCGGAGACCAGCACCGCGGTGTCGGTGGCCGACGCCCGCACCGCGGACCCGGGGCCGGCGGCCAGGGTGGTGAGCAGCGAGCCGTCGGCGGCGGAGAGCAGCTGAACCTCGTCGCCCAGGCGCACCGTGACGAGCTGGTCCGCGCCCACCAGCTCGGTGGTCCCACCGTCGGATCCCGGCAGGTCGCGGGTCCAGTGCGGGTCGCCGTCGAACCCGTCCAGCAGCTCGAGCTGCGCGGTGTCGGAGCCGGCGCACTGCTGCAGCACCGCCACGCCTGCGTCGCCGGCCGCGGACCGCAGCAACCGGCAGCCCTCCGGAGGGGCGTACCGCCAGCGGATGCCGCCGGCGGTGGGGTCGAGCGTGACGATCCCGGTGGGGCTGCGGGCCAGCACGATGCGGTCGGTGGAGGAGAGGGTCGCGTCCGCGCGGAAGTCGACGTTCCGGGTCCATGCGCGGACGCCGGTGCCGGCGTCCAGGGCGACCGCCTCGTCGCACCGGTCCTCGGTCCGGAAGACCGCCACCGCGACGCCGTCGGTCGCCGTGAGCCCGCAGAGCCGGGCGTTGGCCCGCGTGTAGTGCCAGGCCTCCTCGCCGGTCGCCGGGTCCAGCCCGCGCACCCCGTGCGGCGAGCCGACCAGCACGCGCCCCTCCTCGACGACGTCCCCGGGCACGGGGTCGCCCTCGGTGGACCACGCCTCGGCGACGGTGTCGGCCGGCGCCCCCGCAGGGGGATCGGCCGCGGGCGCGGTGCTGCTCGACGTGGCGGCCGCGTCCGAGCCCCGCCACAGCAGCGCGGCGACGACGACCAGTGCGACCGTGGCCGCCGTCCAGACCCACACCCGCAGCGGCGGCGCGCCGACGGTGGTGGACCGGCCACCCGCCAGGGGTCCGCGCCGAGCGTGCGAGGCGTGGGCCCCCGGGAGGTGCTCCGTCATCAGCCCTCGGAGCCGGCGCCCGAACTCTCCGCGCCGGCGCCACCCGCGCCCGAGCCGCCGCGTCCGGCACCGCCACGCCGGCGCCGGCGGCGCGGCCTGGCGCTCCCACCCTCGGCGGAGGCCGCCGGGGTCGTTCCGGCCGGTGCGGCGCCCTCTGCCGCCGGGCCGTCGGCAGCGGCCGCCGTCTCCCCGCTGCGGCGGGTCCGCCGCCGCGGACGGCTCTTGCCGCCGCCCGCGGACTGCTCGTCGCCGGGCTCCTGGCGCTGCGCCGGGCCGCGCGAGTCGCCGCGACCCGCGGGGCGGTTCCGCTTGCCGGTCTCGCCGAGGTCCTCGAGCACCTCCGCGTCCAGCCCCTCACGGGTCCGCTGCGAGCGCGGCAGCCGGCCCTTGGCGCCCTCGGGGACGTCGAGGTCGGTGTAGACCCACGGGGAGGTCGAGTAGGTCTCCGGTGGGTCGGCGAAGTCCAGGTCCAGCGCCTTGTTGATCAGCTGCCACCGGGGGATGTCGTCCCAGTCGACCAGGGTGACCGCGACACCGGTCGACCCCGCGCGGCCGGTGCGGCCGATGCGGTGCACGTAGGTCTTCTCGTCCTCCGGGCACTGGTAGTTCACGACGTGGCTGACGCCGGTGACGTCGATGCCGCGGGCGGCGACGTCCGTGGCCACCAGCACGTCCACCTTGCCGCTGCGGAAGGCCCGCAGCGCCTGCTCCCGGGCGCCCTGACCCAGATCGCCGTGCACGGCCGCGGCGGCGAAGCCGCGGTCGACGAGCTCGTCGGCGACCTTCTGCGCGGTGCGCTTGGTGCGGCAGAAGACCATGACCAGGCCGCGGTCGCGGGCCTGCAGCACGCGGGAGAGCAGCTCGGGCTTGTCCAGGTTGTGCGCCCGGTAGATGAACTGGGTGGTCTGCGGAACCGTCGAGCCCTCGTCGTTGCCGTGAGCGCGGATGTGCGTCGGCTGCGTCATGAAGGTCCGCGACAGGGTCACGATCGGGCCGGGCATCGTGGCCGAGAAGAGCATCGTCTGCCGCTTCTCCGGAACCATCGCGAGGATCCGCTCGATGTCGGGCAGGAAGCCGAGGTCGAGCATCTCGTCGGCCTCGTCGAGGACGAGCGCCTTGACCTTGCCCAGGATCAGGTCGCCCCGCTGGGCCAGGTCGAGCAGTCGCCCCGGCGTGCCGACGACGACCTCGACACCCTTGCGGAGCGACTCGATCTGCGGCTCGAAGGCGCGGCCGCCGTAGATCGCCTCCACGCGGATGCCGCGCTTGGCGCCGGCGGCGCCCAGGTCGCGGGCGACCTGCACGCACAGCTCGCGAGTGGGGACGACGACCAGTGCCTGCGGCACCCCGTCACCGCCCTCGGCCGGCGGGACGACGCGCTGCAGGAGCGGGACGCCGAAGCCCAGGGTCTTGCCGGTGCCGGTGCGCGCCTGGCCGATGAGGTCGTTGCCGGCGAGCGCCAGCGGGAGGGTGAGCTCCTGGATGGCGAAGGTGCGGTGGATGCCCACGTCGGCCAGTGCGGCGACGATGTCGGGGTGCACGTCGAAGTCGCTGAACAGCGGGCTGTCGGCGGCGACGGGGGCGCCGCCGAGCTCCTCGACGGTCTGCGCGAGCTCCTCGGGAGCGGGCGCGCCGGTCTCGGCGTGCTCCAGCTCGGGGGCGGTGGTCTCGGTGGAGGTCTTCTCGGTGGAGGTCAAACTCTCGCCTCTGGTCTGCTGGGGACCGGCTGCGGCAGCGGTGTCGCCGCCTCGCGCCCGTCCCGGGTCGGTTGTCGCGGGATCGGTTCCTGCGCCGACGCGGCCAGCGGAACCGGACCTCGCCACGGCCCGGGAGACAGCCCGGGGGGCGTCGTCCAGCGATCGTCAGCGCACAGATGTTCGAGCGCGCCCGGAGGCTCGCCGATTCCCATGCTAGCGCGAGCACCGGTTAGCCTCTCGGCGCCGCGCTGCCCGGTGTCGGGTGCGTCACCCCTCCGGGGCACGCGGCGCCACCGCTGCCGAGCCCAGGAGTTGCCGTGCCACCGGTCCAGAACACGGCGGTCGCCGACCTGCTGGGGGTGCTCGCCTACGCCGAGCTGACCGCGTTCGACCGGCTGGCCGAGGATGCCCGGATGGCGCCGTCGCTCACCGGCCGGGCTGCGCTCGCCCGGATGGCCGCCGCCGAGATCGCGCACCACTTCCGGCTCACCGCGCGGCTGGAGGAGCTGGGCGTCGACCCCGCGACGGCGATGGCGCCGTTCGTCTCGGCGCTGGACACCTTCCACGAGAGCACCCGGCCCAGCACGTGGCTCGAGGGGCTGGTGAAGGCCTACGTCGGCGACGGGCTGGCCGCCGACTTCTACCGCGAGATCGCCGGCTTCCTGCCCGAGCCCGACCGGGGGCTGGTGCTCGACGTGCTCGCCGACACCGGCTACGCGGACTTCGCCGTCCGCGAGGTGCGCGCGGCGATCGCCGCCGACCGCGCGGTCGCCGGCCGGCTGGCGCTGTGGGGCCGCCGCCTGGTGGGGGAGGCCATGACCCGGTCGCAGGCGGTGATCGCCGAGCACGACCCGCTCGCCGAGCTGATCGTCTCCGGCACCGGCGACCTGTCGGGGATCGGCCGGCTCATCGAGCGCATCACCAGCGCGCACACGGCCCGGATGAAGACCCTCGGCCTGAACCCCTGAGGCGATGACATCGTCGGCCTCCGGCCGACACCGCGGCCACGTGCCGTCCCCCTGGTGCGCCGAGCGCGTCCGTCGGGCCTGCGCGGGACCCTCCGGGCCCCACTCGGCACGACCATGCAGAAGGGGGCGGCTCCGCCGCAGCGGAGACGCCCCCTTCGCTCAGGTGCTGCTCGTGGCCGGCTGCGGTCAGCTGCCGGTGCCGGCGATGAAGCCCACGCGGCGCTGGTCGGCCTGCGCGATCTCCACGTAGGCGATCCGGTCGACGGGGACCAGGACCTGGCGCCCCCGCTCGTCGACCAGGGTGAGCAGGCCGTCCTTCGTCGAGCCCGACATGGCCTTGGCCACCTCGGCCGCGATCTCATCAGGGGTCTTGGGGCTGTCGATGACCAGCTCCCGGGGCGAGTGCTGGACGCCGATCTTGACTTCCACGTGGGCGATGCCTCCTCGGTTCGCGCGACTGAGGCCAACGCTAGTCCAGCCGTCGTCGCGGGCACCGTCCGAACCCGTGCGCCGTCAGCGAACGCCGCCGCTCAGCCCTGGGCCGGCTCGCCGTCGACGCGGGGGAAGCCGGAGATGCCCCGCCAGGCCAGCGCGGACATCAGCGAGACCGCCTCGTCGCGGGAGACGGTGCCCTTCCGCGGTAGCCACCAGCGGGCGCTGCTCTCGGCCAGCCCCGACAGCCCCGAGGCCAGCAGCAGCGCACGCTCCGGGTCGGCTCCGGTGTCGGCGGCGATGACGCCCGCGATGGCCTCGACGCACACCGCCGTACCGCGGTCGACGACGGCGCGGACGTCGTCGTCGTTGCGCAGGTCGGACTCGAAGACCAGGCGGAAGGCCTCGCCGTCGGCGTCGATGAAGTCGAAGTAGGCGCCGACGGCGGCGTCGACCCGGGCCCGGTTGTCGGCGGTGCGGCCCATCGCCTCGCCCACGCGGTCGGCCAGCTCGGAGACGTGCTCCTCCAGCAGCGCCAGGTAGAGCTCCCGCTTGCCCGGGAAGTGCTGGTAGAGCACCGGCTTGCTGACTCCGGCCCGGACGGCGATGTCGTCCATGGCCGCCGCGTGGAAGCCGTGGGCGACGAAGACCTCCTGGGCCGCGCGCAGCAGCTGGAGACGGCGCGCGCCGCGCGGCAGTCGGGACGTGCGCCGGTTGGCCGCGGCGGGGCGTGAGGGCTGCATGGCGAGGGGGATGGTACCGGCGGGCTGCCGGAGTGATCGACAGACGGCACTCAGCGTTACCGTCGCCGGTGATGTCCGAGGCCCCGCTCTCCACCACCCCGCTACCGGCGCTGGAGGTCGCGGTGCCGCCGTGGCCGGGCGAGGAGGTGCCGGTACGCGGCGGGGCGGTGTTCGTGCGGCGCACGCCGTGGCGGGGTCCCGTCGGGGACGGGCCGCCGGCGGGCGCGCCCCGGGAGCGGGCGCTGTACGTCCACGGTCTGGGCGGCGCCTCCACGAACTGGACCGACCTCGCGGCCCTGCTCGCGGTGCGGTTCGACGGCTGGGCGGTGGACCTGCCCGGGTTCGGCCGGTCACGGCCCCCGGCGCGCGGGCGGTACTCCATCCGCAGCCACGTGCGCGCCGTCGTCGACGTCCTCGAGCACGTCGCGGCCCAGCCGGGCGCGGGCGCCGGGGATCCGGTGCACCTGGTGGGCAACTCCCTCGGCGGCCTGGTGAGCCTGCTCGTCGCCGCGCTGCGCCCCGACCTCGTGGCGACGCTGACGCTGGTCTCCCCGGCCATGCCCGTCTACCGGGTGCCGCCGGCGTTCGGCCGGGCGCTGCTGCTCCTGCTCGTCCCCGGCGTGCCGACCCTCGCGGAGCGCCGGCTGGCCGCCGTCTCCCCGGAGGAGAGCGTCCGGTCGATGGTGCGGATGTGCTTCGGGAACCCGCATGCCGTACCGCCCGAGCGCGTGGAGCAGGCGGTCCAGGAGATGCACGAACGGGCCCAGCAGCCCTGGGCGGACCGGGCCCTGGCCCGGAGCATGCGCGGGCTGATCACCTCCTACCTGAGGCTCGGCCCGGCCAACGCCTGGCGGACGGCCCGGGGGCTGCGGATGCCGGTCCTGGTGATCTGGGGCGGGCGCGACCGGCTGGTCGATCCCGCCCTCGCGCCGCGCCTGGCCGCGACCGTGCCGGACGGTCGGCTCCTGCTCCTCGACGACGTCGGGCACGTGGCCATGCTGGAGGCCGCGGAGCCGACGGCGCGGGCGGTGCTCGGGATGGTGGAGGGCCGAACCACGGGGCCGGGCGTGGCGGCCCCGCCGGCTGTCGCCGACGCGCCACGCAGCGTGAGACGCTGAACGCACCGGGGGACGGAGCGAGCGAGCGGGGAGGCGACCGGTGGGAGGACGTCTGACCGACGGCCGACCCGTGGCCCGTCCCGGCCCGCCCCCCGCCCGCGGTCGGCCGCGGCCGACCGCCGGCCCCCGGGGTCGGCTGCGCCGGTTCGTGCGGCGCCACGGCTGGCGGGCCTACGCGATCCCCTTCCTGGCGCTCGCCACGGTCGCCGTCCTCGTCGACCTCGCGCTGCACCCTCCGGGCGCGACGCCCGCCGCCCCCGCCGCGGTGGCCACCTCGGCCCCGGCGGTCGAGACCTCCGCCCCGGCGCCCTCCCCACCGGCCGAGCCGGTGGCCCCCGCCGAGGGGGATGCCGGCCCGTCGGAGACCGCCCCGCCGGAAGCGGTTGCGGAGGAGTACGTGCAGCAGGGGGCGGGCAGCCTCTCGCTGGTCGGCGGCGGCTCGGAGGTGTACGGCACCGGCCCGCTGCAGCGGTTCATCGTCGAGGTGGAGGACGGCATCGGCGTGGACGGCGCGGCGTTCGCGGACGCCGTCACGGAGACGCTCGGCGACCCGCGGTCCTGGGGCAACGGTGGGCGCTACTCCTTCCAGCGGGTGGGCGAGGGCGCGGCGTTCGACTTCCGGGTGAGCCTGGTCAGCCCCGGCAGCATGGAGACCTACTGCCCGGGCGTGGGCACCGGCGGTTACACCTCCTGCCGGTACGGCGACCGCGCGGTGATCAACCTCGCCCGGTGGGCGACCGCCGTCCCGCACTACGGGGGCGACATCGCCACCTACCGGCGGTACGTGGTCAACCACGAGGTCGGGCACGTGCTCGGGAACGGGCACGTGCAGTGCCCCGGGCCCGGGCAGCTCGCCCCGGTGATGCAGCAGCAGACCCTCGGGCTGCAGGGGTGCGTCCCGAACGCCTGGCCCTTCCCGTGACGCCGGGTGCACGTGGCCGGGGGGCGAGCCGGCCGGTCCCTCGGTGGCCGAGTCGGTGGGCGCACGACCCGATGCTGCGGACGTTCGAGGAGCGGGTGCGGCACCGCCCGGACGAGCCGTTGTCGCCGCTGGTCGAGCACGACCTGACCGACGGGCTCGATGCGCCGGCCGGGACGCTTATGAGGCTGGGGCCGGGGCCGCGGGCGCCCTTCTGCGCCGTCGTCCTGGACGTCGCGCGGATGGCTGACGGCGGAACGGTGGTGTGCGGGCTCGCCGGCCCGGGGGGCGTGTTCGCCGGGTACCGCGACGCCGACGGCGCGGTCGTGCTGGAGGTCGAGGGACCCGACGGGCCGGTCGTGGTCGGGACGGCGCCGGTGACGCTGGCCGCCCCCTTCCGGCTGGCCTGCGTGGTCAACGAGAACCGGGTGACCGTGCTGGTGGCCGCCGACGACGGCTGGCGTCCCGTGCTCAGCCTGCGCGACGAGATCGTCCGCACGACCGACCTCCGGGACCCGCAGGTGCTGGGCGCGCTGGAGTACGCCGCAGGGGTCCGCGGCCCGGAGGGGACGGTGCTGGCCCGGCTGGCCGCCGGTTACTCCGGGGCCGTGGGGCTCCGGGATCCCCAGGTGGTCCGGCGCCCCGACGGCCGCCCGGTCGTACGCGACGGGCAGCTCTACCTCACCGCCACCAACGCGGGACTGGGCTTCTTCGAGCACGCGCACTGGGGGGTGTGGACCCTCGACCTCGCCGACCCCTCCCGGCTGACCCAGGTGGGCGCGGTGTTCTCCGAGCGGGACGGTCTGCTCCTCGGTGACCACGCCGGCGCCATCGTGTGGGAGGAGGAGTCCGACCGGTACCTGGTGTTCGTCTCCTCGTGGGGCGACCACACACCCGAGCGTGGCGTCCACGTCCGGCATGCAACCGTCACCGGCACCGACCTGCTCCGGGGGGTGCACGTGCTCCGCACCGAACGGTTGGCCCTGCCCACCGAGGTCAGCGCCTGGGATCCCTCGCTGGCCCGTGTGGGTGACCGCTGGTACCTGGCCTTCACCGAGTGCCCGTCGTTCGGGCCCCCGCGCTACGTCTTCCGCCCGGCGCTGGCCACCACGACCGCCGCCGAGCCCGTCACGGGCCTGGAGCGGGTCGGGTCCGACGACGCACTCGAGCAGGCGGAGGGCACGATCCTGCAGCGGCTCGGGCGCTCCTGGTACGTGCTGGCCAGCGACCGGGATGCCGCGGCGTACCCGGTGTACGACCTCGGCCTCCGGCGGATCGGGGCGTTGCGGGCGCCCTACGGCTCGAACATCCCCCACCCCATGGTGGTCCCGGTGGGCGACCACTCCGGGCCGTGGTGGATGGTCACCTTCGACGGCACCTCCTGGCACGAGCCGGTGCTGGGGTACGGCACCCACGGGGACCTCGTGGTGCACATCGCGCAGCCGCCGTCGGCTCGGACGTCGCTGGCGGCGGGGGCCCGGGCCGCCGCCCGGCGGCTGCCCGATCCCCTCCGCGATCGCCTCGGCGTCGCCCTCGCCGCGGGCCGCGGAGCAGCGCAGCGGGTCCGCACGCGCCGCTGATCGCGGTCCGCCGCGCCCGGGCCGGGCCCCGGTGCCGACCGGCCGGGTGCGTCGGCAGGGACCTCCGGGGTCGGTGGGATTAGGGGCGCGTGCCACGCTGTTGTCGCCAACGACTACCGGCCCGTGGGGCCGTGTCCGCGACATGAAGGAGCAAGCGTGTCCCTGCCACCGCTGGTGGAGCCGGCCGCCGACCTGTCGATCGACGAGGTCCGCCGCTACAGCCGCCACCTGATCATCCCCGACGTCGGCATGGACGGTCAGAAGCGCCTGAAGAACGCCAAGGTCCTGGCCGTGGGTGCCGGGGGTCTGGGCTCGCCGGTGCTGATGTACCTGGCCGCGGCCGGGGTCGGCACGCTCGGCATCGTCGAGTTCGACACCGTCGACGAGTCCAACCTGCAGCGTCAGATCATCCACGGGCAGTCCGACGTCGGGCGGTCGAAGGCCGAGAGCGCGCGGGACTCCATCAAGGAGATCAACCCGCTGATCGACGTCCGGCTGCACGAGACGCGGCTGGACAGCGACAACGTCCTCGACATCTTCGGCCAGTACGACCTGATCGTCGACGGCACCGACAACTTCGCCACGCGCTACCTGGTCAACGACGCGTGCGTGCTGCTGAACAAGCCCTACGTGTGGGGCTCGATCTACCGGTTCGACGGCCAGGTCTCGGTCTTCTGGAACGAGCACGGCCCCAACTACCGCGACCTCTACCCCGTGCCGCCGCCGCCCGGCATGGTCCCCAGCTGCGCCGAGGGTGGCGTGCTCGGCGTGCTGTGCGCGACCATCGGCGCGATCCAGGCGACCGAGGCGGTCAAGCTCATCACCGGCATCGGCGAGACGCTGCTCGGCCGGCTCATGGTCTACGACGCCCTGGAGATGACCTTCCGCGAGATCAAGGTCCGCAAGGACCCCGAGGGCGAGCCGATCACGGAGCTCATCGACTACGAGGCGTTCTGCGGCGTCGTCTCCGAGGAGGCCCAGGAGGCTGCCGCGGGTTCGACGATCACCGTCGACGAGCTCAAGGACATGATGGACGCCGGCAAGGAGTTCGAGCTGATCGACGTCCGGGAGCCCAACGAGTACGAGATCGTCTCGATCCCCGGCGCCACGCTGATCCCCAAGGACGAGATCCTCTCCGGCCGTGCCCTGGCGCAGCTGCCGCAGGACAAGCCGATCGTGCTGCACTGCAAGACCGGCGTGCGCTCGGCCGAGGCGCTCGCCGCGGTCAAGAACGCCGGCTTCAAGGACGCCGTGCACGTCCAGGGCGGCGTGACGGCGTGGGCCACCCGCATCGACAAGGCGCTGCCCACCTACTGAGAGGACCCTGTCCCTCCCCGCGACACGCTTCGCGCGCCGCGGGACCCTGGGACAGGGCCGTTCCAGCAGCTCACCGGGGCCCGGTCCGCTTCCCACCAAGGGGAGGCGGGCCGGGCCCTCGGCATGTTGGACTGGCGCCATGGCCGACTTCTCGCCCGTGGAGCTCCTCGAGCTCTTCCAACGCGCCCAGAACCAGTTCACCGACCGGGTCGACGCCGTGGCGCCGGACCAGTGGGAGGGCGAGTCGCTGCCCGGGTGGACGGTCGCCGACCTGGTGGCGCACCTGGTGAACGAGGCGCTGTGGGTGCCCCCGCTGCTCGCCGGTGAGCCCTACGACGTGATCGAGGGCCGGTTCCCCGACGACACCACCGACCTCCTGGGCGACGATCCGCTGCTGGGCTGGGAGTCCGCGGCCGACGGCGCGCTGTCGGCGTTCGCCGAGGACGAGGGCCTCGTCCGCACCGTGCACCTGTCGCGGGGCCCGACGCCGACCACCGAGTACATCTTCGAGATGACCACCGATCTGACCGTGCACGCCTGGGACCTCGCCCGGGCCACGGGCAGCGACACCGAGCTGGACGGCGAGCTGGTGACCGCCGCGCTGGTCTACGCCGAACGTCTCCCCGAGGACGGGGTGCCCGGGCTGTTCGACCCGCCGCTGGACGTCTCCCCGGCGGCGCCGCCGCAGACCAGGCTGCTGGCCCGCTTCGGGCGAAAGGACTTCTGACCCACCGCCCGGCGTACCACGATGGGCGCGTGACCGATGCCGCGCTCGACGTCGACGAGGCCGTCTTCGACGAGGTGGAGCGGATCCCGCCCGGGCGGGTGAGCACCTACGGCGCCATCGGCCGGCTGGTGGGCGTCGGGCCGCGCAGGGTGGCGCGGGCGCTGAGCTCCGGCGGGGGCGCAGTGCCTTGGTACCGCGTGGTGCGCGCCGACGGCTCGGCCGCCGAGCCGGTGCGCGCCCGCCAGCTGGAGCTGCTGGCCGGCGAGGGGGTTCCGGTGCGCAACGGGAAGGTGGACCTGGCGGCCGTCGGCTGGCCCGACCGGGGAGCCGGCGGTGTCCTCCCTCGGGATGATCGCGGACCGGTGCCGGATCGCCCTCCGGGGCGATGCGCGCCGACCGGGCCGCACGGTGAGCTGACCCGGTGACGTCCCCGGCCCGGCAGCAGCCCCTTCCGCCCGCTCCGGCGCGGTCCCGACCCGTGCGGTCCCGCGGCGCCCGCATCCGGCGGGCCTGCGTCCGCCTGGTGGCCGGCGTGCTCGTCCTGCTCTGCGCGGCGTTCGCCGTCGGCTGGGCGGTGACCCCCGACGGGGTCGACGCCCAGGAGCGGGTGGCCGAACGGCTGGCGGAGCACGGCGGCACTCCGACGACCGGGGAGGTGCCACCGCGCATCGCCGACGCGCTGCTGGCCACCGAGGACAGCCGGTTCGGCTCGCACCCCGGGATCGACTGGCGCGGCGCGCTGCGGGCGCCGCTCGGGCTGGTCGTCGGGCGCGACCTGGGCGGCTCGACCCTGCAGCACCAGCTGGCCCGGGTGCTCTACGAGGACGGCGCCACGGACACGCCGGCCAGGGCGCGATCGCTGGTGCTGGCCGTCAAGCTCGACCAGACCTGGACCGACGACCAGATCCTCCGCATGTACCTGGACGCCGTGTACTTCGGCCACGGGTTCTACGGGGTGCAGGCGGCGGCCGAGGGCTACTTCGGGCTGGCCCCCGACGAGCTCGACTGGGCGCAGGCCACCGTGCTCGTCGGGCTGGTGCAGGGTCCCAGCGCCTACGACCCCTTCGTGTACCCCGAGCGCGCGGCCGCCCGGCAGGCCCACGTGCTCGACCGGCTGGTGGCCGTGGGAACCCTCTCCCGGTCGGAGGCCGACCGGATCGCCGCCGAACCGTGGAACCTCACCGGCGGATGACTCCAGTTCCGGTCCCCGGCTGCCGACGACATGGACATGAACACCATGGCGTGCAGGGCAGTGGCCCAGGCCGGACTGGTCGCCGGAACCGCGTCGCTGGACCGGGAGCAGGCATTCCCGCTGCTCCTGGTGGCCGGCTGGCTGACCACCGCGGCCGACCTGATGCTCGAGCAGTCGTTGCTGGACTCCCTGGCCTGACCCACCCGCTCCATCCACCCCGCCCGTCCCCGGATCGTCGTACCCCCGTGCTTCCATCGAGGAGTGGCACAGCGCGGGGGTGAGGGCGGTCCGGTCTACCGGTTGCTGCCGGGGGAGCCGCCGCGCTCCACCGCGCCGCTGCTCGATCCCACCCAGCAGGCCGTCGTCGACCACCCGGGCGGGCCGCTGCTGGTGCTCGCCGGCCCCGGCACGGGCAAGACGACGACGATCGTCGAGGCCGTCGCGACGCGCATCGACGCCGGCGTCGACCCCGAGCAGATCCTCGTCCTGACCTTCAGCCGCAAGGCCGCCGCCGAGCTGCGCACCCGGATCACCTCCCGGGTCGCCCGCACCATCCGCGAGCCGCTGGCGCGCACCTTCCACTCCTACGCCTACGGCGTGCTCCGGCGCGCCGCCGTGCTGCGGGGGGATCCGCCGCCCCGGCTGCTCACCTCCGCCGAGCAGGACGCCGTCGTCGCCGAGCTGCTGCGGGGTGACGCCGAGGGTGAGGGCACCGTCCGGTGGCCCGACGACCTCGCCCCCGCGCTGGGCACCGAGGGCTTCCGGGCGGAGTTGCGGGAGCTGCTGCTGCGGGCGACCGAGCGGGGGGTCGACGCCGAGCGCCTGGCCGCCTGGGGCCGGGAGACCGGCCGCGAGCACTGGGTGCACGCGGCCGCGTTCCAGCAGCAGTACGAGAACGTCAGCGACTTCTGGGTGGCGTCCCGGGGCGACGCCTCCGGCTACGACCCCGCGGAGCTGGTCCGGCAGGCGATCCTCGAGCTGACCGGTGACCCCGAGCTGCTCCGCCAGGAGCGCGAGCGCGCCCGCTGGCTGTTCGTCGACGAGTACCAGGACACCGACCCGGCGCAGGTCGAGCTACTGGAGCTGCTCGCCGGGGGCGGGGGGAACCTGGTCGCCGTCGGTGACCCCGACCAGTCCATCTACGCGTTCCGCGGCGCCGAGCCGCGGGGCATCGTGGAGTTCACCGAGCGGTTCCGGCACTCCGGCGGGCGCGCCGCCGGGCGGGTGTCGCTGGGAGTCTGCCGCCGATCGGGCGCGGAGCTGCTGCGGATCAGCCGCCAGGTGGCCGAGGGGCTGCCCGGTCCCTGGGAGCACCGCCGGCTGGCCGCGGGGGAGGGAATCCCGCCGGGCGAGGCGGAGGTGCACGTGTTCGGCTCGGCCGCGGTCGAGGCCGCCTACGTCTCCGACGTGCTGCGCCGCGCGCACCTGCTCGACGGCATCCCGTGGTCGGAGATGGCCGTCGTCGTGCGCACCGCGGCGGTGCTCGGGCCGTTCCGGCGCGCCCTGGCCTCGGCCGGGGTGCCGGTCGCCGTCTCCACCGACGAGCTCCCGCTGGCCGCCCAGCCCGCCGTCGCCCCGTTCCTGCGGGTGCTGGCGGCGCTGCTGCCCGGCCCGGACGGGGAGCCCGCCGGTCTGGACGAACCGGGCGCCGAGGCGCTGCTGTCCTCGCCCCTGGGCGGGGCCACCGTGCTGGACCTGCGGCGGCTCCGCCGGGCCGTGCGCACCGCGCTGGCCAAGCAGGGGCTGGACGCCGCGGAGCGCGGCGCCCCGCTCGCTGCCGCGCTCACCGACGCGGCGCTGCTGGAGGCGCTGCCCGAGCACGTCGCCCGTCCGGCGATCCGGGTGGCGGCCGTGCTGGACGCCGGCCGGTTCGCGCTCGCCCAGGACGGCACCGCGGAGGACGTGCTGTGGGCCATGTGGCAGCGCAGCGGCCTGGCGACGCGCTGGGCACGGGCCAGCGCCGCCGGCGGCCCGTCGGGGGCGGTGGCCGACCGCGACCTCGACGCGGTCGTGGCCCTGTTCGACGCCGCCGCCGGCTTCGTCGACCGGCTGCCGTCCGCCGACGTGCGGGCGTTCGTCGAGCACCTCTCCGCGCAGGAGCTCCCCGGCGACACCGGCGCCGCGCGGGCGGTCGCCGGCGAGACGGTCCGGCTGCTCACCGCCCACGCCGCCAAGGGCCTGGAGTGGGACCTGGTCTGCGTCTCGGGGGTGCAGGAGGGACTGTGGCCGGACCTGCGGGAGCGCGCGTCGCTGCTGGGCGCCGAGCTGCTGGTGGAGATGGCGGCCGGCATCGACGGCGCCTCGACCGACCGGCGCGCCCTGGCCCTGGCCGAGGAGCGGCGGCTGTTCTATGTCGCCTGCACCCGGGCCCGGCGACGGCTGGTGGTGACCGCCGTCGAGGGCGCCCTCGACGGGGCCGACGCCGGTGCGTCGGCGTCCCGGTTCCTCGACCTGGTGTCCCCGCCGCCGCCCGACGGGCGTCCGCTCACCGAGCTGCCCCGGGCGCTCACCCTGCCCGCGCTCGTCGCCGAGCTGCGCCGGGCGGTCACCGACCCGCACACCCCGCCGGCCCGGCGCTCCGCCGCGGCGGCGCTGCTGCGCCGGCTCGCCGACGAGGGCGTGCCCGGTGCGGCACCAGCCCGCTGGTGGGGGCTCGCACCGCTCTCGGACGACGCGCCGCTCGTCGACGAGGAGCTGCCGGTGCGGGTGCGCCCGTCGGCGATCGAGACCTTCCAGCGCTGCCCCCTGCGGTGGGTGCTCGGCGCGGTCGGCGCCGAGGCCTCGCCCGACGCCACCCGCACCGTGGGCTCGGCCGTCCACGCCGTGGCCCAGCAGGTGGCCGAGGGGCTGCCCGCGCCCGACGCGCGCACCGTGCTCGACGCCGAGCTCGACCAGCTCGACCTCGGGCCCGGCTGGGCCGACCAGCGGCAGCGGGTGCACGCCCACGACATGCTCGACCGCTTCCTGCGCTGGCACGCCGCCAACCCGCGGGAGCTGGTCGGCGCGGAGGTCGACTTCGACGTGGTCGTGGGGCGGGCCCGCATCCGCGGCCAGGTCGACCGGCTCGAGCGCGACGCCGAGGGGCGGCTCGTGGTCGTCGACCTGAAGACCGGGAAGAGCGCGGCGAAGAACACCGAGGAGCACGGACAGCTCGCGGCCTACCAGGTGGCGGTCGCGGCCGGGGCCTTCGAGGGGCACGGCACCGTCTCCGGCGGCGCCGCCCTGCTCCAGGTCGGCACCGGCGCCAAGGCCAAGGAACAGCACCAGGAGCCGCTGCCCGCCGACGTGCCCCTCGAGGGCACGTGGGCCGGGGAGCTCGTCGCGGAGGTGGGCGCCGGTATGGGAGGGGCGACCTTCGAGGTGCGCACCGGTTCGCACTGCTCGCGCTGCCCGGCGCGGCGCAGCTGCCCGCTGCAGGAGCCCGGCCGGCAGGTGACCGGGTGACCCCGAGGCATGAGCGGCCCCGTCCAGAGGCTCGCCGCGAGCCTGCGAGCGGGGAGGAGGACGGGGTCCTTCAACTGTCCTTCGAGGACCTGCTGGCGGAGGTCCCCGCAGCGGAACCCGCGCCCCGCCGGCTGCTCACGCCCGCGGAGGTGGCGGCGCGCTGCGGGCTGTCCTACGCCCCGTCCGACGAGCAGGCCGGCGTCGTCTCCGCGCCCGCGGACCGGCCGCTGGTGGTCGTCGCCGGGGCCGGGTCGGGCAAGACCGAGACGATGGCCGCGCGGGTCTCCTACCTGGTCGCCAACCGGATCGTCGAGCCCGAGGCGATCCTCGGCCTCACCTTCACCCGCAAGGCCGCCAGCGAACTCAACGAGCGCATCCGGCTGCGCCTGGGTGCGCTGGCCCGCCACCCGGAGACCGAGGACGACCTGCGCGAACGGCTGGCGATCGCCCAGCCCACGGTCTCGACCTACCACGGTTACGCCGCCGCGCTGGTCGCCGAGCACGGCCTGCGGATCGGGGTGGAGCCCGGCGCCGGGGTGCTCGGCCCGGCGATGTGCTGGGGGCAGGCGGCCACCGTCGTCGCGGCCTGGACCGGCGACATGGCCGACGTCCCGCTCACGCTGCTCACCACCGTCGAGGACGTGCTGGCGCTGGCCGCGGAGATGGGCGAGCACGACGTGACCCCCGCGGCCCTGCGCACCTGGACGGCGCGGCTGGAGGCGCAGATCGCCGGCTACGCGGACGCCCCGAGGAAGAAGGGGCCCTACGCCGCGGTCGCCGAGATGCTCGCCCGGCAGAAGGCCCGCGTGGCGCTGCTGCCGCTGGTCGAGGCGTTCGAGGCGCGCAAGCGTGCCCTCGGCTCGATCGACTACGCCGACCAGGTGGCCCACGCCGCGCGCATCGCCGTCGCGGCCCCCGAGGTCGGCCGGCGCGAGCGAGCCCGCTGGAAGGTGGTGCTCCTCGACGAGTACCAGGACACCAGCGTCGGCCAGCTGCGCATGCTGGAGGCGCTCTTCGGCGGTGCCAGCGGCCACCCGGTGCTGGCCGTCGGTGATCCGCGGCAGTCCATCTACGGGTGGCGCGGCGCCTCGGCCGGCACGATCGAGCGCTTCGCCCGCACCTTCCCCGGGCGTCCGGGCCGCGCCGCGCAGCGGTTGACGCTGGCCACCAGCTGGCGCAACGACGAGGCGGTGCTGGCGGTGGCCAACGCCGTGTCGGCGATGCTGCCCGAACCGGCCCAGCCACTGCCCGACCTCGCCCCGGCGCCCACCGCCGGCCGCGGCTCGGTCACCGTCGGGCTGTACGAGACCGTCGCCGAGGAAACCGCGGCCCTGGCCGACCGGCTGGCCGCCTGCTGGGACGGCGCGGACCCCGCCGTCCCGGCGAAGGACGGGCAGCACCGCCCGCCGTCGATGGCCGTGCTGGTGCGCACCCGCAAGCAGCTGCCCGGCATCGCGGCGGCCCTGCGCGAGCGCGGACTGCCGGTCGAGGTCGTGGGGCTGGGCGGCCTGCTGGAGGTGCCGGAGGTATCCGACGTCGTCGCCACCCTCACCGTGTTGGTCGACCCGACGGCGGGTGACGCGATGGGCCGGCTGCTCACCGGTGCCCGCTGGCGGATCGGCCCCCGCGACCTCGCCGCCCTCGAGGCCCGCGCCCGCGCGCTCGTGCACGCGCGCCGGCCGGCCCGCCCGGCCGAGGGCGCGGAGGCCGGGGCGGTCGAGGTGCCGCAGGAGCGCGGCAGCATCGTCGAGGCGCTCGACGACCTCGGCGACGCCGCGCAGTACTCGCCCGCGGGCTACCGGCGGCTGCGCCGGCTGGGTGCCGAGCTCGCCCACCTGCGCGGCCGGATCGGGGAGTCGCTGCCCGACCTGGTCGACGAGGTGGCCCGCACCCTGGGCCTGGAGACCGAGCTGGCCAGCGCGCCGGGGATCAGCCCCGCCGGGGCCCGCGCCCACCTGGATGCGCTGCACGGTGTCGCGGCGGAGTTCACCGAGCTGGCCGAGCTGCCCTCGCTGCCGGCGTTCCTGGGCTACCTGCGCGACGCGGAGGAGCGGGAACGCGGCCTGGAGCCCGGGGAGGTGGCGGTCAACCCGGAGGCGGTGCAGCTGCTCACCGGGCACTCGGCCAAGGGGCTGGAGTGGGACGTCGTCGCCGTGCCCGGCATGACCGCCGACCAGTTCCCGGCGCGCACCAACGCCAGCGACTCCTGGATCAAGGACCCGGGCGCGGTCCCGGTCGACCTCCGGCTCACCGACCGGGAGGAGCTGCCCCGGCTGCGCCTGCCGGTGCCCGGCTCCGGTGACCAGGCGGTGGTCCGGGACGCCCTGGAGGAGTACGTCCAGGACTGGAAGGACTTCGGCCGGGACGAGGAGATCCGGCTCGGCTACGTCGCCGTCACCCGGGCGAAGCGGCTGCTGCTGTGCTCGGGCAGCTGGTGGCGTGACGGCGTGAAGCCGTGCGGGCCGTCGTCCCTGCTGCACACCGCCAAGGAGGCGTGCGAGGCCGGCGCCGGCACCGTCGTCCACTGGGCCCCGGCGCCCGAGGACGGCGCGACCAACCCCGCGTTGGAGGAGTGGCCGGTCGGTGTCTGGCCGGCCGACCCGCTCTCCGAGCCGCGCCGGCGGGCGCTCACCGCCGCCGCGCAGCTGGTCGAGGGCGCCGCGCCGCACCCGCTGGAACCCGAGCGGTCGCTCGGCGGGGAGGACGAGCTCGTCGGGCAGTGGGTGCGCGACGCCGACCTGCTGCTGCGCGAGCGGGCGCGGCAGGAGAGCCCGACCGTCGACGTCCCGCTGCCCTCCCACCTGTCGGTGTCGGCGCTGGTCACCCTCCGCCGCAACCCGGCCGAGCTGGCCCGCCGGCTGCGCCGCCCGATGCCGGCGGCGCCCGCTCCTCAGGCCCGCCGCGGCACCGCCTTCCACGCCTGGCTGGAGGAGCGGTTCGGCGCCGCGCGGCTGGTCGACCTCGACGAGCTGCCCGGCTCCGGCGACGAGCTCGCCGCGCCCGACGACGCCCTGGACGAGCTGCGCGAGGCCTTCCTCGCCAGCGAGTGGGCCGATCGCCAGCCCGTCGAGGTGGAGGTGCCGTTCGAGACGCCGTTGGGGCCGATCACGCTGCGGGGCCGGATCGACGCGGTGTTCCAGCGCGAGGACGGCGGCTACGAGGTCATCGACTGGAAGACCGGTCCACCGCCCTCGGGCGGCGAGCTGGCCGCCGCCGGTGTCCAGCTGGCCGCCTACCGGCTGGGCTGGTCGCGGCTGACCGGGGTGCCGGTCGAACGGGTGAGCGCCGGCTTCCACCACGTGGCCGCCAAGGAGACGATCCGGCCTGTCGACCTGCTCGACGAGTCCGGGCTGCTCGCGCTGATCACCGGAACGGGCTGACCCGTCCTTCCTCTCGGCAGGAGAACCCGTCAGCCCTGCGGCGTGGTGGGCGGGGCCGGGGGTGGCGTCGCCGGGGGCGGGGCCGCCGCGGGCGCTCGCCGCCGCGCTCGGCGGACCGGCACGAGGACCGCACCGGCCACCAGCGCGGCGACGGCCACCCACGGCAGGACGACCCCGAGGACGACGGCGACCGAACCGGCGGTCGACGCCAGGGCCCGCCACCCGGTGCCCAGCCCGCCGAGGAAGCCGTCGGGCCCACCGGGCGGCGCCACGCCGAACGGCTCCAGGTGCACGCGCAGCGTCGACAGCTCCACCCGGTCGGCCAGCAGCGCGCGCCGCGACAGCAGCGACTCCAGCTGCTCCTGCCGGTCGGAGAGGGCCTTCTCGGCGGCCAGTAGGGCCTCGGTGTCGGCCGCCCCCTCCATCAGCGTCTGCAGCCGCGCCACGGAGGTCTGCAGCGCCGCGATCCGCGCGTCCAGGTCGACCACCGTCGTCGTGACGTCGGAGTGGGACACCGACACGTTCGCGACGTCGCCGAGGTCCTCGAGCTCGGCCACCACACCGGTGAGCTCGGACGCCGGCACCCGCACCACGAGCTCGGCGACGGCCCCTCGAGTGCCGTCCCCCGACGCCGTCTGCTCGGTGCGCTCCTCGATCCGCCCGCCGACGGACTCGACCAGCTCGTTCACCTGCTGGGCACCCTCGGCCGGGTCCTCGACCGCCACGGAGGCGCTGGCAGTGGTCACCACCTGCCGGTCGCCATCGGTCTCGAGCGGGTCGTCCGGCGCACTTCCGAGATCCCCCGGGATCGCGGGCACGGGAGCGACCGCGCCCCCGCCGGCACCGCCGTCCGCGCTACCGGACTCCGCGCCCGGCGAGCCCGTGCAGCCGGCCAGCAGCGCCAGTGCCAGGGCCGCGGCTGCCGCGCCGAGGAAGCGCCGCACGGGCCGCACCGCAGGCCGCTGGGCCGCCACCGACCGGCGTCGATGCCCGATCGCGACGCGGACGGTTGTCACGAGCCCCGCGCGGATCCGTCGTCCGGCCATGGCGGTGCGATCCTTCCCCTCGGGTGTCTTCCCGGGGGATGACGGCTCGACGTGCCTGACACGTTCCCGCGGGAACGCGTCGCGGGCACCGGAGCTCACCCCGGCGCACGGTGACGGCCGACCGTGCGGGGGCGACGGCCCCAGCGGCTCCTGGGCGGAGGGCCCAGCCGGTGCCGACACGTCGGCTCGTCGACGAGTCGACATGTCGTCGGCGATCGTGCTCAGGACGGCGTCAGGCCGGACTGCTGGGCAGGGGGCCGTCGGGGGCCGGTGCGAGCGGGTCGGCGTCGGCGGCGGCGCGCTCAGGACGAGGCGACGCGGTCCAGGATCGCCGCGGCCAGCTGCTCGGGCGCCTGCTCGGGGACCCAGTGCGTGATCCCGGGCAGCTCGACGAACCGGTAGTCGCCGGTCACGAACTCCTCGCACGCCTGCGCGGCCGTGCGGCCGATCGCGACGTCGGCGTCGCTCCACACGTAGGTGGTGGGCACCTCGACCTTGTCCACGCGGATGTCCGAGCTCATCGCGCGGTACCAGTTCAGCGCCGCGGTCAGCGCGCCCGGCGCCGACAGCGCCGCCACGTACTCGTCCGCGGCCTCGGGGGAGACGCCGGTCTCGCCGTCGGCGCCCAGCAGCATCCGGCGCAGCCGCCGCGCGTCGTCGGCCAGCAGCACCTCCTCCGCCTTGCCCGGCTGCCAGAACAGCCGGATGTAGGCCGAGCGCTCCTTCTGCTCCGGGTCGATCCGGAAGGCCGCGGTGTACGCCGCCGGGTGCGGCACCGACACGGCGGTCAGCGACCGCACCCTGTCGCTGTGCCACGCGGCCAGCGTCCACGCCACGTTGGCACCCCAGTCGTGGCCCACCACGTCGGCCGCCGGGATCTCCAGCGCCGTCATGAGGTCCGCCGTCACCTGCGCCAGATTCTGCATGGCGTAGGCCCCCACCTCGGCGGGCCGCGCGCCGGGGGAGTAGCCCAGCTGGTCCGGCGCGTAGGTGCGCAGACCTGCCTGGGTGAGCAGCGGCGTCACCGCGGCCCAGGACGCCGACGTCTGCGGGAAGCCGTGCAGGAGCAGCACCGGCCGGCCGTCGTCGGGTCCGTCGACGCGCACGTCGAAGGTCAGGTCGCCGACATCGGTCCGCAGCAGCTCTCCGGGCATGCCCCGGACGCTAGCCGGGCGGAGAGCGCTGCGCTGGCGGCACTACCGTCGACGCCGTGACCAGCGCCGAACGTGACTTCGTCCTCGACCACCTCGACGACCTGCACGCAGACCTCGACGCCTGGCTGCGCATCCCGTCCATCTCGGCCGACCCCGCGCACTCCCGCGACGTCGCCGCGAGCGCCACCTGGCTGGCCGACGCGCTGCGCCGGGTCGGCTTCCCGACCGTCGAGATCTGGCCGACCGCCGGCGCGCCGGCCGTCTTCGCCGAGTGGCCCAGCGCTGACACCGGTGCGCCGGTCGCCCTGGTCTACGGCCACCACGACGTGCAGCCGGTCGACCCGCTGGAGCTCTGGGAGCACCCGCCGTTCGAGCCCACCCGGGTCGAGGGCCCCGACGGCCCCGAGCTGCACGCCCGCGGGGCCATCGACGACAAGGGCAACGTCGCCTTCCACCTGCTCGGCATCCGCGCCCACCTGGCGGCGACCGGCCGCGACACCCCCGCCGTCACGGTGAAGCTGCTGATCGAGGGCGAGGAGGAGTCCGGGTCCCCGCACTTCGAGGCCCTGCTCCGGGAGAAGGCCGACCGGCTCGCCTGCGACGTCGTCGTCGTCAGCGACACCGGCATGGCCGCACCCGACGTGCCCAGTGCCGTGACCGCGATGCGCGGGCTGGCCGACGCCGAGATCACCCTGCGCGGCCCGGCGGTGGACCTGCACTCCGGGTCGTTCGGCGGCGCCGTGCCCAACCCGTTGCACGCCATGGCCGAGCTGATCGCGAAGCTGCACGACGACCAGGGCCGGGTGACCATCCCCGGCTTCTACGACGAGGTGCGGCCGCTGTCGGACCGCGAGCGCGAGCTGATGGGCCGGGTGCCCTTCGACGAGCAGGCCTGGCTGGCCGGCCCGGCCGCCTCGCGCGCGACCTACGGCGAGGCCGGCTTCAGCACCCTGGAGCGCACCGGCGCCCGCCCGACCGCGGAGGTCAACGGCATGTGGGGCGGGTACACCGGCCCCGGCCACAAGACGATCATCCCGGCCGAGGCGCACGCCAAGGTGACCTTCCGGCTCGTCTCCGACCAGCGGCCGGAGGACGTCGGCCCGCGGCTGCGCGCCTGGGTGGCGGCCAACGTCCCGGCCGGCATCGAGGCCGAGGTGCACACGCCGCCGGGCGGCGTCGCCCCGTGCGCGAGCGACCTGGACTCCCCGTACATGGACGCGCTGCTGACCGCCATCGGCCAGGCCTTCGACCGCGATCCGGCCGACGTGCTCTTCACCCGCGAGGGAGGCAGCGGCCCCGAGGCGGCGATCGTCGAGGCGCTCGGTGCGCCGCTGCTGTTCCTCGGCGCGGGCCTGCCCACCGACCGCATCCACTCGCCGAACGAGCGGGTGCTGCTGCCGATGCTGTACCGCGGCGCGGAGGCGGCGGCGCACCTGTGGCGGGAGCTGGCCGCGGCGCCGCGGCGCTGAGGACCTGACGGCATTCCCGCGGGAACGCCGTCACCGCGTTCCCGGGAGGTCGTCCGGGAGCGTGCCGACGACGACGGTCGCGCCGAGGTCCTCGTCGGTCACCAGCCGGGGCAGCAGGCCGCCGCGGGTGACGACGTCGACCGCCGCCTGCGCCTGCCCCTCGCCGCACTCGAACAGCAGCGTCCCACCCGGCGCCAGCCACTCCGCCGCCCGGGCCGCGACCCGGCGGGCGAGCGCCAGCCCGTCCGCGCCGCCGTCGAGGGCGGTCCGCGGTTCGTGGTCGCGGGCCTCCGGCGGGAGGAGCCCGAGGGCGCCGGTCGGCACGTAGGGCACGTTCGCGGTGAGGACGGCGACCCGGCCGCGGAGCCCCGCCGGCAGCGCGTCGAACAGGTCGCCTTCGTGCACGGGCACCCCGGGAAGGTTGTCCCGGGCGCAGGCCGCGGCGGCGGGGTCGAGGTCGGCCGCGTGCAGCTGGATGCCCGGCACGGCCGCCGCGAGCGCGGCGCCGACCGCTCCCGTACCGCAGCACAGGTCGACGACGACGGCGCCCGGGCGGGCGAACGGCAGGGCCGCGCGGACCACCAGCTCGGTCCGGCGGCGCGGGACGAAGACCCCCGGCGCGACGGTGATCCGCAGCCCGCAGAACTCCGCCCAGCCCAGCAGCACCTCCAGGGGCGTCCCCGCCACCCGTCGCTCGACCAGCCGCGCCAGGTCGGCGGCGTCGCCGGCCGCGGATACGAGCAGGGCCGTCTCCTCCTCGGCGAAGACGCAGCCGACGGCCCGCAGCCGGGCCACGACCGCCGGGTCGGGCGCGGTTCCGGCGGGGTGCACGGCGGCCTCCTTCGACGGCGCGGGCGACGGTGCCGCCGCGGGCCACGCCCTTACGCTGAGCCCGTGACCGGAGTGGGCCAGGAAGCGGCGCCGGGCTGGTATCCGGACCCGGGTGGCGCCCCCGGCATGGTGCGCTGGTGGAGCGGCAGCGCGTGGTCCGACGTCATGATGCCCGCCGGCCCCGGGGTCGAGGTGCACCGGGCCGCCGCGCGGACCGCGGCTCCGCGGCCCCCGGAGCCGGTGGCCCCTGCGGCGCCCGTCGCCCCCGCCGGGGCCCGGTCGCGGATCCGGCGATGGGTCGCCGCGGGCGCCGTCCTGGTGCTCCTCGTGGCCGCCGTCGTCACCGTGCTGTCGCTGGGCTCGGGCGGGGACGGCGGCACCACCGCCGCTCCCGCGCAGCAGCCCGGTGCGGCCCCCGCGCCGGCACCCGGCCAGGCGTTCCCGCCGGGCACGGTACGGATCATCGACGAGGCCGCCGGCATCTCCTACCCGTACCTGGGCGAGGGCTGGCGGGAGTTCGACCTGGGCCGGCAGCTGGAGACGACCACGACCGCCGGGCAGTACTTCACGACGCAGGAAGCCACGCCCGACGGCGGGATCTTCATCTCCCAGTGCACCTCCGGGCCGGTGGCCGACGGATACGGGTGGGCGGGTCCCTCGACCCTGCAGAGCACGGTGACGACGCTGGCCGCCAGCGTCCGCGCCAACTACTACCCGTGGCCGAACACGATCGAGATCCGGCGCGACGAGCCCCGGACCGTCGACGGGCGTGCCGCCCACCTCGTCGAGTTCCAGCTGGCGTGGGACGTCGAGGGCTACGACGCCTCGGGGGAGCGGGCGGCGCTGCTGCTGATCGACGTCGGCCGGCCGGCCCCGGCGCTGCTCTACGTCTCCATCCCCAACACCCACGCCGAGCTGTACGGCGTCATCGACCGGGTCCTCGGCGCCGTCGAGGTGTTGGAGTGACGAGCTGTGCGGTCGACCGACGAGCGGAGCCCGGAGGGTTCCGGAGGAGGGATGCGGCAGCAGGGGCTCACCAGGGATGGGGACGGCAACTGGCCGCGGTGTCACCCGGAGGGTGACGTCGTCGTAGGGTCGGGCGCGTGACTGCGGCTGGTACCGAACTGACCCTGCGGCACCCGATCGAACGGTTCACGCTGGACAACGGCCTGCGGGTGGTCCTCGCCCCCGACCGCAGCGTGCCGGTGGTGGCGGTGAGCGTCTACTACGACGTCGGGATGCGCAACGAACCCGAGGGGCGCACCGGCTTCGCCCACCTCTTCGAGCACATGATGTTCCAGGGGTCGGCCAACGTCGCGAAGATGGAGCACGCGCGGCTGGTGCAGGCCGCCGGTGGCACGTTCAACGGGTCCACCCACCAGGACTACACGAACTACTTCCAGGCGCTGCCCGCCGAGGCGCTCGAGCGCGCCCTCTTCCTCGAGGCCGACCGCATGGCGGCGCCGGCGATCACCGAGGAGAACCTCCGGAACCAGATCGACGTGGTGAAGGAGGAGATCCGGGTCAACGTGCTCAACCGCCCCTACGGCGCCTTCCCGTGGCTGCAGCTGCCGCAGGTCGCCTTCGAGACCTTCGCCAACACCCATGACGGCTATGGCTCCTTCGTCGACCTGGAGTCCTCCACGGTCGCCGACGCCACCGACTTCTTCGAGAAGTACTACGCGCCGGGCAACGCCGTGCTGTGCATCGGCGGCGACCTCGACGTCGCCGCGACCGAGGAGCTGGTCCGCCGCTGGTTCGGCCCCATCCCCGGCCGGCACGTCCCGCCCTTGCCGGCCACCGGGGAGCCGTCCCCCACGACGGTGCGCTCCGCGGTGATCGAGGACCCCCTGGCGCCGGCGCCCGCGCTCGCCCTGGGCTGGCGGGTGCCCGACCCGGTCGGTGACTTCGACACCTACCTGGGCAGCGTGCTGCTGGCCGAGGTGCTCAGCGAGGGCGACGCCTCCCGGCTGGAGCGCCGGCTGGTCCACGACGACCGGATCGCCATCGCGCAGAGCAGCTACGTGGGCCTGTTCGGCGACCCCTTCGACGTCCGCGACGCGACCCTGCTCACCACGCAGGTGCACCACCCGGCCGCCGTGCCGGCCGAGCGCGTGATGGCCGCCGTGCACGAGGAGGTGGCGCGCATCGCCGACGAGGGCGTCGACGCGGACGAGCTGCGCCGGGTGCAGGCCCGCATCGAGGCGCAGCTGCTCCAGCAGGCCGACTCGGTGCTCGGGCGCACCCTCGCCTTCGCCGCGGCCGAGCTCGTCCACGGGCGCGCGGAGCTCGCCGGCGAGCTCGCCGCCCGCCTCGCGGCGGTGACCCCCGAGGCGGTGCAGGGAGCCGCCCGCGGGCTCGATCCGGGCACCGCCGCGGTGCTGGAGCTGCGACCTGCTGGAGGTACCCGATGACCGCACCCGAGCAGGTCTCGCTGATCCCGCCGCTGGGCGAGCCGCGCCCGCAGCCGGCGCCGGTGGCCGAGGAGACCACGCTGCCCAACGGGCTCCGGGTCGTCGTGGTCCCGCGCCCCGGGGTGCCCCTGGTCGAGCTCCGGCTGCGGGTGCCGTTCGCCGCGCCCAACACCCGCAACGCCGGCGTGCACGCGGCGCGCGGCGCCGTCCTCTCCGGGGCGGTGCTGCTCGGGACGCAGCGGCACGACCAGGCCGAGGTCGCCCAGCTGCTGCAGAGCCACGGCGCCGAGCTGTCGGTGAGCACCGACGCCGACCGGCTCATCTTCGGCACCACCCTGCTGCCCGGCGGTCTCGGCCCCGTCCTCGAGCTGCTCGCCGAGCTGCTCACCGGCGCCAGCTACCCGGCCGGCCGGGTGGACGGCGAGCGGGACCGGCTGGCCGAGCGGATCGCGATCGCCCGCACGCAGCCGGGCATGATCGCCCGCTCGGCGCTGGCCGCCCGCCGGTACGGCACCCACCCGTACGCCATCCAGCTGCCCGACGCCGAGCTGGTCTCCGCCGTCCGCGCCCCGGCGCTGCGGCGGCTGCACCGCGAGCGGGTCCTGCCCGCGGGCAGCACCCTCGTCCTCGTCGGCGACCTGGACCCCGCGGCCGCGACCGACACCGCCGCCGCGGCGCTCGAGGCGTGGACCGGCAGCGGCAAGGCGGTGGAGACCCCGCCGGTCGCCGAGCAGCCGGCGCACGGCATCCAGCTCGTGCACCGGTCCGGCGCGGTGCAGTCGAACCTGCGGCTGGGCGGCCCGGCCCCCAGCCGGACC
This sequence comes from Blastococcus sp. SYSU DS1021, assembly GCF_054050995.1. NCBI lineage: Bacteria > Bacillati > Actinomycetota > Actinomycetes > Geodermatophilales > Geodermatophilaceae > Blastococcus > Blastococcus sp. SYSU DS1021. Next base: position 16,480 of record NZ_JBJHAL010000017.1, on the reverse strand, counting down.
GACCCCGACCTCCCGGCGGCACGGCTGGCGGCGATGGTCTACGGCGGGTACTTCTCCTCCCGGCTGGTGGAGAACATCCGCGAGCGGCGCGGTTACAGCTACAGCCCGCGCAGCGCCATCGACCACCAGCGCGCGGCGTCGTCGTTCCTGGTCGAGGCCGACGTGGCCACCGAGGTGACCGGGCCGGCCCTGCTCGAGACGCTCTACGAGCTCGGGCGGATGGCGCTGACCCCGGTGACCGAGGCGGAGCTGGACGCCGCCCGCCGCTACGTCCTCGGCAGCATGGCGCTGTCCACTTCCACCCACGCCGGCCTGGCCAGCACGCTGTCGGCGCTGCTCGGCGTGGGGCTGCCGGCGGACTGGCTGAGCACCCACCAGCGCGACCTCACCGAGGTCACCGTGGAGCAGGTGCAGGCCGCGGCCGCGCGCTACCTGGCGCCCGAGGCGCTCACCGCCGTCGTCGTGGGCGACGCGGACCGCGTGGCCGCCGAGCTGGGCGCCCTGGCGCCGGTCACCGTCACCGGGGGCGGCGAGCAGGCGTGACCGCCGGCGGCGGCGACGGCCCCCTGCTGTCCCGGGTCGCGCACGACCGGGCGCACCTCGCCCGGGTGCTGCCCGACCCCACCGGCGGCCGGCCGGTGCGGGTGCTCACCGTCGACGCCGCCCGGACGGTGCCGGTGGCCGAAGGCCCCGACGGCCCCCGCCTGGTCTGGGACGAGCGGCCGGAGCTGCCGGCGGGCGCGGTCTTCCTCGGCGAGGCCGACGGCGTCCCGTACGCGGCGGTGCGCGGGGAACGGGCGCTGACCGTCAACGGCCGGCCGGTCGACCGCTGGGCCGGGCTGCGCGACGTCGGTGCGGAGCTCGGCGACCTGGACGCCGGCCTGCTGGCGGAGGCCGTCGGCATCCTGGAGTGGCACGAACGGCACCGGTTCAGCCCGCTCACCGGCGCCCCGACGACGGTCGAGCGGGCCGGCTGGACGCAGCGCGACCCCACCACCGGGACCGAGTTCTTCCCGCGGGTCGACCCCGCGGTGATCATGCTCGTCCACGACGGCGGCGACCGCGTGGTGCTCGGCCGGCAGGCGACCTGGCCGCCGGGCCGGTTCTCCATCCTCGCCGGCTTCGTCGAGCCGGGGGAGTCCGCCGAGGCGGCCGTCGCCCGCGAGGTCGAGGAGGAGGTCGGGCTCCGCGTCAGCGACGTCCGCTACGTCGCCAGCCAGCCCTGGCCGTTCCCGCAGTCGCTCATGCTCGGGTTCGTGGCCCGCGCCGACGGCGACCAGGACCTCCGGCTCGATCCGCACGAGATCGAGGAGGCCCGCTGGTTCACCCGCGACGAGCTCCGGGCGCCCGGCGGGCAGCTGGCGGTGCCGCCGTCGATCTCCATCGCCCGGCACATCCTCGACCGCTGGCTGCGCGGCGAGCTCTAGGCACCCCAGCGACCGCCGAGCACGAGCGCGGGGCGGTCGGCGTGGTCGGCCAGCACCACGGCGTCGGCCAGCGCCACGGGATCGACCTCGTCGTCGTAGCGGTCGAAGGCCGGGAGCGCCCAGGCCGCCTCCGACGGGGTCCTGCGTCGCCGGGCGGCGGGCGTCACCCGCAGGTGCACCACGACGTCGAAGGCCAGGCCGACCCCCTGCAGCAGGGCGCCCGCCACCAGCAGCACGCCGCCGGCGGGTGCCGGACGGCGCGGCGCCCGGGCGGCCCGGTCGCGCTCCAGGTCCCACAGGACCGGCAGGTACTCCCCGGAGCCCCCCGGCCCGACCGGACCCAGCACCTCGCGGGCGAGCGCGCCGGCGTCCAGCCAGTCGGTGTAGCGGGCGTCGGGATCGGTGCGCCCGTGCTCCAGCCGCAGCGACGCCGGCCGGTAGAACCCGGTGGCGGGGACGACGACGGCGGCCCGGCCCAGCGTCGGCAGGCGATCGGCGATCGAGCGCGCCAGGTCCTCCGGCTCCGCCAGCTCGGGGCCGTCGACGGCCACGCGCAGCGCGGTGGCGCCCGGCTCGGCGGGGAGCTCCGCCAGCAGCTCGGCCAGGCGGTCGGCGAGGGCGCCGGGGGACAGCGGCTCCGGTCGGGTCAGGAGCGGCCGTCCGCAGTGGTCACGGCGTCGGGCCGCACCGGCTCGACGCGCGGCGGCGGCGGGGGCTCCGGCGCAGGCGCGGACGACGCGGTGCCTCCCGGTCCACCGGCGGGGGCGACGGCATCGGGCGCCAGGCTCGCGAGGACCTCGCGGGCGAGCTCGACCACGGGACGGCCCTGCGTGCGCGCCTCCCGGCGCAGCCCCTCGAACACCGTCCGCGGGCTGGCGCCCTGCCGTTCGGCCAGCACCCCGATCGCCCGCTCCGTGGACACCCGGGCGGCGAGCGCGTGCTCGAGCTGGGCGACGGTGCGCTGCAGGGCAGCGATCCGCACGTCGACCGGGTCGGCGTCACCGGGTGGCGTCACCGGGCCGCGGGCCGAGCGCCGGGCGGAGCGGTCGGGCTCGGGCAGACCGCCCATCTCGTCGGCCACCAGGTCGGCCAGGGTCATCCCCTCGACGAGGTCGTCGACGGGGTCACCGCCGACCGGATCGCCGTCGAGCGGGACGACCACCCACCCGCGCCCCGACCTGGTCAGGGCGACCCGCGGCCGGTCACCGGCCCCAGGGACGGCCGAGACCTCGGGGCGGGGCGGCGCATCGGGGGACACGTGCCCGTCGAGTTCGTCGGAGGGCCTGGGGCCGGGGACCACGGGTGCTCACGCCTCCGGTAGCTGTCCGAGCTGGGCCTTCACCGCGTCGATGCTCGGGTTGGTCAACGCGGTGCCGTCGGAGAAGACCAGCGTGGGCACCGTCCGGTTGCCGCCGTTGGCCTGCATGACCAGGTCCGCCGCCTGGGGATCGGTCTCGATGTCCACCTCGGCGAACTCGATGCCCTCGCGCTGCATCAGCTTCTTCAACCGCACGCAGTAGCCGCACCACGTGGTGGTGTACATCGTGACGGCAGCGCCGGGGGTCGTGGTCATCGCGGGGAGTCTCCCTGTTCGTGCCGGGTCGGTCCAGCCCCGTGGCGGGGTGGCGGTGGTGCGTGGGTCCCAACGTGGTGCTCCTGGGGATCCTTCCCGCCGTCCGTCGCTGCCGGCTGGGAGGATCGTCGCCGGGGGCCGTCGGCTCCCGGGTACGAGTCGGGTGAGGAACGGGGAGGGACGCCGGCGATGGCGCACGCGGACGCGGAGGCCGTGCTCGACGGCCTCGACGACGAGCAGCGTGCGGCGGCGCAGGCGGTGTCGGGGCCGGTCTGCATCCTCGCCGGTGCCGGCACCGGGAAGACGCGCACGATCACCCACCGGATCGCCTACGGCGTGCACACCGGCACCTACGTCCCCGAGCAGGTGCTCGCGGTCACCTTCACCGCGCGGGCGGCGGGTGAGCTGCGCGCCCGCCTGGCCGCCCTCGACGTGGGCGGGGTGCAGGCGCGCACCTTCCACGCCGCGGCGATGCGGCAGCTGAGGTACTTCGCCCCCCGGGTGCTCGGCGGCCCGATGCCCGGGCTGATCGAGAACAAGCTGCGGGTGGTGGCCTCCGCCGCTACGCGCAACCGGCTCACCACCGACCGGACGAGCCTGCGGGACCTCGCGAGCGAGATCGAGTGGGCCAAGACCACGCTGGCGACGCCGGAGGACTACCCGGCCCGCGCGCAGGCGGCCGGCCGCGAGGCCCCGTTCGAGCCCGCCGCCGTCGCCGCCGTCTACGCCAGCTATGAGCAGGCCAAGCAGCGCGACGGCGCCCTCGACTTCGAGGACCTGCTGCTGGTCACCGCCTACGCGCTCGAGGAGCACCCGGACGTCGCCCGCCAGGTCCGGGGCCAGTACCGGCACTTCGTCGTCGACGAGTACCAGGACGTCAACCCGCTGCAGCAGCGGCTGCTCGACGCCTGGCTCGGAGGGCGGGCCGAGATCTGCGTGGTCGGCGACCCGAACCAGACCATCTACTCCTTCACCGGCGCCGACCCCGACTACCTGCTCGGCTTCGCCGACCGGTATCCCGACGCGGCCGTGGTCAAGCTCGAGCGCGACTACCGGTCGACCCCGCAGGTCGTCGGGCTGGCCAACCGGCTGATCGGCCAGGCGCCTCCGCGCAAGGGCCTGCCCGGGCTTCGCCTGCTCGGCCAGCGGCCGCAGGGCCCGGAGCCGACGTTCGTCGAGCACCCCGACGAGCCGGCCGAGGCGGCGGCGGTCGCGGCGCGCTGCAAGGCCCTCATCGACGACGGCACGCCCGCCGCCGAGATCGCCGTGCTGTTCCGGATCAACGCGCAGTCCCAGGTGTACGAGTCCGCGCTCGCCGACGCGGGCGTGCCCTACGTCCTCAAGGGCGGGGAGCGCTTCTTCGAGCGGCCCGAGGTCCGGGAGGCGGTGCTGCTGCTGCGCGGGGCGGCCGCCGGGGGCAACGAGCCGGGCATGCTCGTGCCCGCCGTCCGCGACGTGCTGGCCTCCACCGGCTGGGTGGAGCACCGCCCGCCGGCCGGGGGCGCGGCGCGCGACCGCTGGCAGTCCCTCGCCGCGCTGGTCGACCTCGCCGTCGACCTGGTCGCCGAGAACCCCTCGCTCGACCTCGCCGGCTTCGTCACCCACCTCGCCGAGCGGGCCGACGCCCAGCACGCACCGACCGTCCAGGGCGTCACCCTCGCCTCGATGCACGCCGCCAAGGGCCTGGAGTGGGACGTCGTCTTCGTCGTCGGACTGGTCGACGGCGTGCTGCCGATCGCCCAGTCGCTGAGCCGTCCGGTGGCGGTGGAGGAGGAGCGCCGGCTGCTGTACGTGGCGGTCACCCGCGCCCGCGAGCAGCTGACCCTGTCCTGGTCGCTGGCCCGCAACCCGGGCGGCCGGCGCTCCCGGCCGCGGAGCCGGTTCCTCGAGGGGCTGGCGCCGGGCTCCGGGCCGACCGCGCCCCCGGCCCGGCGCCCCGCCAAGCGCCCCAAGGTGGTCCTGGAGGGCGAGGCCGGGGAGCTGTTCGAGCGGCTGCGCGCCTGGCGCAGCCAGGCGGCCCAGTCAGCCTCGGTGCCGGCCTACGTCGTCTTCTCCGACGCCACCCTGCAGGCCATTGCGGAGAGCCGGCCGGCCAGCCTCCGCGAGCTGTCCGGGTTGCCCGGGATCGGCGCCCGGAAGCTGGAGCTCTACGGCGAGGACGTGCTGGCCACCGTCACCGGCTGAGGCGGTGAGGGAGCGGTCGCCGAGGGCGACGGCAGGCGGTTCCGAGACCGGTGGGGACACCGTCCGGAGGACTCGTCGTTAATTCGATTGACCCGGAATCCGGGCGGTCATAGTGTCCCGTTCCACACGAGCTGCGCCCCGTAGCGCGCCCGGCCGACCGGCCGGGCGCGGAGAGAGGAAGGAGGGGGCATCCCGATGACCATCATCACTTCGATCACCGCTGCCTCCGCCGACCTCCTCGGCCTGGGCGGCATCGACACGCGTACGGGGGGCCTGGTCATGGCTGGTCCCGCCGCTCAGCACGAGGGCACTGGTCTGTCCTCCGCCGGCTGCGCCGGCGGCGAGTGGGCCGTCGGCACGCCGTTCGCGGCCGCCGCCCTCGACCGGCGCCCGAAGTCGCTCCGCGCTGTCGAGCGCCCCTTCGCGCCCACCTACCTGCCCACGAACGACGGCACCACCCTCGGGATCCGTTCCCCCGGGAGACCGTTGAGCTAGCCGCTCACCGGACCTCCTCGAGGCCGCGGAACCCGAACCCCGGGATCCGCGGCCTTTTTCTTTCCTCCGCGGCGCCCGGCCCCGACTTCGGTCGGCGGGCCCCCGCCGGCCGTACCCGACGAGTACGAGGAGGAGCGGCAGTGCAGCAGACGATCGACCGCCCGACGTCCCACCGCCGGCCCGGGCTCTCCCGGACCGGAGGCCCCGTCCCGCGGCGACCCCGTCCGTCCCTGCCCCCCGCCCCGGTCCGGCGCCCCCTGCCGTGCCGGGTGGAGGACCCCGAGCTGTGGTTCGCCGAGAGCCCGGCACAGCTGGAGCTCGCCAAGAGCTTCTGCGGCGACTGCCCGGTCCGGGAGGCGTGCCTGGCCGGCGCGCTCTCGCGCGCCGAGCCGTGGGGCGTCTGGGGCGGCGAGATCTTCGACCGGGGCGCCGTGATCGCCCGCAAGCGGCCACGTGGCCGACCCCGGAAGGTCGTCGCGGCGTGAGCCCGCGGTCATCCGGGTCCGGTAACCACACCACCAGCAGTTCCGTGCTCCCGTGGGGGAGCCGATCAGAGGAATCAGCCATGTACATGCTCGAGCACGAGATGGCCTGCAGCCGCATGACCGAGCTGCAGGCCGAGGCGATGGCCGTCTCGCGCGCCCGTCGTCTCTACCTGGCACGGCGGGCCGCCCGTCGCGCCGAGCGCGCGGTCCGCCGGGCCGCCCGCGCCAGCGCCGCCGTCTACTAGAAGGACCCCGTCCTCCTCACCCCTCGCACGCTCGGGGTGAGCCTCGGGACGGGGCCGCCGTCCTGCTCACCCCTCGCACGCTCGGGGTGAGCCTCGGGACGGGGCTGTCGTCCTGCTCACCCCTCGCACGCTCGGGGTGAGCCTCGGGACGGGGCTGTCGTCCTGCTCACCCCTCGCACGCTCGGGGTGAGCCTCGGGACGGGGCTGTCGTCCTGCTCACCCCTCGCGCGCTCGGGGTGAGCCTCGGGACGGCGCCGGCGGTCCTCCGGACCGCACCGCCACCACGAGCCGTCCCGGTGCCGTGGGGCCGGCGGTGCGGTCCGGAAACCGTCCCCCCGCGTCGGTCGGGGGTCTCAGTCGGCGAAGCCGGGGAGCCACTCCTCGAGGACGGCCCGCCAGTCGGCCGCGGCATCCAGCTGGCAGAGCACCCCGATCGATCCGATCGAGACCCGGTGGATCAGCAGGTACGCCGGTGGCAGGTTCAACTGCCTGCCCAGCCGGTTGGCCTCCGTCCGCGGATCGGCGATCCGCGTGGCCTGCTCCTGCATCCAGGCGCGGGTGAAGTGGAAGTGCCGCCCGGCGATGGGCTCCAGGAGGGGGAGCAGGTAGTCGAGCACCGCCTCGGGGTCGACGTGCACCCCCGGCCGCACGAAGCCCTCCGCGCGCAGATCGGCCAGCACCTCCGCCGCACGGCCGGCCAGGGCCCAGCGCAGCAGCCGCCCGATCGGCTCGGGGTGGCCGTCGGGGAGCCGGGCGATGGCCCCGAAGTCGATGACCCCGAGGCGGCCGTCGGGCACGAGCCGGAAGTTGCCCGGGTGCGGGTCGGCGTGCAGCAGCCCGGCGCGCTGCGGCGCGGAGAAGTGCAGCGTCGCCAGCAGCCGGCCGGCGCGGTCCCGCTCCTCACGGTTCCCCGAGGTGATGACCCGGGACAGCGGCGTGCCCTCGAGCCACTCGGAGACGATGACCTTGGGTGCGCTGGCCACCACCCGCGGGACCGCGATGTCGGCGTCCCCGGCGTAGGCGGCGGCGAACGCCCGCTGCGCGTCGGCCTCCAGGCCGTAGTCCAGCTCTTCCACCACGCGCGCCTTCAGCTCGGCGATCAGCGGCTTCACGTCCAGCCCGGGGAAGACGGCGGCGAACAGCCGGGCGAACCGGGCCAGCTGGTTCAGGTCGCTCATCAGCGCCGTCGCCGCGCCCGGGTACTGGATCTTCACCGCCACGTCGCGGCCGTCCCGCCACGTGGCCCGGTGCACCTGGCCGATGCTCGCCGCCGCGGCCGGGGCGTCGTCGAAGTCGGCGAAGCGCTGGCGCCACGAGCCGCCCAGCTGCTGCGCGAGGACCGCGTGCACGGTCCGCACGGGCATCGGCGGCGCCTCCTCCTGCAGCTTGGTGAGGGCCTCGCGGTACGGCGCGGCCATCTCCTCGGGCACCGCCGCCTCGAACACCGACAGGGTCTGGCCCAGCTTCATGGCGCCGCCCTTGAGCTGCCCCAGCACCGCGAACAGCTGCTCGGCGGTGCGCTGCTGCAGCTCGGTGTTCACCGTGTCCGCGGACTGCCCCGACAGACGCCTGCCCAGGCCCATGGTCGCGCGGCCCGCGGCGCCCAGGGGGAGGGAGGCCAGGCGCGCGGTCCGCGCGACCGACCCCCGGGGCATGGCCGGTCGCTCGTCACTCACACGTCCTCCTCGCCGGCGTCCGGTCGGAGCGGCGCCGTGTCGTGTCCGGTGAGCCCGTGAGCTCGCTCAGCGGCCATTGTCGCCCGACGAACCGGGATCCCGCCGGGAGGGCGTCCCTCGCCGTCCGTGGAGTCGGTCTCCCCGCCCGCCGCCGCGCCGCAGCCGCAGGACGGGTGCGGCGGCCATCGGCGCAGGCGGGGCAGCAGGTCGGGTGGGCGCAGCTCCACGGTGGCGTCCAGGGTGACCGGTGCACCGCGTCCGTCGACGCAGGCGAGCACCTGACCGGCCGCCAGCAGCGCGGTCAGCAGGCAGGTGAGCGTGGCCCCGCTGGCGGGCGGCTCCGCGGCGGTCAGCTGGGCCGCCAACCGGGGCCAGCGCGGATCGGCGTCGCGCCGGTGGAGGTCGCCGCAGCGCAGGCAGCTGGTGGCACCCGGGATCACCAGCGGCCCGACGACGCCCGTCTCACCGCGCACCGTGGCCACCAGGTGCGGTCCCGGCACGGCGGGGACCAGGGGGTCCGATGCGTCCCAGGGGCGGGTGAGGACGACGACGTCGGGCCGCAGCCCCGCCGGGAGGGGCCCGAGATCGGTCTGCGGGCTGGCCCGGCGGACGGCGTCCGCCGCCGCGACGGCGCGGGGTCGCCCCTCGTCGGCGGCGGTCAGGCCGCCGACCATCGCGTCTGCGGCGGTGACCACGCCCGCGTCCCGCACCACGACGCGGCCGATCCCGCTCGCGGCCAGGACAGCGGCCAGCGGGGTGCCCACACGTGTCGCACCCTCGACCACCACGGTGGCTCGCCGCCTGGTCCGCCAGCCGGCCGTTCCCGGGGTGGAGCCGGCCGCCGGCAGCTCGACCGCCGCGCGGGCGGCGGCGGCCGGACCGGGACCGATCGCGAGCAGATCGGCCGGGTCCAGCTGCCGCACCAGGCCCGCCGAGGTGAGCGCGTCGAGGGCTGCGTCCACGAGGCCGGGCGCCAGGCCCGCGCGGGCGGCCTCGGCCCGGACGACCCGCCGCGATCGACGCCCGTCGAGCGCGCGGAGCAGCGGAGCGAGCCCCGCGGCCGGGTGGAGGAGCAGCCCGTCGGTGGAGTCGACCCCGCCGATCTGGACGCCCTCGTCGTCACCGACGAGCAGCGGCGTCGCCGCCGGGAGGAGGGGATGGGCGTTGTCGCTCACCCCGGCAGGGTGGCAGCTGCGCGGCGGCGGCGCGCTCGTCGTCCACAGGGCCGGAAAGGACGACGACGGCGGCGCCCCTTCCCGGAACGCCGCCGACCGCAACTGCCTGGAACGGCCACCCTCCAGGGGCCCGCGCCGAGCCTGAGAGGTGCGGGGAGGAGGGTGGTCCTTCTAGGCCTTGCCGAGGATCCGGTTCATCTTGGTGCCGCAGACGGGGCAGGTGCCCTGCGCCATCCGGCGGCCGGACTCGCTGACCTTGACCTCACCGTCGAAGTCGCGCTTCTCCTTGCACTTCACGCAATAGCCGTTGTAGCTCTCCGCCACGGGATCTCCTCGTCTCCGGGGTGCCGCGGCTCGCACGCCGGGCACCGTTGGGCGAGCACGCTACCCGTGCCCGGTGGTCGCCATCCCCGTCGGCGGCCGCCCGGCGGCGAGTTCCCCGGCGGTCGGGGGCCCTCCCTTCCCCACAGCTGTGGACGACGCTGTGGATGCCATGGGGACGGCATGGCGTGTCCCTGTGCGGAACCGAGGGAGGGGCCGGGGACGGATCGCCCGCGGTGACCCCCGCCGCCCCGCCGACCAGCACAGACGTCCCCGTACGGGTGTGGACGCCCGCGTCCGGCCACCGTGGTCACCGGCTGGAGCGGCGGCGATGTCCACCGTCCGTGCGACCTGCACCCGAGCGGGTGTCTCCGCGCAGGCGCCACGCCGAGGCGGTGTCCTACGGTCTTCCCGTGCCCCGAACGCCCCCTGACGCGAGCGCCCTGCCTGGACCGGGGGACGGCGACGTCGTGGAGGTCCGGCGCAGCAGCCGTCGGCGGCGCACGGTGACCGCCTACCGGGAGATGGGCCGGACCGTGGTGCTCATCCCGGCGGCCTTCAGCCCGGCCGAGGAGCAGCGCTGGGTCGCCCAGATGGTCGCCAAGCTCCGCACGCGCGAGGAGCGCCGCAAGCGCTCCCTCGGTGGTGACGCCGAGCTCCTGGCGCGGGCGCGGGCGCTGTCGGCGGCGCACCTCGACGGCCTCGCCGAACCGGCGAGCGTGCGCTGGGTGGACAACCAGCACCGGCGCTGGGGGTCCTGCACCCCGGCCGACCGCACCATCCGCCTGTCGAGCCGGTTGCGCTCCATGCCGGAGTACGTCGTCGACTACGTGCTGGTGCACGAGCTGGTGCACCTGCTCGAGCCGGGTCACGACGAGCGCTTCTGGGCGCTCGTCGCCCGGTACCCCCGCGCGGAGCGCGCCCGCGGCTTCCTGGAGGGCGTCGAGCTGGCGGCTACCGCAGGCGCGGCGGGAGCCGAGCCGCCGCTCGACGTCGACGGCTGAGCCGGCTACCCCTGGCCGCCCGGTTCGCGCCGGTCCTCGCCCTCCTCGGGGTCGGAGCCCCTCTCGGTGTCGGAGCTCCCTTCGGCGTCGGACGCGCGGTCCGGAGCCCGCTCCGCGTCGTCGGCGGTCAGCGCGGCGAGCTCGTCGTCGAGGCCCTGACGGGCGACGAAGTCCAGCGGCTCGTCCAGGTCCTCCGAGGTCGGCAGGAGGTCCGGGTGCGACCACAGCCGGTCCCGCTCCGCGCTGCCGTGCTGCTGCCCCATGGCGCCCCAGACCGTGGCCGCGTCGCGCAGCCGGCGGGGACGCAGCTGCAGCCCGACCAGGGTGGCGAAGGTCTGCTCCGCCGGCCCACCGGAGGCCCGTCGGCGGCGCATCGTCTCGGCGAGAGCGTCGTGCCCGGGCAGCCGGTCGCCCGCCGCGGCGGCGACCACGGTGTCCACCCAGCCCTCGACCAGGGCCAGGAGCGTCTCGAGACGGCGCAGCGCCATCTGCTGCTCGGGCGTCTCCTCGGGCTCGAGCACGCCGCTGCCGAGGAGGCGCTGGATGCTCTCCGGGTCGCTGGGGTCCAGCCCCGCGCCCATGCCGCCGGACATCGCCTCGTTGATGCCCCGCTCGATCGCCTCGCGGTCGATGGTGATGCCGCGGGCGTAGGCGTGCACGGCGTCCTGGAGCTGCTGGCGCAGCCAGGGGACGTGGGCGAACAGCCGCTGGGAGGCCGCCTCGCGCAGCGCCACGAAGAGCCGGACCTCGTCGGCCGGGCGGTCGAGCCCCTCGGCGAACGTGGCCAGGTTCTGCGGCACGAGGACACCGGTGCCGGCCGGCGCCAGCGGCAGCCCGACGTCGGTGCTGGTGAGCACCTCGCCGGCGAGCGTGCCGAGGGCCTGCCCCACCTGGGCGCCGAACATCAGCCCGCCCATGCGGCCCATGATCCCGGCGACCGGCCCGAAGGACATGGCCGCCTCCTGCGGCAACGCGCTGGTCATCGCCGCCACCACGCGCTCGGCCAGCGGATCGATGAGCGCAGCCCACGCCGGCTGGGTCTGCTCGACCCACTCCACCCGCGACCACGCGGCGGTGCGCTCGATCCCCGACGGCAGCTCGGTCACCTGGTCGAGCCACAGGTCGGCCAGCCGGAGCGCCTCGGCGGTCGCGGAGCGCTCCTGCTCCGACGACGGCTGGTGCCCGGCCGCCAGCTGGCTGATCGCCCCTTGCCGGGCCAGGTCCCAGTTGACCGGGCCCCCCGACCAGTTCATGAGCTTCTGCAGCTCGGCGAACAGCGGCATCTTGCCGAGCACGTCCTCGGGCGACCCGCCGCCGGCCATGCCGCCGAAGAGGGCGCCGAGGCCGAACGGGTCGCCGCCCTGGTCACCGCCCTTGCCGGGCTCCCGGCGCTCGGGGTCGCGGTCGGGCAGGCCGAAGCCGAACGGGTGGTCGCTCATGCGTCCACGGTAGACGCGTGATCTTCGGCCGTGGGGCGGGATCGCGTTCGCCAGGAGCGCACCAGGTCGCGCGGGCGCCCCGCCGGCGCGCGGTGGGGGACGGCCGGAGGGCTCCCACCGGCCCCGCTGCCGCGGGCTCGCGACGCGCCCCGGCGACGGGGCCCTAAGCTCGCCGGTCGTGACCCGTCGGATCGCCGTCCTCAGTGTCGGCGCCGTTCTCCTGCTGCTGTTCGGCGTGCTCGGCACGAGCGTGCCGGTGCCCTACGTGGCACAGGTCCCCGGCCCGACGTTCGACACGCTCGGGGAGGTCGACGGCGAGCCGATCATCGCCGTGGAGGGCAGGGAGCGCAACGAGGTCGAGGGCGACCTCACCCTCACCACCGTCGGGGTCAGCCGTGGCGGGCTGAGCCTCGTCCAGGCCGTGCGCGGCTGGTTCGACGACGAGGTCAGCGTCGTCCCCGAGGAGTCCGTCTACCCGCCCGACCGCACCGAGGAGGAGACCCGGCAGGTCAACCGCCAGGCCTTCCTCACCTCGGAGCAGGCGGCCGAGAGCGTCGCCCTGGGCGAGCTCGGCTACCCGCAGAAGGTGGTCGTGCGGGAGGTCCCCGAGGGCTCGCCGTCGCAGGGGCTGCTCGAGGAGGGCGACGCGATCGAGTCGGTCGACGGGCAGCCGGTGCCCGACTCGGAGGTCCTGACCGACGTCCTCGCCGGCATCCCGCCCGGGACGCCGGTCACGGTCGGCTACACGCGGCTGGGCGAGCCGGGTACCGCGACGATCACCACCCAGGCGGCCGAGGAGCGGGAGGGCTCGCGGCTGGGCGTCAGCGTGCTCGACCAGCCGTCCGCGCCGTTCGACGTGGACATCCAGGTGGCCGATGTCGGCGGCCCGTCGGCCGGGCTCATGCTCACCCTCGGCATCCTGGACCTGGTGGGCGAGGAGGATCTGACCGGCGGCGCGGTCATAGCCGGCACCGGGACGATCGACCTGGCGGGGAACGTGGGACCGATCGGCGGTGTCCCGCTGAAGATGGTGTCCGCCCGCGACATCGGCGCCGAGCTGTTCCTGGTCCCCGCCGACAACTGCGCCGAGGCGCTGGCCGCTCCCGACACCGGCGTCCCGCTGGCCCGGGTCGCCACCCTCGACGACGCGCTGGCGGCCCTTGCCGACGTGCGCGCCGGCCGGACACCGGAGAGCTGCTGACCCGAGCCCACACGGCGCCGACGCGCCCCCACCGGGAACCCCGCGCCGTCCGGTGCGTTGTCCTGGGGGCCGGGTCCGCCCGGCGCCGCACCACCCGACCCCACGGTCGATCGTCGCGTGGCCGAGAGACCACGCCTGCAAGTGAAGGAGACCGCTCGTGGCCATGCGGCCCCCCGTGCCGGTGCCGACGCTGTCCCGGCGCGCGAAGCTGGTCATCGGTGCCATCGCCGTGCTGCTGGTGCTGTTCACCGCCGTCGGCACCCTCACCAACGTCTACGTCGACTACCTGTGGTTCGACGAGACCGGGTACACCGAGGTCTTCTGGACCGAGCTGCAGTCACGCGTGCTGCTGTTCGCCGTCGCCGGCGTGGCGACCGGCGGGCTCACCGCGCTGGCCGTGTACCTGGCCTACCGGTTCCGGCCCACCTTCCGGCCGATGTCGCTCGAGCAGCAGAACCTGGAGCGCTACCGCCAGTCGCTGGAGCCGCGGCGCGGCCTCGTGCTGACCGGCATCGCCGTCGTCCTCGGCCTGTTCGCGGGGTTCACCGCGCAGAGCAGCTGGGAGACGTGGCTGTCGTTCCGCAACAGCACCGACTTCGGCCGGACCGATCCCCAGTTCGGCATCGACCTGTCGTTCTTCGTCTTCGACTACCCCTTCTACCGGCTGCTGCTCGGTTTCGGGTTCGCGATCGTCATCCTGGCGCTCATCGGCTCGCTGCTGACGCAGTACGTGTTCGGCGGGCTGCGGCTGCAGACGCCCGGGCAGAAGCTGACCGCCGCGGCGCGGGTGCAGCTGTCGGTGCTGCTGGGCTTCTTCCTCGCCCTCAAGGCCGTCGCCTACTGGCTGGACCGCTACGGGCTGGTCTACTCCAACCGCGGTGGCGTCTTCACCGGTGCCAGCTACACCGACGTCAACGCGCTGCTGACGCCCAAGACGATCCTGGTCTTCGTGGCGGCCGTGTGTGCCCTGGCGTTCTTCGCCAACATCGTCGTCCGCAACTTCCTGCTGCCGGCCGCGGCCCTCGTGCTGCTCCTGGTCTCCAGCCTGGTCATCGGCGTGGCCTACCCGGCGATCGTCCAGCAGTTCGTCGTCAACCCGAGCGCCAACGAGAAGGAAGCCGACTACATCGAGCGGGCCATCCAGTCGACCCGGGAGGCCTACGGTCTCGACGACATCGACTACGTCCAGTACGCGCAGGAGACCACCGGCAACGAGGTGGACCCCGACGTCGCGCTGGCCGAGCTGCGGAACGACACCGAGACCATCCCGAACGCCCGGCTGCTCGACCCGAACGTCCTGACCGACACGTTCACGGCCCGCCAGCAGATCCGGAACGTGTACGGCTTCCCCGAGAAGCTCGACATCGACCGCTACACCATCGACGGCGAGACCGGGGACTACGTCGTGGCGGTGCGCGAGCTGGACAGCGCCGGGCTGTCGGAGAACCAGAGCACCTGGATCAACCGGCACACCGTCTACACCCATGGGCACGGCTTCGTCGCCGCTCCGGCGAACGAGGTCGTGGCCGGCTCCGAGGGCGGCGAGCCGAACTTCACCACCGGCGACCTGCCGACCCGGGGGAACATCCCGGTCGAGCAGAGCCGGATCTACTACGGCGAGCTGATCCAGGACTACTCGGTGGTCGGGGCTCCGGAGGGCAGCGCGCCGCGGGAGTTCGACCTGCCGGAGGGCGGATCCGAGGATCGGCAGATCAACAACACCTACGACGGCGAGGGCGGTGTCTCGGTCGGCAGCTTCTTCCGGCAGCTGACGTACGCGATCTACTACCGCGAGCGCAACTTCCTGCTCTCCAGCGCGGTGAACGAGGAGTCGAAGGTCCTCTACGTCCGGGACCCGCGCGAACGCGTGGAGAAGGCGGCGCCCTTCCTGGAGGTCGACGGCGACCCGTACCCCGCGGTGATCGACGGCCGGGTGACCTGGATCCTCGACGCCTACACGACGTCGGACTCCTATCCCTACTCCGAGCAGATGCAGCTCGGCGAGGCGGTGGCGGACGCGCTCACCGGCACCGGGACGACCGCGCTGCCGAACGAGACGGTGAACTACATCCGCAACTCGGTGAAGGCCACCGTCGACGCCTACGACGGCACGGTGACGCTGTACGCCTGGGAGGAGGAGGACCCGGTCCTCCAGACCTTCATGAAGGCGTTCCCCGGCGTGGTCGAGCCGAGGAGCGAGATGAGCGACGAACTGATCAGCCACGTCCGGTACCCGGAGGACCTGTTCAAGGTGCAGCGGGACATCCTGACCCGCTACCACGTCGATGACCCGATCGCCTTCTACGAGGGCAGCGACCGGTGGCAGATCCCCGACGACCCGACGCGGAACATCGAGGAGAACCAGCCGCCGTACTACATCCTGGCCCAGCGACCAGGTGACGACGAGGCGACGTTCCAGCTGACCAGTGCGCTGAACGCCTTCCAACGGGAGAACCTGTCGGCGTTCGTCTCGGCGTCGAGTGCGCCGGAGACCTACGGCGCACTCCAGGTGCTGCAGCTACCCGGCAACACTCCGTTCCGGGGTCCCGGGCAGGTGCAGAACGCGTTCATCACGAACAACCAGGTGCGGCCCGACCTCACGCTGTTCGACAGCCAGAACTCCGCTGCCGTGTTCGGCAACCTGCTGACGCTGCCGATCGGTGACGCCGGGTTGCTCTACGTGGAGCCGCTCTACGTGGAGAGCACCGGGGAGGGCGGCTTCCCGCTGCTGCAGCGGGTGCTGGTCAACTTCGGTGACCGCATCGGCTACGCCAACACCCTCTCCGAGGCGCTGGACCAGGTGTTCGGCGACGGCGCAGGGGTGGTCGCGTCCGACGCCGACGGGGTGCCGACCGAGGCGGAGCAGGGGGAGGACAACCCCGGCGTGGAGCAGCCGGCCGATCCCACCGACGTGCCGATCCCGCCGGACGGCACGGACGGTCTGCCGGCCACGCCGGACATGGAGCAGGCCGTCCAGGACATCAACGCCGCGCTCGAGGCGTTGGCCACCGCCCAGCGGTCCGGTGACTTCGCCGCCCAGGGGCAGGCGCTGGCCGACCTGCAGGAGGCCGTGACGGCCTACCAGCAGGCCCAGCAGGCGGCGACCGGAGGCGGGTGACCGCTGGCCCGCGGGGGGGGGGGGGGGGGGGGGGGGGGGGGGGGGGGGGGCGCCGGGGGGGGGGGGGGGGGGGGGGGGGGGGGGGGGGGGGGGGGGGGGGGGGGGGGGGGGGGGGGGGGGGGGGGGGGGGGGGGGGG